>CALYRG010000109.1 GCA_945482615.1 uncultured Clostridia bacterium | reverse complement strand
GCATACCGCCGGAATACTGGAAGGGGTAATCGTCAAACCGGTTCTCGGCGTTGGGGATACCCACCTTTTTCATCAGCTCCAGGGCACGCATCCGGGCCTCCGCCTCGGAGCAGTGCTGGTGCTTGAGGATGATGGAGGTAATCTGCTGGCCGATGGTGATGATGGGGTTCAGGGAGGTCATGGGGTCCTGGAACACGGTGGCAATCTTCTTGCCGCGAATCTGGGTCAGATCCTTGCTGTACTTGATGTTGGCAAGATCCAGCACGCAGGTTCCGTGGAGCCGGGTCTCCGTCTCGTCGGTGAGCTTGACCCGGAAGGTCACGGCGCCGAACACGTCGTTGCGGACCTCGTCGCTGTCAAGATCCAGGCCCTGGCGCATGGCTTCCTTAATGGCCCGCAGCAGCTTGTTGATCATGCGGGTCTTATTGAACCAGTCATAACGGCCCACGGTCAGGTAGATTTCCTTGGCCAGGTTCACGTTCCGGGCGTGCTGCTTCAGGGAAATGTCCTGGGAAATCTCCTTGTGGTACTGCTCTTTCAGAGCAGACATCTTTTTATTGTACGCCTCGTTATAGGCGGTGTCGGAGGCAGCGGCTTTTGCCTTTTCCTGCGTGGCCTTCTTCCGCTCCGCCTCCAGCGCTTCGATCTGCTTATCCAGATCCTTAATTTTTCCGGCGGCTTCCCGGATCTTGTCCTTTTCATCGGACGCCAGGGTCTGCTTGTAATTGAAGGCTTCGGCCCGCTGGAACCGCAGGTCGGAAAGCTTTTCCTGGAAAGCCGTATCCTCTTCGTCGGAAATGGAGGCCTTGGCCTTTTTCTCCGCCTCCAGAGCCTTCATGGCCTTGTAGGTTTCGGCGCCGTTTTCCAGCTTGGAGTAAGCGTCCAGCCGGGTGCGGATGGAGGTGATGCGCACATCCTCCCGTTTTCCCACATTGACGCTGGTGTCGGAAAGCTCGGGGTCATTGAAAATGATCTTGCCGCTGTCCACATAGCCGTTGGAATCCAGCATATTGGCGAAGGTCTTGGTAAACACGGACTTGCCGGAGCCGGACTCACCCACGATGGCGATGGACTCGCCCTCATAGATGTCCAGGCTGATGCCCCGGATGGCGGTGAGGGAACGGCCCCGAACCTTGAACTTGACCACCAGGTCCTGCACGGAAAGCAGTACTTTTTTCTCTTCCATGTTCCGTCCTCCTTACATGTGGGTTCTCGGGTCGGAGGCGTCGCCCAGGTTCTGGCCCACCAAATACAGAACAACGGTAATGATGGCAGCGATGGCAACGGGGCTCCAGAATTCCATCTCCCAGCCGGGGGTCACCATGGCGGCTTCCGCGGCGTAGATCAGACGGCCCAGAGACATTTCGCTCATGCCCATGCCGATGTAGGAAAGGAACACTTCGTAGGAAATGTAGCTGGGCAGCTCGGTAGCCAGCAGGGTCACAATGACGGAGGTCATAAAGGGCAGGATGTTCTTGGTGGCGATTTTGAAAATCGAGGTGCCCAGGCAGCGGGATGCCAGATTGTACTCCCGGTCCCGGATAATCAGCACCTGGGTACGGATAAAGTAGGCAATGCCCAGCCACCCCACAATGGTCAGAGCGAAGACCATGGTCCAGAAGGTGGGGGAGAACAGCATGGACAGGACGGAGATAATCAGGATCATGGGCACGTTGCCGATGATGGTGTAGACCTCCATCATGACCATATCCACTTTCTTGCTGAAGCCCCACACCGCGCCCAGCATAACGCCGATCACCATGTTAATGGCCGCGCAGATGAACGCAAGAGAGATGGAAATCCGTGCGCCGTTCCACACGGCGTCAAAGGTGGGCTCACCGGAAGCGCCGGTACCCAGGATCCACCGCAGCTCATGGCCGAAGTAGTTCAGAGCCTGGGTGGGGCCAAGGTGCTTGGAGTTGGGGTCCAGCAGGTTGGCAAAGGGGTCGTACTCGGTAACGGAGGGGTAAATATAGGCAAACAGGATCACGAACAGCAGAAGACCCAGGGCAATGATATTGATCTTTTTCCGGAAGAACACACGGAACACGGACTTCCAGTAGGAATAGCGGGGTGCCGCGATCTTCTCGGATTCCGCGTCGCTGTGGCTGATGGGAGCGAACAGCTCCTCGTCGGTAAACTGACTCAAATCTTCATGCATATCGTATCACCTGCCCTTCGAAGTAAAGGAAATTCTGGGATCCACCGTGGAAATCAGGATGTCGCCCAGGATATTGGAGAGCACCGTCAGCACCGCATAGAACAATGTGACACCCACGATGACACCGTTGTCGTACTTATTGATGGCCTGGGTCAGCAGGTTGCCGGCACCGGGGACGGAGTAAATACGCTCGGTGATGATGGCGCCCGTCATGGCAAACAGGAGGCTGCTGGGAATGCCGTGGACAATGGGAATGGCGGCGTTCTTCCAGATGTGCTTGGTGAAAATCTCGGTCTCACTAAGGCCGCCGGACCGGGCGAACTTGACGTAGTCAGAGTTCATCTGGTCGATCATATACCGGCGCATCCACTTCATGAGGTTCGCGATGCTGGGCAGGGCCAGGGAGATGATGGGCAGGA
>CALYRG010000108.1 GCA_945482615.1 uncultured Clostridia bacterium | reverse complement strand
CCCGGTTGATGGCCTGCTCCCAGCGCACGATCCACGGCTCCAGCGTGTATTTCACGAATTCCAGCGACTGCTGCTCAATATTAGAAAAGCTCGACTTCTCCAGATCACCGACCATGTGGGGCGGGACCCGGAAAATCCGAGCGATTTCGTCAATCTGAAATTTTCTGGTTTCGAGGAACTGCGCCTGCTCCGGAGAGATGGAGATGGGCGTGTATTTCATGCCCTCCTCCAGCACAGCCACCTTATTGGCGTTGCCGCTGCCCCCGAAGGCCGCGTTCCAGCTGTCCCGGACACGGGCAGGGTCTTTCACTGTCCCCGGATGCTCCAGAATGCCGCCGGGAGTCGCGCCGTTGGCGAAAAACTTGGCTCCGTACTCCTCACAGGCAATCGCCATACCGATGGCATTCTTTGCCATGGCAATGGGGCTGTATCCGACAAGTCCGTCAAAGCCCAGTCCCGGGATGTGCAGCACATCGGAGGGTTTCAGAATCACTGTGCCGTCCTTCATGGTCGGCGCATCGGAATCCTGCACCTGATACTGGTAGTAGAGGTGGCCCATATCGTCCCGGTCAACGGTCATGCGGTTGGGCATCAGCGGATACAGCGCAACGACCTCGCCTTTGCCGTTTCGGATGATCTGGGAGTAGGAGTTGCCCCACAGCAGCAGATGGGACATGGCGGTTTCCCGGAACACAAAGCTGGTCATCTCCGGGTTTGGCTCATCATGGAGAATGCGGTACAGCGGGTGCTTCAGCGCCTTTTCTTTGCTGCCGTCCTCCTGGTACTGATACAGATGCACGGGCAGCCCGGCAATCGCCTCAGACAGGATTCGCACACAGGCGTAGACAGCAGTCATCTGCATGGCGGAGCGTTCATTCACCGGCTTGCCCGAGGTGGACTGACCGAGGAAGAAGCGGTATCCGCTGCCGTTGGTGCTGTTGGTGGGCTTATCCCGGGAATGGAATAGTCCGGATAAAATGCCCATAGGAAATCACTCCCTTCATATAAAAAGGATGCCTCGGTCGTCATAGACGGAAGCACCCGTGTCATTGCCACAGCGGATCGCCCGATCCAGCGCCATAATGGTGGCCACCGCGCCGTCGATTTTCTCTGTGGACTTTTCCTTGTCCGGCTTGATGTTGCCAGCCGGGTCGGTGCGGATGAAGATGTTGTCCATCATCCAGCGCAGCACCGGGTGACCGCCGTGGGCGATTTTCTCCTCCAGCACCAGCTTCATCAGTTCTTTGGTGGGAGGAGACATATCCTTGAAGCCCTGCCCAAAGGGAACGACTGTAAAACCCATGCCTTCCAGGTTCTGCACCATCTGCACAGCGCCCCAGCGGTCAAAGGCAATCTCCCGAATATTGAAGCGTTCGCCCAGCCGCTCAATGAATTTCTCAATGTAGCCGTAGTGAACCACATTGCCCTCGGTGGTCTGCAGCGTGCCCTGGCGCTCCCAGACATCATAAGGCACATGGTCGCGCCGGACGCGGAGGTCGAGATTGTCCTCCGGTATCCAGAAGTACGGAAGCACCATATACTTATCGTCCTCATCCTGGGGCGGGAACACCAGTACGAAGGCGGTAATATCGGTGGTGGAGGACAAGTCCAGACCGCCGTAGCAAACCCGGCCTTCCAGATCATCCTCGTTGACCGGGAACGCGCATTTGTCCCACTTGTCCATGGGCATCCAGCGGACGGCCTGTTTGACCCACTGGTTCAGACGCAGCTGACGAAAGGCGTTTTCCTCACCGGGATTCTGTTTTGCCGATTCGCAGGCATCCTGTACCTTGTCGATGCCGACCGTAATTCCAAGGGAGGGATTGGCCTTTTTCCAAACCTCCGGGTCTGTCCAGTCGTCACCCTCATCCGCGCCGTAAATCACCGGATAGAAGGTATGATCGGTTTTGCGGCCTTCCAGAATGTCCTTGGCTTTCTGATGAACTTCATAGCAGATGGAGTTCGTATCGTTCCCGGCGGTGGTGATGAGGAAATACAGCGGCTGCATCCGGGCATCGCCGGAGCCTTTGGTCATGACATCGTACAGCTTGCGGTTGGGCTGGGTGTGGAGTTCGTCAAATACCACGCCATGGGTATTGAAGCCGTGCTTGTTTCCCACATCAGCGGACAGCACCTGATAGATGCTCCCGGTGGGCTGGTAGATGATGCGCTTCTGGGAGTCGAGGATCTTGACCCGTTTGGAAAGTGCCGGGCACATCCGAACCATATCCGCTGCTACATTGAACACGATGGATGCCTGCTGCCGGTCGGCGGCACAGCCATAGACTTCAGCGCGTTCCTCACCGTCACCGCAGGTCAGCAGAAGCGCGACGGCGGCAGCCAGTTCGGACTTGCCCTGCTTCTTGGGAATCTCAATGTATGCGGTATTGAACTGCCGATAGCCGTTGGGCTTCAGCGTTCCGAAGATGTCCCGGATAATCTGCTCCTGCCAGTCGATCAGTTCAAAGGGCTTTCTGGCCCAGGTGCCTTTGGTGTGGCACAGGCTTTCGATGAACATTACGGCGTAGTCCGCAGCCGCTTTATCGTAATGGGACCCCTCTGCCATGAAAGGGGTCGGCT
>CALYRG010000107.1 GCA_945482615.1 uncultured Clostridia bacterium | reverse complement strand
CCTGCTCCTTGTCCAGGCCGTAGGCCAGGGCAGCGGCAGTGGGCTCGTTGATGATACGCTTGACATCCAGGCCTGCGATCTTGCCGGCGTCCTTGGTGGCCTGACGCTGGGCATCGCTGAAGTAGGCAGGGACGGTGATGACAGCCTCGGTAACAGGCTGGCCCAGGTAGCTCTCGGCATCCGCCTTCAGCTTCTGCAGGATCATGGCGCTGATCTCCTGGGGGGTGTAGTTCTTGCCGTCGATGGTCACGTGGTAGTTTTCGCCCATGTGGCGCTTGATGGAAGAAACGGTGCGGTCCGCATTGGTCACAGCCTGACGCTTTGCCACCTGGCCCACCATACGCTCGCCGGTCTTGGAGAAAGCCACGACAGAGGGAGTGGTGCGGGTGCCTTCCGCATTGGCGATAACAACAGGCTCGCCGCCTTCCAGCACGGCGACGCAGGAATTGGTCGTACCAAGGTCAATACCGATAATCTTAGACATAATGATTTCCTCCTAAATATTTGAAAGTAAATTTTATATATGGTAATGATGCGGGGTCTTTTCTTCAGTTGGCAACCTGTACCATGGCGAACCGGACGACCTTATCGCCGACCTTGAAGCCCTTCTGGAACACCTGAGCGATGGTGTTTTCCTCGTGCTCCTCGCTGTCGATGTGCATCACGGCGTTGTGCAGGGTGGGATCAAAGGTGTCCCCGGGGGCTCCGAAGATTTCCACGCCCAGGGCGGTGAAGATCTTCACCAGCTCGTTCATGGTCATCTCCACACCCTTTTTGTAGGCGGCGTCCTGGGTCTGCTGATTCAGGGCCCGCTCCAGGTTGTCGTAGACGGGAAGCATCTTCGCCACGGCGTCAGCCTTGCCGTTTCCGTAGGAGGCTTCCTTTTCCTTCACGGTTCGCTTGCGGAAGTTGTCAAACTCAGCGGCGATCCGCAGCCGGGCGTCGTGCTCGGCGTTATATTTTTCCTCCCAGGGATTCACCTCAGGCTGGGGAGCCTCCGGTGCTTCCTCACTCTGGGGAACCTCGGTGGTTTCCTCCTCCACAGGGGTGGTTTCCTGGTCGGTTACTTTCTTCTCATTTTGTTCATTCTTTGCCACAATATCCGCTCCTTCCGGGGTTACTCGCTTTTATTATGTTCCGCCTTGGCATCCGTACGCTCCGGAAGCTGAGGCGTTTCGGGTTTTCCAAACATTTTGGAAAGGCTCTCTGCAAAGTAGGTCAGCCTTGCCGTTACCTTGGCGTAGTCCATTCGGGTGGGGCCCACCACGCCGATCATGCCCTGCATCCCATCGCCGATGTCGAAGCTGGTCATCACCACGGAGGTGTCCTTCAGCTCGTCGGCTACGTTTTCGGGGCCAACCAGTACCTTGGTACCGCTGGCGCTTTGCATCACCGCCGGGAGGTTACTAAGGGCTTCCTCATCGATGGAGGCCAGGACCCGCTGGGCTTTGTCCACATCCCGGTACTCGGGAAGGCCCAGAAGCCTTGCCTGTCCGGCGATGGCCATATCGGTCTTCGCACGGGCCCGAAGGGTCTCCTGGGTGAAGTCCACGATCACCGGCACCAGGCTGGCGGCGGCACCCGCGGAGGCCATCACCTTTTCCAGCAGCGCCTCGGTGAAATCATCGGCTGTCAGATCGGTCATGGCGGCGTTCAGCACCGCGGACAGAAGCTTCAAATCCGTTTCGGAAACGGGGATGGGCAGTTTGATGAGCTTATTGACCACCTGGTCATCCGTGAGCATCAGCACCAGGATGAAGCTGCCTTTTTCCGCCAGGATCAGCTCATACCGCTTGACCCGGGCGCCTGCGCTGCGGGAGGCGGCAGAAATGGCGGGAAGGTTGGTGGCCTGGGAGACCAGCCTTGCGACTCTGTCCATCATCTTATCCACACGCTGCATTTTTTCCTCGATGGCGCTGTTGATGGACTTCGTCTCGTCCACACTGAGCCGGTAGTCCAGCATCAGCTCATCCACATACAGGCGGTAGCCTGCGGCGGAGGGGATGCGGCCCGCGCTGGTGTGGGGCTGCTCCAGGTAACCCATGGTGGTCAGCTCTGCCATCTCATTGCGGATGGTGGCAGAGGAATACTTCATATCGGGAAGCTCCGTGATGGCTTTGGAGCCGACAGGCTCTGCAGTGCGGATGTACAGATCCACCACGCTGCGCAGCACCTTTTTCTTCCGTTCCGAAAGCTCCACGTTCGTCCCTCCTTTTAGCACTCATTATCCCTGAGTGCTAAGCACACTATACAGCAGAGTGCTAAAAAAGTCAATAGCTCAACTTTGAATATTTTTTAAACAATGTCGGGTCGGCAGGGCCGACAACCAATGCGCACGGAGATGGTCTGTGGTCTGAACTGCCCTGACCCGCGTATCTGCTATCCTTGCATTTCTCAAACAGATGCGACATAATGCCTGACAGCGGCAGCTTGCCCTTCAAAACCTTCGGCCAGGGTGATGTCTATGTAAATTCCCTGTGTGTCCGAATCAGAACATCCCATTATACAGAACCTGGAGGCAGTAATGAGAAAGTCATATTCCACATGACGGATGGCACTGACTTTGTCGTGGTGAATGATTTGACTGACAATACGCTCTTCAAGAAAGGGATTGAAAACGATGACACCCTCTATATGCTGGGCAGCGCCATAAACATTGACAATATCCAGTCCGTGGAAGTT
>CALYRG010000106.1 GCA_945482615.1 uncultured Clostridia bacterium | reverse complement strand
CCATGATCTTCCTGTGAAAAATGGTGCCTCCGGTCGGAATCGAACCAACGACACGCGGATTTTCAGTCCGCTGCTCTACCTACTGAGCTACAGAGGCATATGAGGAAGAAACTCTTCCTCAATGCACCAAGATGCATATAAATGGCGACCCGGAACGGACTCGAACCGTCGACCTCCAGCGTGACAGGCTGGCGTGCTAACCGACTGCACCACCGGGCCAGATTGGTGGTGGGAACAACAGGGCTCGAACCTGTGACCTCCTGCTTGTAAGGCAGATGCTCTCCCAGCTGAGCTATGCTCCCGAACGCGCATTCGGTGTTGTTCACCTCAGCGACGTGGTTCATTATACATAAAACCCACCAATTTGTCAAGTATTTTTTTCTGTTTTTTTCGTTGGATTCTGTCTGTCAGTTTTCCGGGGAATCTGGCAAAAAACAGGATAAAATCATATCTTTTTCAGAAGTTCCGCCACATCCTCCGGTGTGAAGGTATACACCGTGTCGCAGAACTGGCACTCCACCGGGAAGGGCTTGCCCTCCTCCATGATCTGGGTCAGCTCCTCACGGCCAAGGCTGATCAGGACACTTTCCACCCGCTCCCGGGAGCAATAGCACTTGTAGCTGACCTCTGCGGTTTCCAGGAACACCACGCCCAGGCTGCCGCAGACCTGACCCAGAATGTCCTCCGGCGTCATACCCGCTTCCAGCATGGGGGTTACCGCACCGGCGCGCTGAATGCCTGCTTCCAGAGCGGATACGGTCTCCTCAGGCGCGCCTGGCAGCAGCTGCAGGATATAGCCCCCCGCTACCTTCACGCTGGTATTCTGGTCCACCAGCACGCCCAGAGCGCAGGCCGTGGGAATCTGCTCACTCTGAGCAAAATAGGCGGTCACGTCATCGCCGATCTCGCCGGACACCAGCTCCGTTGAGCCGATGTAGGGTTCCTTCATCTGCAAGTCCCGAATGACCGTGATGGTTCCGTTGGTGCCCACTGTCGCGCCAACATCCAGCTTGCCGGGATACTTCTCCACCAGCGGCACCCGTGGCTCCGTCACATAGCCCCGGACGTTGCCTTCCGCGTCAGACACCACGGTAATGGTGCCGATGGGGCCGCCGCCACGGATTTGCAGGGTCATGGAGCCGTTTTCCACCTTCTGCATATTGCCCATCATGGAAGCCGCCGTCAGCGCCCGCCCGAAAGCCGCTGTGGCATTGGGCGTGGTCTTCTGAATCTCCGCGCCACGGCGGACAAGCTCTGTCGAGCGGATGGCCACCACCTTCACGAAGCCGTCCATGCTCATTCCCCGAACCAGATAATCCTTCATCGTATTCTTCCCTTTCTCGCTTTGAAATAAATCCGCTGTTCCCCTGACCGGGGCGGCTCCAGCCTGCGGTCGCCGTAGACCCGGATGTTCGTAAAGCCCGCGCCCTTTAAGTACCCGGTCAGCTGTTCCGCAGAGTAGGCATATTCCCGATGTTCCTCAAAGGAGCGCCGCCAGAGCCTGCCCTGCCGCTGAAACAAATCCATACCGTAGGAGCAGATATTCGTTCTTTCGTCAAATTCTCCCCGCCAGACGCAGTATACGTCTTCATCCTCGTCCAGAAACACCTGACCGTCCATGGCCCGGAGCTTTTCCGGGGTGTTCACGTCAAAAATTAAAATGCCGCCGGGGTTCAGTGCCCGGTAGACTCGCCGGATGGCTTCGGCACAGTCATTTGGGTCGGTGATGTAGTCCAGACTGTCCAGCGCGCACACCGCCAGGTCCACACCCCGGGGCAAAACCAGCTTTTGCAGGTGCTGGCACACAAAGCGGGGCGGGTTGTCCATATCGCCCGCCTTCTGCTGGGCCACGGTCAGCATTTCCTCGGACATATCCACGCCGATCACCCGCAGGCCCTGCTGCGCCAGCAGGATGCTGACCGTTCCCGTGCCGCAGGCCAGGTCAACGGCGGTTCTGGGGCGCAGGCCCTCCTGCGCAAGAATCTCCCGGTAGAAGGCCACCGTGGCCCCGTAATCCACATCGTTTGTCAGGCGGTCATAGCTTGCCGCCAATGCTTCGTAGGCACCCATGGGATTCCTCCTTTACAGAAAACATCCCGACCCGCTTGGGGTCGGGATGCTCAAAATGTCTTACCGTTTGAAAATGCTGAAAATCTCGTCGATGTCGCTCATATCGGCAGGCTTGGTAGGCTGCTTGGAAGCGGCTACTGGGGTGTCGATGTCCTCGGGCACGAAGCTGGGCGTGGAGGGCTTGCCCTTGGGAGCAGTACCAGCAGCGTTTCTGGGAGCAAAGGCAGGTGCCTCGGGCTTCATTTCAAAGCCGGTAGCAATGACGGTAACCCGCATCTCGTCCTGGAAATCATCGGCGATGGTAGCGCCAAAGATGATATTGGCCTCAGGGTTGGCGGCCTCCTGCACGATGCCGGCAGCGGTCTCCACGTCGTCCAGAGTCATTTCGGAGGAACCGGTGACGTTTACCAGCACGCCGGTAGCGCCGTTGATGGAGGTCTCCAGCAGCGGGCTGGAAACGGCGGCGGTAGCGGCCTGCTCGGCCTTCTCCCTGCCGGAGGCGGTGCCCACGCCCATATGGGCCCGGCCCGCGTCCTTCATAACGGCGGAGACGTCCGCAAAGTCCAGATTGATGATGACGTTCTTGCAGAAGCCAACCAGCTCAGAAATGGAGGTCACAGCCTGCTTGAGCACATCATCCGCGATGCCGAAAGCGTTGGCGAAGGTGATCTTCTGATCGGTGACGTATTTCAGCCGGTCGTTGGGGATGATAATCAGGCTGTCCACCTTGTCGGACAGGTTGGCAATGCCCATCTCCGCCTGCT
>CALYRG010000105.1 GCA_945482615.1 uncultured Clostridia bacterium | reverse complement strand
GGGCGATTCATAATCGCCCCTACCGGTGCAGAGGAAGCCGGACAGGCGGGCGATTCATAATCGCCCCTACCGGTGCAGAGGAAACCGGACAGGCGGGCGATTCATAATCGCCCCTACCGGTGCAGAGGAAGCCGGACAGGTGGGCGATTCATAATCGCCCCTACCGGTGCAGAGGAAGCCGGACAGGCGGGCAATTACGAATTGCCCGCTACGGCTCCGATTTTGGCTGGGGAAAGGCGGCCGCCAGCAGGCAGGCCCAGCCAAAGAGACTGGCTGCCCAGTGCTCGCTGCAGATCATGGGTGCGGAGATAACCGTGAGAATCCCGTGGACAATGTTTCCCAGAGTCTCGGAGCCCACCGCCGTCCCAACAGCAAGGGCCATGATCGCCGCCGTCAGCCCCAGAGACAGGGCGGCCAGATTCCGGATCAGCCGGCGCAGGGCGTCATCTCCCTTCCGCCGGGCCAGAACCAGCAGCACCACAGGCGGCACAAAGAACAACGCTGCCGCCGCCTGCTTTAATAGCCGCAGCCATCCGGCCCCCTCCGGCAAAAAGCCCAGCACTCCGCACAGCACAAAAAGCTCTGCCCACAAAAGCAGCCACATTTTCTTCATCGTGTCGCCCCCCCTTTCAGCTTTCCACCGTTTTCCATGGGTATTCCCCGCTCAGGGGTTAAACTCCAGGGCATCAAAGGTGATTTTTACATGGTAGGTTTTCTCCCCTGCCAGATTCAGACTGTTTTCCAGATACTGTGTCAGTTCCTCCTCCTTGCCCCGGAGCCGCGCCGGCAGGGGCACATCAAACACCAGATTCATGTGGCGCTTGCCCTGGGTCATCCGGAAATCGTGGAGCTGCAGGCGCTCATCAAACCGGGTAAGCAAACCGCTGACCCGCTCCTTCAGCTCGTTGAGCTCCGGGTTGTCTGTGATCACCGGGTCATAGTGGATCACCAGGTGGACATTGTGGCTGAGATAACACTCCCGCTCCATATCGTCGATCATCTCGTGGCATTCCAGGGGATCTTCCCGGGCATCCATCTCCACATGGAGGCTGGCAAACCGCTGTCCCGGGCCGTAGTCGTGGACCATCAGGTCATGGAAGCCCAGCACCTTGGGCTGCACCCGGATGTAATCCACGATCTTATCCCGCAGCTCCGGGTCGGCATTCTCCCCCAGCAGAGGGGAGACGGTGTCCTTTGCCAGCATGGCGCCGCTGTAGAGGATGAATACCGCCACACCCAGGCCGAACACGCCGTCCACCCGCCAGTTCAGGGTCTTTTCCAGAATGGCAGCCAGCAGAACGGCGGCGGTAGTGATGCAGTCGTTGCGGCTGTCCTCCGAGGTGGCGATGAGGGCGGTGGACTGGATGGTCTTGCCCAGCTTCCGGTTGAACAGGCACATCCACAGCTTCACGGCAATCGAGCACACCAGCACCCCAATGGCAACGGCGGAGAACAGCACCGGAGCCGGGTGGAAGATCTTTTCCACGGAGGTCTTTGCCAGCTCAAAGCCGATGATGAGGATCAGCGCCGCCACCACCAGCCCGCTCAGGTACTCCGCCCGGGCGTGGCCGTAGGGGTGCTCCTCGTCGGCGGGCATTCCCGCCACCCGGAAGCCGATGAGGGTCACGATGGAGCCGGAGGCATCGGATAGGTTGTTGAGGGCGTCCGCCGTAATGGACACGGAGCCTGTCAGGCTCCCCGCCAGGAACTTCCCCAGGCACAGCAGCAGGTTGCAGGCGATGCCCACCCACCCCGACAGGGTGCCGATGGCAGTGCGAACCTTGGGATCGTCCGTATGTTCATGGTTTCGGACAAAGAGTTTTAACAGCAATTTGGTCATAAGTTCCTCCTGATACTACTTCCTGATCAAACCATTGAATCAAGAGGGCTGTGCCAAAGCACAGCCGAATCTGCTGAAGAAAGCAGATTTCTGTCGCATCGAATTTTCTTTCTGTAAAAGCTGTGCACGCTTTTGATAAATCCTTCGCAGAGCAGCAGGGATAGCCCGGAAAAGTCCTCTCTACCGGAGGTAGAATCCCTTTCTCTACGCACGGTAGGACATATACGGCGGCGGTTTCTCCCAATCATGGTGTGACAAACCGCCCTGCATCTGGTATGATAGGGAAAACGCTTCCGGCATTTCACCCACAGCCGGAAGGAATTTCCATGACAGCTACTATACCGCAGAAAAATGCGTCTGTCAATTCTCGTTTTGGAGTGTGAATACCATGTCCTATCAAATCATCACCGATTCCTGCTGCGACTTCCCCACAGAAGAATACGCCCGGCTGGGCCTGACCATGGTTCCCCTGAGCGTCCAGTTCCGGGGGGAAACCTATGACGACCGCAACGACGGCAGCCTTCATACCATGTACGAGGGTCTTCGCGCCGGGGAGGAAGCCAAGACCTCTGCCGTGAATCCCGGCCGCTGGGCATCCGCTATGGAGCCGGTTCTCGCCGCCGGGAAGGACGTTCTGGTGCTGGCCTTCTCCTCAGGTCTGTCCACCACCTACCAATCCGCCGTGATGGCTGCCCAGGAGCTGCAGGAAGCCCACCCGGAGCGAACCATCTGCGTGGTGGACACCCTCTGTGCCTCCATGGGGCAGGGCTTGCTTGTGTGGTACGCCTGCCGGAAGCGGGATGAAGGAATGGGCCTGACGGAGCTTCGGGACTGGGTGGAGGACACCAAGCTTCACCTGTGCCACTGGTTCACTGTGGATGACCTGATGTATCTCAAGCGGGGCGGACGGATCAGCAGCGCCACCGCGCTGGTTGGCACCATGCTCCAGATCAAGCCCCTGCTCCACGTGGATGACGAGGGGCATCTGATCAGCATGGCCAAGGCCCGGGGCAGAAAGGCCTCCCTGGACGCTCTGGCCCGGAAA
>CALYRG010000104.1 GCA_945482615.1 uncultured Clostridia bacterium | reverse complement strand
ACCATTACGGTCGCCCGGTCTTGCTTTTATTGGGGCTTAACGCAACAGCCCCTTGGAACATACGACAATAAAGATGCGGCTTAATATGGTTTCCGGGGAAAAAAGGATATCTCCTTTCTTCATATCCAGGCGCATTGCAATGCAGCAGGTTATCTGTCGTCGCTCCCGGTCAAGATGACGGAAAATCTCAATCTGACCGGCGCAAGGCTCCCCCCCGGGCGGCAATGGCAGCATGGGTTCATAGAAGCTCTTGCGCCAATGAAGACAGGTGCCGGTAAGTCTTCTCAAAAGTCGGGCAGGCATCGGCCGGGGCGGTAAAGTCATTTGTGACGGAACGCAGCTTCCGAATGATCTCGGCATTGGCAGAGGCTTTCAGCTCTTCGTAAAGCGCAGCAACCTCCAGCAATTCCGGGTGGTGATCCCCGTGGACACGAACCACAACTGGAAGAATTTTGTCCAGTTCTTTCACAATCTCTTTATTCATACGCTTCTCCTTTTTATTTGATGACCACATAGCCAAGGCTTGTGATGACTTCTTTTAAGCTTTCAAGGCTGGTCCGGCTCTCGTCAAATTCCACCTTTGCTTTGCTGGCATTGTACAGTACCGTTGCGCTGAGTACGCCGGGGGCTTTCTGCAGGGCTGCTTCGATCTTCTGTGCGCACATTGGACACACAAGTTCCTCCATTTGAATTGTTTTTTTCATTTTCTTTCTCCTTTCAAAAAAATCAGGCGCATAGCGTTAAGAATCACGACCAAAATACTAGCTTCGTGGATCAGCATCCCCAATGCCATATGGACAAAGCCCACAAACAGGCCAACGAGCAGCAGAACCACCGTCCCAACGGCAATGGCGATGTTCTGATACATAACCGCTTTCGTTTTCTTCGCCAGCCGTAGGGCGGTAACCAGACCTGTCAACTCCGATTTGATCAGCACCACATCGGAGCTTTCCACCGCCACATCCGTGCCGGAGCCCATGGCAATTCCGGTATCGGCGGTCATAAGCGCCGGGCTGTCATTGATGCCATCCCCCACAAAGGTAACGGTATGGCCCTGTGCCTGTAGCTGCTGCAAAAGTGCTGCCTTATCCTGAGGTAGACATTCAGGGTGTACCTCCGTGATTCCGGCTTGACCGGCAATGGCAGAGGCGGTGTGGGCATTGTCACCGGTGATCATGGCGATGTGCCTTACGCCAAGCTTTTTAAGCGAATTGATGCATGCTGCCGCCTCCGGTTTCAGCGCGTCGGAAATTGAAAGGAGCAAATTCAGCACCCCGTCCACCGCCACCATTACCGTGGTAGCGCTCTGCCGCTGAGCCGCCAGTATATCCTGCTGCTGAGTTTCGGAAATAGGCACGCCGTGAGATGCCAGCAGCTTTTCGCTTCCTACCAGCAGATCGTGACCTTCTATATGGGCTGTCAACCCAAAGCCCTTCTGAGTGTGAACCTGAGGGCTGCACACCAAGGGAAGTTCCTTCTGACGGGCATATTGCAAAATGGCTTTGGCTATTGGATGGTCTGAAGTCTGCTCTGCTGAAGCTGCCATGGAGAGCGCTTGATTCGTATTGCCGCAATAGGAGATCAACCCCGTCACCTGAGGCCTGCCCACCGTCAATGTGCCGGTTTTGTCAAAAAGGACAGCGTCGGTTTTAGCGAAGGTATGCACGCTGTCGCCACCTTTCAGCAGCACCCCCTGCTGGGCGCCCCGACCAATACCCGCCACATTCGCAATTGGTGCTCCGATCACCAGCGCGCCGGGACAGGCCAGCACCAACACTGTAATTGCCATGTCCGGATCCCCGGTGAAAATCAGCGTCAGCACTGCCATGACCACCACCGTGGGGGTGTAGTATTTGGCGAAGCGGTCAATGAAACGCTCAACCGGGGATTTAGCATCCTGAGCTTCCTCTACAAGCTGAATGATTTTGGAAAAGGTTGTATCTTCCCCCACCTTGACGGCTTCCATTTCCAGAGTACCGCTTTCCAGAATCGTCCCGGCGTACACTGTTGCGCCCTTTGTTTTGTGCTGAGGCTTGGATTCACCGGTAATGCTGGCTTCGTTGACATAGCCATCGCCCAGAACCACAATGCCGTCTGCCGCGATCTGCCCGCCGGTTTTTACCAGCAGGCGGTCACCTTCCTCCACATCGTCGGCATCGATTTCAGCAGGCTCTCCGTCTGTAAGCCTCCAAGCAGTGGCAGGAGCTAACTCTGTCAGAGCTTTGATGGCGCTTCGGGTCTTTGCCATGGTTTTCTGCTCCAGAAAGGCTCCAAACTGGAAAAGGAAGGTAACGATTGCCGCCTCGCTGAATTCTCCGATCAAGCAGGCACCGATCACTGCAATGGATACAAGGCACTCGATCCCCACTACCTTGAAGCGCAGCCCCTGGGCCGCCCTGAACAGGATGGGGCTTCCCGTCAAAATGAAGGCGGCAATATAAAGGCTGTTCGAAAGAAAGTTATACAGGGAAATCCGTGCGAAAATCATCGCAAACAGCGTCAGTCCGCCTGCGACCCACATGGCAGGGGTCGAGAACCTACGAAAGAATTGATTGAGCTTTTGTGCCACGGCGACCTCTCATGGTAACGTTTTTTGTTATATTATAATTCATTCTCAATTCAAATACAATTGACCTGCGTCAATTTTTTGAATCAATCTCATACGGTAATTGCATACAATAAAAAAGAGGGGCTTATTCAGCCACTACGCCGCTTTTTCATACTGCTTTACCGGGCGTTCGCACTATCTGCAGTATTCCTCTTGGGACTGCTGCGTGGTGGAATTTTCCTTGATGCACCGGCTGACCGGTTCGGTATCATCTGGATTCCATAGGATAATGAGATTAGTAAACCATATTTCGATTTTGTGGGATTCATTTTAGAAGCAAAGAA
>CALYRG010000103.1 GCA_945482615.1 uncultured Clostridia bacterium | reverse complement strand
GCCGTTAGGCGGTGTCTATCAAATAAAACCAAATGGTTTTATTTGATAATAGTATTAGAATATCATCCTTGACTCGTTTTTTCAACGGTTTTTTCACAGCTGCACCCAAAAAGAGGGCTGCCTCTCATGATTTTTGCAAATCATTTTGAGACAGCCCCAATAGGGTGCATTCTGCTTGATGACGACACAGCATAGTACATACGTACTGCCGCAGTCGGCGTGTTCAGTGGGCGGGATGTTTCGATGCCCCCCAAGAATACATTTTTCAGCCGGAGAATTCCAGCTTCGCCGCTATGTATCAACGGTTCCCCGGCCTTTGCGTTTTTCGATATAGGCAATATCAAAAATTACAGATTCAGAAAATCCTTGCGGTAGTTGACACCGAAGTATTCGGCAAGCTCCTTCATCTGGTCGTCACGGATGGTGTTCACCCGGGGCAGGTGGGCGGTGAGCATATAGATTTGGGCGGCCTTCTCAACAGTTTCAATCAGACCGAAGGTTTCGTCCATGGTCTTGCCCGCACCGTAGATGCCATGCATTCCCCAGACAACGAGCCGGTATTCTTTCATCTTTTCGGCAGTGGCCTCGCCAATGGAATTGGTGCCGCAGAGCATCCAGGGCAGCACCCCCACGCCGTCGGGGAACACCACGATGCACTCGGTACACATCTGCCAAAGGGTATGGGTGAATTTCTTCTCGTCCAGCTCGTGGACATAGTTCATGGCAAGGGTATAGGTGGGATGGCAGTGCATGACCACCCGGTTGGCAGGATCCACGGACAGCCGGGCCATGTGGCTCATCAGGTGGGCAGGAAACTCGGAGGTAAATTTGCCGCCGTCCTTGTAACCCCACAGCAGCTCGGCAGTATGGCCATCGGAAGCGATACGGACGATGCCCAAATTGCTTTCCGGATCGTCGTCCACGTTCTTGAAATACTTGCCGGTGCCGGTGACGATGAAAATCTTTCCGATAATGGAAGTGGCGTCAAAGCCCAGAGGGATGGCGCGGATGACATTGTTCAAATCCAGATATTCGGCAGCTTCTTCCGTGTTCAGCAAATAGCTGATGTTGCCGCCGTTGCGCTCGTCCCAGCCCAGACGGTACATGTTTGCAGTGGTTTTCCGCATTTCCTCCACAAAGGGAGCAGTAAAAATGTCTTTCATATTCTTTATCCCCTTTTGCTCAGCACTTCGGCTTCGTACTTCCTGACAGATGCGAACCATTCGCCGTCAGCAGGTGCACCGCATTCACGGCAGTACGCTGTCCAGATTTCACCGAAGGGCATGGTTTTCAGCTCTTCCTGTATGACCATCAGCTCCGTCCAGTTGTCGGCATTCTGCATCGCAGTCAGGTCGGGAGTACACAGTGCCATCAGCAGAGCTTTCTGGACATTGCGCAAGCCCACAGTCCATGCGGAAATACGGTTGATGGAAGCGTCGAAGTAATCCAGCGCCATTTTCACGCTGCCGTCCAGACCGCCGCAGCGGACGATCTCCTTGCAGATTTCCTTGGTCTCATCGTCCAGCAGCACCACATGGTCAGAGTCCCAGCGGATGGGGCGTGTGATGTGCAGGGCAATCTCCGGGAAGAAGGCCAGCAGAGCCGGGATCTTGTCGGAGACCACTTCCGTGGGATGGTAGTGACCGTTATCCATCAGCGGGATGCACTTGCCGGGATTCATAGCGGCATAGCTGAGGCTGAACTCTGCAGAACCGACCGTGTAGGCTTCCACGCCGATGCCGAAAACCTTGGACTCCACGCAGGGCTTGACCTTATTGAAGTCAAAGGGCTCCGAGAGGATTTCGTCGATGGCTTCCTTGTAGCGGACTCTTGGCCCCATCCGGTCGGCGGGGATATCCTTAAAGCCATCGCCGGTCCAGATGTTCATCACGCAGGGCTGCCCCAGTTCCTCAGCCAGGTAATTGGAAATACGGATGCAGGCCTTGCCATGGTCGATCCAGAATTTGCGGATCTCGGGATCGGGAGAGGACAGGGTCAGACCATTGGCCTTGGGATGGGAGAAGAAGGTAGGATTGAAGTCACAGCCCAGGCCTCTTTCCTTGCAGAAGTCCACCCATTTTTTGAAATGTTTGGGCTCCAGCTTGTCCCGGTCTGCCCAGCCGCCATCCTCAAAGATGGCATAGGATGCATGAAGATTCATTTTCTTGGTGCCCGGGCACAGCTTCAGTACCATGTCCAGGTCAGCCATCAGTTCCTCGGGGGTTCTGGCACGGCCGGGATAGTTGCCGGTGGTCTGAATGCCGCCGGTCAGGGGCTTGGTGGGGTCGGTGTCGAAGCCCCGGACATCGTCTCCCTGCCAGCAGTGCAGGGAAACGGGGACGTTCTTCAATTTGGCGATGGCAGCATCGGTATCAATGCCGAGGGCTGCGTATCTGGCTTTTGCTTCTGCGTAAGACATATTATTTGACCTCCATTTGAATCTTCAAATTGCCCAGTGCGGTTGCTTCAATGGGCAGGGCAATCACTTTTTTACCGGTTGCTTCTTCCGTCAGGCGGTTCAGGAACGCATTTTTTGCGCCGCCGCCGACGATGTAAAGCTTCTCATAGGTGCAGCCGGTATTGGCTTCCAGTTCGTCCAACGCATCCCGGTAGCTCACCGCCAGAGAACGATAGGCACAGCGGAAATAGTCGCCAACCGTATGGAGTTTTCCATCCGCCGCCGTATCAAAGGCTGCCTTCATGCTCCTCGGAGCCAGAAATTCCGGGGCGTTGGCATCCACCAGAAGGTCACAGCCGCTTTCCTGCGCCGCTTTTACGATTTCCGGGAAGGCCATTTCAGGGCATAAATCCCGCCTTAATTCATTCACCAGCCACATGCCCATGATATTCTTCTGATAGCGGTTGTAGCCCACGCCGCCCTCGTTGGAGTAGTTGGCTTTTT
>CALYRG010000102.1 GCA_945482615.1 uncultured Clostridia bacterium | reverse complement strand
CTTCTCCTGATAGGTCATCAGGGTCTGGGGCACAAACTCGTCCACATCCTCGGTAAAGAGCAGGGTATCAAAGCCCTTGCTGTCCAGCAGGGAAACCTGGGGGAGCTTACTGAGCAGCTCCTTGTTCTCGCCGGGGGCAAAGTAGATCTTCTCCTGGCCCTCAGCCATGGCATCCACATACTCCTTCAGGGAGATGAGCTTCTTCTGCCTGTGGCTGTAGAACAGCAGCAGATCCTGGCAGCTGTCCTTGTGGGCGCCGTAGTCGGAAACCGTACCGTACTTCAGCTGACGGCCAAAGGCGGCGTAGAATTCCTCGTACTTCTCCCGGTCGTTATCCAGCATGGACTTGAGCTCGCTCTTGATCTTCTTTTCGATGTTCCGGGCGATGATGGTCAGCTGGCGGTTGTGCTGCAGCATTTCCCGGCTGATGTTCAGGGAAAGGTCCTGGCTGTCTACCACGCCCCGGACAAAGCGGAAGTGCTCAGGCAGCAGGTCCTCACAGGAATCCATGATCATCACACCGCTGGAATAGAGCTGCAGGCCCCGCTTGAAGTCCTTGGTGTAGAAATCGTAGGGTGCCTTGGAGGGGATATACAGCAGGGCCTTGAAGGAAACCTGGCCCTCGGCGCTGAAGTGGATCACCCGCAGGGGCTTGTTGTAGTCGTAGAACTTATCCTGATAGAAGGCGTTATATTCTTCCTCGGTCACGTCCTTCTTATTCTTCTGCCACAGGGGGACCATGGAGTTGAGGGTGGTCATCTCGGTGTAGCTTTCATATTCGGGCTTATCCTCGGGAGAATCCTCCTTCTTCCGGGACTTCTCCACCTCCATGCGGATGGGGTAGCGGATGTAGTCGGAATACTTGGTAACCAGGTTGCGGATTTCGTACTCTTCCAGATACTGGTTGTAGGTATCCTCCTCGGTATCGGCCTTCAGCACCATGATCACATCGGTGCCGGCGCAATCCCGCTCCGCCTCCTCAATGGTATAGCCGTCGGTGCCCTGGGAGACCCACTTATAGGCCGTGTCGGAGCCGTACTTTTTGGAGATCACGGTCACCTGGGAGGCCACCATAAAGGCAGAGTAGAAGCCCACGCCGAACTGGCCGATGATGTCAATGTCCTCCTTCTTTTCCATGGCCTGCTTGAAGCCCAGAGAGCCGGACTTGGCGATGGTGCCCAGATTCTCCTCCATCTCCTCTTTGGACATACCGATGCCGTTATCGGAAACGGTCAGGGTTCTTGCTTCCTTATCCCGGGTGATGGTGATGGCGAACTGGTCCCGATTGAGCCCCACCTTGTCATCGGTCAGCGCCGTGTAGGCCAGCTTGTCGATGGCATCGGAGGCATTGGAGATAATCTCCCGGAGGAAGATCTCCCGGTGGGTGTAGATGGAGTTGATCATCAGATCCAGCAGCCGCTGGGATTCCGCCTGAAACTGTTTCTTTTCCATAAATCGAAGCTTCCTTTCAAATCCGAGTGGGTTTAGCACTCTTATCATGTGAGTGCTAATATTATAGCGCACTTCCCGGAAATTGCAAGTACCTGAAAAAAAGTTCTTTCTTTATTTACAATTTTGTGGTAACATTAGGCTGTATGAGTATGTAAAAAAGCCCTCTCCCAGGAGAGGGTGGCACGGCGAAGCCGTGACGGGTGTGGGGCGGTACACGGCGCGAATTTGGCTGTCCGGGAATCCTACCCTTCCCCGCCCCACATCCGCCCTTCGGGCACCTTCTCCCAGGAGAAGGCTATATTTCGTCAACAATTATTTCATATAAGGAGACTCTCAATGATCACAGTCAGCAATTTGGGTATGCAGTTCGGCGGCCAGTGGTTGTTCCAGCATGTAGACCTGCAATTCCTGCCCGGCAACTGCTACGGCATCATCGGTGCCAACGGTGCGGGCAAATCCACCTTCCTGCGGATCCTTACCGGTGAACTGGATTCCACCACCGGCAGTGTGGATATAGACCCCACCAAACGGATGTCCGTTCTGAAGCAGAACCAGAACGCCTACGATGAATTTACCGTTCTTGACACCGTTATCATGGGCAACCAGCACCTGTATGATGTAATGAAGGAAAAGGACGCCATCTACGAAAAGCCCGACTTTACCGATGAAGACGGTCTGCGGGCCGCCGATTTGGAGGCAGAGTTTGCCGAGCTGGGCGGCTGGGAAGCGGAGTCCGACGCCAGCCGTTTGCTCCAGGGTCTGGGCATCGGCACCGAGCTGCACTACGACCAGATGGCAAACGTGGACCCCAGACTGAAGGTGAAGGTTCTGCTTGCGCAGGCCCTTTTCGGCAATCCCGACATCGTCATGCTGGACGAGCCCACCAACAACCTGGACATCGAGGCCATCAACTGGCTGGAGGACTTCCTGCTGGACTTCCCCGGCATGGTCATCGCCGTTTCCCACGACCGTCATTTCCTGAACACCGTGTGCACCCACACCGTGGATATTGACTACGGCAAGATCAAAATGTATGTGGGCAACTACGACTTCTGGTATGAGTCCTCCCAGATGGTCCAGGCCATGATCCGCAACAAGAACAAGAAGAACCAGGAAAAGATTGAAGAGCTGCAGCTGTTCATCCAGCGGTTCTCCGCCAACAAGGCCAAGGCCAAGCAGGCCACCGCCAGAAGAAAGCTGCTGGACAAGCTGACCGTGGAAGAGATGCCCTCCTCCACCCGGCGCTACCCCTTTGTGGGCTTTATGCCGGAGCGGGAGCTGGGCAAGGACGTGCTCACCGTAAAGGATGTGTCCGTCACCGTGGACGGGGTAAAGCTGCTGGACAAGGTCTACTTCTCCGTGGGCCGCACCGACAAGATTGCCTTTGTGGGTGAAAACGAGCTGGCTCAGACCGCCCTCTTTAAGGTGCTGATGGGAGAGCTGGAGCCGGACGAAGGCAGCGTCAAATGGGGCGTTTCCACCATCCGCAGCTACCTGCCCAAGGACAACAGCGAATACTTCGAGGGCAA
>CALYRG010000101.1 GCA_945482615.1 uncultured Clostridia bacterium | reverse complement strand
CTGGTGGAGCGCACCATGAAGCCCGTCCGTCAGGCCATGTCCGACGCCGGCCTGAGCGCCAATGACCTGCACAAGGTTCTGCTGGTGGGCGGCTCCACCCGTATCCCCGCCGTTCAGGATGCCGTGAAGAGCATCACCGGCAAGGAAGGCTTCAAGGGTATCAACCCCGACGAGTGCGTGGCTGTGGGCGCTTCCATTCAGGGCGGCGTGCTCACCGGCGATGTGCAGGATATCCTGCTGCTGGATGTCACCCCCCTGTCCCTGGGCATCGAGACCATGGGCGGCGTGTTCACTCGTCTGATCGACCGGAACACCACCATCCCCACCCACAAGAGCCAGATCTTCTCCACCGCCGCTGACGGCCAGACCTCCGTTGAGGTTCATGTCCTCCAGGGCGAGCGGGAGATGGCCGCCTACAATAAGACTCTGGGCCGCTTCCAGCTCACCGGCATCGCTCCCGCACCCCGGGGCGTGCCTCAGATCGAGGTCACCTTCGACATCGATGCCAACGGCATCGTGAAGGTCTCCGCCAAGGATCTGGGTACCGGCAAGGAGCAGAACATCTCCATCACCGCTTCCACCAACCTGAGCAAGGAAGACATCGATAAGGCTGTCCGGGAGGCCGAGCAGTACGCCGCCGAGGACAAGGCCCGCAAGGACGAGGTGGATACCCACAACGCCGCCGATCAGACCGTCTACCAGACCGAGAAGACCCTGAACGAGCTGGGCGACAAGCTGTCCGCCGATGAGAAGAGCAAGATCCAGTCCGCTGTTGATCACCTGAAGGAAGTGAACAAGGGCACCGATGTAGAGGCTATCAAGGCCGCTACCGAGGAGCTCCAGAAGGCTTTCTATGCCGCTTCCGAGAAGCTGTACCAGCAGGCAAATCCCCAGGGCCAGGCCGGCCCCCAGGGCGGCGCCCAGCCCGGCGATGACGGTGTGGTGGACGCTGACTACGAGAGCGTGGACTGAGGAATCTCCGATTTCTTCAGAACTTCCCGAAACAAGCCCAAAAAGGGGCGGCAAAACGCCGCCCCTTTTTTCGGGGTATACAGACCTGCAGAGGTGAATGAAAATGGCAGAAAACAAACGTGATTACTATGAGGTGCTGGGCGTCAGCAAGGACGCCAGCGCTGACGATATAAAAAAGGCCTACCGGAAGATGGCCATGAAGTACCATCCGGACCGAAACCCCGGCGACAAGACCGCCGAGGAAAAGTTCAAGGAGGTGGGCGAGGCCTACGAAAACCTGTCTGACCCGGATAAGCGCGCCCGGTACGACCAGTTTGGCTTTGCAGGTGTCGATCCCAACTTCGGCGCAGGCGGCGGTGGCGGCTTCGGCGGCGGCTTTGGGGGCTTCGGTGACTTCGGGGACCTGGGCGACATCTTCGGCGAGTTCTTCGGCGGCGGCAGCAGCCGCAGGGGTTCGACCCAGAACGCGGCCCGCCGGGGCGAGAACGTCATGACCCGTCTGGAGCTGACCTTCGAGGAAGCAGCCTTCGGCTGCGAGAAGGAGGTCGCGGCACAGCGCATTGAGAACTGCCCCAACTGTAAGGGCACCGGCTCTGCCGACGGCGTCATCGAGACCTGCTCCCAGTGCAGAGGCACCGGCCAGGTGCGCACGGTGCAGAACTTCATGGGTATGCAGATGCAGTCCAGCACCACCTGTCCCAGCTGCAGCGGCCGGGGCAGAATCATCAAGACGCCCTGCACCACCTGCAAGGGCAAGGGCAAGGTTCGCAGAACCAACCGGGTCAAGGTCAAGATCCCTGCCGGTGTGGATGCAGGGCAGAGCGTCCGCGTCCGGGGCGAGGGCGGCGTGGGAACCAACGGAGGCGTCAACGGCGACCTGCTGGTGGAGATCTACATCAAGCGCCACCCCATCTTCACCCGCCGGGACTACGACGTGCTGTGCGAGGTGCCCATCACCTTCGGCCAGGCAGCCCTGGGCGCACAGATCGAGGTGCCCACCCTGGACGGCAAGGTGAAGTTCGATCTGCCCGAGGGAACCCAGACAGGCCGTGAATTTGTCCTCCGGGAGAAGGGCATCCCCGAGGTGGGCTCCACCCGCCGCAGAGGCGACCACCGGTTCACCGTGGTGGTGGAAACCCCCACCCACCTGACCAAGGAGCAGAAGGAGCTTCTGCGCCAGCTGGAGGGCTCCGTGGCGGAGACTCCCAAGCACAAGAAGTTTATCGACACTCTGAAGGATCTGTTCGAGTGAAAAAAACGCCCTGTCCGGGACTTGTCCCCGGGCGGGGTGCTGTGCTATAATAGGAAAAAAGCCGCAGGAGGAACCTCTATGAAGCGCGCCGAGTACATCAGCTGGGACGAATACTTTATGGGCATCGCCATGCTGGCGGCCAAGCGGAGCAAGGACCCAAACACCCAGGTGGGCGCCTGCATCGTCTCCCAGGACAACATCATCATTTCCACAGGCTACAACGGTATGCCCAAGGGCTGCTCCGATGACGAGTACCCCTGGGAGCGGGAGGGGGAGCAGACCAAGTACCCCTATGTGGTGCACGCGGAGCTGAACGCCGTGCTCAACGCCAATGGCCGGGACCTGCGGGGAAGCAAGCTGTATGTTGCCCTGTTTCCCTGCAACGAGTGCGCCAAGGCCATTATCCAGAGCGGGGTGAAGGAGGTCTATTACCTCTCGGATAAGTACGCCGACTCCATGAGCACCCTGGCCTCCAAGCGGATGATGGACTCCGCCGGTGTCCGGTACACCCAGCTCAGACCCAGCATCCGGGAGCTCCGGCTGGACTTCGTTCCCGAGGAGGAGCGGGGAAAATAGGATGCTTGCAGTACGAAATCAGGCGATACCCAGACCGCTCTGGCCGGGTATCGCCTGTTCTTTTTCTGCAAACGGTAGGAATGGACGTATTCCGGACTTTCGGCTCCGGCAAAAAGGTTTAACCGATCAGTTCAGAGACCGGACGCATACCCTGGTCAATCCGGGGATATTTGGCAAGGGAAATGCAAATGTTAATTCATCGGGAAATCCTTAACGGGCTTCATTTCCGGCAGCTCAATATGAGCATAGGAATTCATGATCTCAAAGGCTT
>CALYRG010000100.1 GCA_945482615.1 uncultured Clostridia bacterium | reverse complement strand
GTCCAGAAGGACTCACAGGGCTTGCAGTACTTGCCCTTGTAGGTGCCCTTGTAGATGTCGCCGTTCTCGTACATCTGCTTGAAGATCTTCTGGATAGAGGCCACATGGTAGTCATCGGTGGTGCGGATGAACCGGTCATAGCTGATGTTCATCAGCTTCCACAGATCCAGAACGCCGCCCTTGCCCTCCACAATGTTGTCCACAAACTGCTGGGGGGTGACGCCGGCTTCCTTTGCCTTGTCCTCAATTTTCTGGCCGTGCTCATCGGTGCCGGTGAGGAACATCACGTTATAGCCCTGCAGCCGCTTGTACCGGGCCATGGCATCGGTTGCCACGGTGCAGTAGGTGTGGCCGATGTGGAGCTTGGCGGACGGATAGTAAATGGGGGTGGTAATGTAAAAATTACCCTTGCAGTTTTGACACATAAGTTTCTTCCTCCCTGAAATGAAAGTCGCCCCGGCATAAGCCAAGGGCGACAAAATTGACGCGGTACCACCTTGTTTCGCAGAACGAAGTCTGCCTCAACTCAGCTGTAACGGGCTGACCCGGGGACGGCTACCTATCGCAGTCCCGGCTCAGAGACCATGTTCGGCAACTTCTTTGCACTCCCTTTCACCGGCCGGGAGCTCTCTGGGCAAAGGCGGAAAGCCTACTCTTCTCTTCATCGCGTTTCGCATATCTCTGATATTATACCCTGAAAAGGGGGATTTTGTCAACACCTATTGCAAAGGATTTCCGGAAATGATAGAGCTGAAAACCGTCAAAAGAAACAAATTATGCACACTGTAAAAGAAATATTGATGCAATTTGTACAATATTCCATCTTGCTTTTTTGCTCCCCTGTGGTATACTGACAGTACAAAGAGGTGATACCAATGATCTAGGAAACCAAGGTTCCTAAATCTATGGGAACCAAACAGGCGCACCTTCTGATCTCTTCCGTTTATATATGATTTTTTTACATCCAAAATCTTCCGGAAGTGGTCGCGGTATGGAGGGCTTCGTCTGATCCTGAGAAAGCGAGGTTAACCAAGGATGTTAGATACTAAAATAGAACAGAAATGACCCCTGACTGCGATGCGTTCAGTCAGGGGTCATTTCTTGCCGTTATGACTTCTGCTTCATCAGCTTCCGGAAGAAGATGAAGAAGGAGATGGTGGTGACAGTGGCAGCCAGGATGTCGCTGACGGGCTCCGCCAGGAAGACAGCCATGGCCTTGTTCTGGAAGAAATTCGGCAAAATGAAGATCAGGGGGATCAGCAGGATCAGCTTTCGCAGACACGCCATAAACAGGCAGATTTTTGCCTGGCCCAAAGCCATGAAGGACTGCTGACAGCTCATCTGGAAGCCGATGGAGAAACACCCCGCCAGGAAGATCCGCATGGCCCAGGCGGCGTAGCTGACAAGGGCCTGGTCGCCGGTGAAGATGGAAGCGAAGAAATTGGGAATCAGCAGGATCAGCAGCCAGAAGGCTGTGGTGTAGGCCACGCATACGGTAAACTGGCAGAAGAAGGCCTCCTTTACCCGATCCAGCTTTCTGGCGCCGTAGTTGTAGCTGATCAGGGGCTGTCCGCCCTGGCAGATGCCGTTCAGAGGCATTGTGACCAGCTGGTTGATGGATGTAAGCACGGTCATGGCACCTACGGCAACGTCCCCGCCAAATCGTGCCAGGGAGCTGGTGAAACAGATGGACAGGATGCTCTCGGTGGACACCATCACAAAGCTGGAAAGGCCCAGGCCGAGGCAGGGGAGGATCACATTCCGCTGCAGCCGCATATTGGCAGGGCGCAGGCGCAGAACGGGCTGCGGACCTGTGAGGAACCGCATGATCCAGACAGCGCTCACTGCCTGGCTGAGCACCGTGGCGATGGCAGCTCCGGCAACCCCCAGCTTGAGCACGAAGATGAAGATGGGGTCCAGCACGATGTTGATCACAGCGCCGATGACGGTGGTGAGCATGCTGATCCTGGCGAAGCCCTGGGTGGTGATAAAGGGGTTCATGCCCATGACAATCAGCACGAACACACAGCCGAGGACATAGATCCGTCCATAGGTGGTGCCGTAGGGGACAGTGTTTTCGCTGCCGCCGAAAAGCCGGATCAGATCAGGGATATATACATAGAACAGCACCGTCAGCACAACAGCCAGAAGCAGCAGCACCATGAAGCAGTTGCCGATGATTTTCTGCCCATGCTCCTTGTCCCCACGGCCCATGGCAATGGCGGCCAGAGGCGCGCCGCCGGCTCCTGCCAGCATGGCAAAGGCAGTGATAAGCATGAGAATGGGGGTGAACAGACCTACGCCGGTGAGGGCCAGTCCGCCGATTTCCGGGATGTGACCGATGTAGATCCGGTCTACGATGTTGTATAACAGATTAATGACCTGCGCCACCAGCGCAGGTACGGCCATGGAGACCATCAGCTTTTTGATGCTTCCGGTTCCCATATCCTGCTTGGCATTTGCCATAGAAAGACCTCCAAAGAAAGGGAAATATATACTTTTTTAGTATAATTTCCAGGAGAGCTGCTGTCAATAGTGTTAATAGTATCTTTACAAACTCCCGGCAAAGTCTTTCTTTGCTGCCTGTCCGGCATTTCCCTGGAATCTGCCCCGCGGGTGTGGTAAGATGGGCGGCATAAAGGGATTTTACCGGAAAGGCGGCCATGCTATGCAGTCCACGTCATCGATTTTGCCAGCCCCCGTCAGACACCCGGGCCGCCGGAGGGGATTTCGGGTGCTGTCCGCGCTGGTGGCGGCATCTTCCGCCGGGTGCATCGCCTTGCTGGTCATCCCTGCGGGCATTCTGGTAGCCCTGATCGCACTGGTTTGGGCAGCGGCAGACAAGGCGCTGGACCGCCTGGAGGCGCTGGAAAAACCGGGACAAGAAAGCCACAGAAAAAGCAGTATCTGAAATAATTTCTTTTTTTGTATCTGAAATAATTTCTTTTTTCCTCTTTACAAACCGGGAAAACCCTGCTATAATAGCTGAGCAATCAGGATATGCGCCGGTGGCTCAATGGATAGAGCATCGGATTCCGGTTCCGAGGGTTGGGGGTTCGAGTCCCTTCCGGCGTACCAAA
>CALYRG010000099.1 GCA_945482615.1 uncultured Clostridia bacterium | reverse complement strand
GAGGTCATGGGGTCCTGGAAGATGATGGAAATCTTGTTGCCCCGGACATTCTTCATTTCCTTTTCGGAAATACCCACCAGCTCCTGGCCGTCCACCTTGATGGAGCCGGAGACGATCTTGCCGGTCTTTTCCAGAATCTGCATAATGGAGTAAGCGGTAACGGACTTGCCGGAGCCGGACTCCCCCACAATGCCCAGGACCTTGCCCCGGTCCAGATTAAAGGAGACGCCGTTGACGGCCTTGACTTCACCCACGGGGGTGAAGAAAGAGGTATGCAAATCGTTTACTTCAAGCAATGCCATTTTTTACGGATCTCCTTTCTTCAGCGCTTCAGCTTGGGGTCAAAGGCATCCCGCAGGCCGTCGCCAAACAGATTCAGAGAGAGAACGATCAGGGAAATGGCAATGGCAGGAATCACCAGACGGTAGGGATAGGTGCTGACGCCGTTGAGGGCATCGGAAGCAAGGCTGCCCAGAGAAGGCATGGGGGCGTTGACACCCAGGCCCAGGAAGGACAGATAGCTCTCGGTAAAGATGGCGCTGGGAATCTGCAGAGCGGTGGAGATGATGACCACGCTGATGCAGTTGGGGAGCAAGTGCTTGCGGATGATCCAGCTGCCCTTGGCGCCGGTAGCCCGGGCTGCCAGAACATACTCCTGCTCCCGGAGGCTGAGGATCTGGCCCCGGATCAGCCGGGACATGGACACCCAGTACAGCAGGGCAAACACCAAGAACAGAGAGATGATGTTGGAGCCCAGCTTCGCCAGGACGGTGCCGTCAATGGCGGGTCCCAGGACCTGCTTCATGACGGTGGCCAGCAGAATGACCATCAGCATATCGGGCAGCGAATAGATGATGTCCACAATCCGCATGATGATGAGGTCCACTTTTCCGCCGCAGTAACCGGCTATGGAGCCCACCGTCATACCGATGATCAGCACAATGATACTGGCAAAGAAGCCAACGGCCAGGGAAATCCGGGTGCCGTAGACCACACGGATAAAGTAGTCCCGTCCGGAGGAATCGGTGCCGAAGACATGGGGGAAGACCTTCTCCCCATTCTCAATTTTCTTAAGCTCGGTCTTGCCGTATTCAAAAGGCGCCAGATTGTTGTAGGACTTGTCCACGGGCTTGCCGGGACGGATGCCCAGCATGGCATCGTACTTGTAGGGCCAGAAGAAGGGAATGACAATAGATGCCAGGGTAATCAGAATGATGATAATCAGGCTGGCAAAGGCAATGTGGTTTTTGACCAGGCGCTTCATACCGTCCTTAAAGAAGGTGGTGGAGGGGCGCATCTGGACCATGTATTCCTTTTCCGCGTCGGTTGCGGGGATAAAGTCGTCCACATTCACATGGAGACTGAAGGGGTTCTTTTTCATATCCATGATTGAATTACAGTCTCCTTATTCCAGATTAATCCGGGGATCCACCACGGTGTAGAGAATGTCGCTGACCAGATTCATAACCACAATCAGGATGGCCAGCACGATGGTGGTGCCCATGATGAGGGGGTAGTCACGGCCGGTAATGGAGCTGACAAAGGCGCGGCCGATGCCGGGCACGGCGAAGATCTGTTCCACCACCAGAGAGCCGGTGACAATGTAGGCAAGCATGGGTCCAAAGTAGGTAATAACAGGGATCAGGGAGTTCTTCAGTGCGTGGCCGAAGATAATCTTCACAGGGGCAACGCCCTTGGCCTTGGCGGTACGGATATAGTCCTGGCCCAGCACGTCCAGCATGGAGGAACGGGTCAGACGGGTAATGTAGGCCATGGGATACAGCGCCAGGGTGATGATGGGCAGAATCAGGCCCTTCACCGTCTCGCCGTTGGCCGGGACAATGCCCAGCTTAACCGAGAAGGTCAGCAGCAGCAGCGTGCCCATAATAAAGGAGGGCATGGACACAAACGCGGTGGTAATGACCATGATGATCTTATCCAGAACGGAATTCCGGGTCAGAGCGGCCACACAGCCCAGCACGATTCCGCAGCCCAGGGCGGCAAAAGCGGCAATAAGGCCCAGCTTAATGGAGGTCTTCATCCCGTCAGCAATCACATCGATGACCATACGGCCCCGAAGCTTGATGGACGGACCGAAGTCAAACTTCGTCACAATGTCTTTGAGATAGGTAATATACTGCTCCATCAGAGGCTTATCCAGGCCATACTTGGCCTCCAATGCCTTCTGGGTAGCTTCAGAAACGGCCTTTTCACTGAGGAACGGGCCACCGGGGACAGCGCGCATCACAAAGAAGGTCACGGTAATGACAACCCAGACCGTCAGCAGCGCCAGGAGAATACGCTTGAGAATATACAAAAGCGTTTTGGTGTTCATCCAGCTCTTCCTTTCAATTGCTTGTTAAATTGCACTAATTCCGCACAATATTTATGTGTTGAATTATATCAAATTTCAAATTTCTTTTCAATTGTATTTTACTCCAAACAAACCCCGGGATTTCTACCCCTTTTCGTGATTTTCACATATCTTTAAACAAAAAAATACAGTTATACAGAATATTTCCGGAAACGTACAGGTTTCCGCCTGCAAAGGACGCTTCCCTGTTCGTCTCCACCCGGGCAGCCAATCCGGCAACTTGCACAAATCCTGTTTTTCCCCTAATCTTTCTCCTCTTCCCTGTTTCCAGGCCCTGTTTTTTTCCCGCCGTGCGCCAAAAATCCCCGCTTCCGGATCCGGAAGCGGGGATTGACTGTATTAACCCTCTACGGCCATATCTTCGCCCAAGTCCATGCCTTCCATACCGAAGTCATCTTCCGCGGATGCTTCTTCGGTTTCTTCCTCCGTCTCCGGAGCAGGAATGAACTCGCTCATATAAACCTCTTCGGGCAGGCCCGCAAGATAGGCGGGCAGATTGATAATCACGCCGTCCATGTTCTGAGGCAGCGCCAGGGTGTAGGTGGCTTCCGTGGTGTCGCCGCCCTTTTCCTGGGTGATCTTCAGGGTCATGGTGAAGTTCTTGCCGATGCAGGTGGACATACCCCGCTCTTTGTCATAGAGCTTGGCCACCCGCTCGCCCTTGACGTAAACCTCCGTCTTGTAGGCGGGCTTGTACTCGGTGCCGTTCACTTCGATCTTCTTGGCATCCAGGTA
>CALYRG010000098.1 GCA_945482615.1 uncultured Clostridia bacterium | reverse complement strand
CTCTGTAGACGCACTGCCTGGGATCAAGGGTACAGCGATCCTTGACAATATACGCTTTAAGCTGAGTAAAACCGATAAGCATATTCCTGTAAATCAACGTCAAGGGGGTCCTGTTTATGAGCCGTGTCGGGAACATCCGGCAGATTACCCACAACCGCTTTCTCAACTACTATGAATTTGAGGCAGTCCATCGGGATGGCCGGGTATCCCCCTACTATGTGTCCTCCCGGGCGAAGGAGCCGGGGCAGCTCAAGGCCGTCACCGGGGAGAATAAGCCCGACGGCGTGGTTCTCTACGGCGTGTACGGCGAAAAGAGGGATCGGGTGGTGCTGATTCGTCAGTACCGGTTCCCCCTGGGCGCTTACGTCTACGAATTTCCGGCAGGGCTGGTGGAGGACGGCGAGGATATGCGCGCCGCCGGGGTGCGGGAAATGTTCGAGGAGACCGGCCTGACCTTCACTCCGGTGGAGGCAGGGGCCTATTCCCGGCCCTTCTTCACCACCATCGGTATGACGGACGAGAGCTGCGGCACCGTCTTCGGCTATTGCAGCGGCAACCCCACCAACCGCCACCAGGAGGCCAGCGAGGACATCCAGGTGGTTCTGGCGGACCGGGCCGAGTGCCGACGTATCTTAAAGGAAGAAAACGTAGCCATCATGTGCGCCTATATGCTGATGCATTTTATTGCCAGCGAAGACGATCCCATGAAATTCCTGGAGGAAGCCAAATGAAGCCCCAAATCCGGGATATGGGCCCGGAAGACGCCGACAGCAAAGGCTACGTCCACTGGAAAAGCTGGCAGGAAACCTATTCGGGCTTGATCCCGGAGGCCAGTCTCGCCAAGAGAACCCTGGAGCGGTGCCAGGATGTCGCCCGCCGTTGGCCCGAAAATACGCTTGTGGCGGAATATGGCGGAAAAATCGTCGGCTTTGCCTGTTACGGTCCGTGCCGTGACGAAGACTTGTCCGATTACGGCGAAGTGAACGCGATTTATGTGCTGCGGGAAGCCCAGGGGCTTGGCATCGGCAAAGCGCTGATGGAAGCAGCGTTGGAAAAGCTGTCAGCATACAATACCATTGCCATATGGGTTCTCAAGGGAAACGAGCACGCCATCGGCTTTTACGAACAGTTCGGTTTCCGCTTCGATGGCGCTGCCCAGGAAATCGAGGTCGGCACCGTCCTGCGCATGATTTACCGCCGCCCATAATTTACAATTAAGCCAAGGAGGCTTTCCATGTCTCACACCATTGCCGCCGTATCCACCGGCAATCAGGTTTCCGCCATCGGCATTCTGCGCCTGAGCGGAGACGACTGCATTGCGGTTTCGGATCGGGTCATCACCCTGAATAACCGAAAGCATCTGTCAGACCTTCCCAACCGCCAGCTGTACCTGGGTACGCTCCGGGACAGCCAGGGCAGGGCCATCGACCAGTGCATGGTGGTAGTCTCCCGGGGGCCCCACAGCTACACCGGGGAGGACACGGTGGAATTTCACTGCCATGGCTCCCCTGCGGTGCTGGCCGCGGGGCTGGAGGCCCTGTATCTGGCGGGAGCCAAGCCCGCCAAGCGGGGAGAATTTACCAAGCGGGCGTTCCTCAACGGTAAGCTGGATCTGACCCAGGCGGAGGCCGTCATTGACCTTATCGAAGCGGACACCGCCGACGCCGCTGCCAACGCCGCGGGGCAGGTAGGCGGGGTGCTGCAGCGGAAGCTCGCCCCCATCTACGATCAGCTTGTGAACCTGTGCAGCCATTTCCACGCGGTTCTCGACTACCCCGACGAGGATATTGAGGACTTTGGTCTTGACAATTACCGGGAGGTACTCCGGGAATCGGAGGAAGCCCTGGGCGCCCTGCTGCGCACCTACGGGCAGGGGCAGATTCTGCGGCAGGGTGTGGCCGCCGCCATTGTGGGCAAGCCCAATGTGGGAAAGTCCAGCCTGCTCAACGCCCTGGCGGGGTTTGACCGGGCCATCGTCACCGATATCCCCGGCACCACCCGGGACACCGTGGAGGAGAGCGTGATGCTGGGCGCTACCCGGCTGCGGCTCATCGACACCGCCGGCATCCGGGACACCGCCGACACCGTGGAGGCCATCGGCGTGGAGCGCTCCCGAAAGGCTGTGGAAAGCGCTGACCTGATCCTGCTTGTCTGCGACGGCTCCAAGCCCCTGACCTCTGAGGACAAGGAGATTCTGGAGCTGTGCCGGGGGAAGAAAAAGCTGATCGCCCTGCTGAACAAGTGTGACCTGGGCCGGGCCGTTGAGCCGGAGGCCCTGGGGCTGGAGCAGGTGATTCCCATCTGCGCCAAGTCCGGGGAGGGGCTGGATGCTCTTTCCGCCCTGATTGACCGGCTGTTCGCGGGGGACACCCCCTGTGACGGCTCCATCCTCACCAACCCCCGGCAGTATGACGCCTGCCGCCGTGGGAGTCTCGCCATTGGCCGGGCGATTGCGGGGATAGAGGCGAGCCTGACTCCGGATGCGGTGCTGCTGGATGTGGAGGAGGCCATGGAGGCCATGGGTGAGGTCACCGGAGCCACAGTCAGAGAGGACATCACCGCCAGAATTTTTGAGCGGTTCTGTGTTGGCAAATGACCGGGCAGCGCCCGGAGGCAATCGTCTATTGTAAATTCTGAATTATGAATTCATAATTGTGCATATCGGATTGACTCAGCAAACCGGGAAATTGTTGTTTGTCGGGTTCCTGCCGTAGGGGCGGCTATCAAATGCCCGCAGCCTTCCTGTTCAAAAGTATTGCGTTCTAACGGAAATACGCAAAAATCGGAACGTCTCGGGCGGTTGATAACCGCCCCTACGATGGTGTTTGCAATCCTTCCGGCACCAATCTATCAGGAAGCTGGGTTAACCCGATAAGCATATTCATAATTATGAATGGAATTAAAAATGAGGTAACTATGATCTATCTTGACAATTCCGCCACAACCAAGCCCTGTCCGGAGGCAGTGGAGGCGATGACAAAAGCGCTGACAGAAAACTGGGGAAATCCCAGCGCCCTGTATGATTTCGGCATTGACGCCGCCCGGGCCCTGCGTACCGCCCGCCATCAGGTGGCCGCCGCCATGGGGGCGGAGCCGGACCGGGTGTTCTTTA
>CALYRG010000097.1 GCA_945482615.1 uncultured Clostridia bacterium | reverse complement strand
CCAAAGTCCGTCATGGCGCCCACGCCCATGAAGATCAGGCAGGGGTACAGGCTGGTCTTGACGCCGATGTAGAAGATATCCAGCAGTCCGCCCTCCCGCATGATAATGCCGAAGCTGTGATAGGCGGGGTTGCCGGGCTGCATGAAGGCATCCCACAGCTCCTGGTGGTACAGGCCGCCCAGGGGCAGGTTGCTCAGCAGGCATCCGAAGGCGATGCCCACCAGCAGCAGGGGCTCGAACTTCTTCACAATGCCCAGATACAGCAGCACACAGGCGATGATCAGCATCACCAGGTTCTGCCAGCCGCCGGCGGTGAAGCCGGCAAAGATGGCATTGAAGCCGGAACCCTGCCACAGGTTCAAAAGAATTTCACCAACATTGATGCTCATGGTTCATCCTCCTTAATTGAGGACGACCAGAGTAGCGCCGGTGTCAACGGTGGAGCCCTTGGAGACCAGCACCTGGGCCACAGTACCGGCCTTGGGCGCCATGATCTCGTTCTCCATCTTCATGGCCTCCAGGATCACCAGCACGTCGCCCTCGTTCACGGACTGACCGGCGGTGACATTGACCTTCAGAATGTTGCCGGGCATGGGGGCGTTGACAGCCTCGCCGGCCACAGGAGTGGGAGCCGCAGCAGGGGCGGGAGCGGGAGCGGGGGCAGCCGCGGGGGCAGGCGCAGCGGCGGGAGCCGCGGCAGGAGCAGCAGCGGGGACAACGGCAGCGTACTCATCCAGGAGCATTGCCTTGCCGGCTTCGACCTCCACCTCGTAGGTGCGGCCGTTCAGGGTCACTTTGTATTTCATGTTTACTTGACCTCCTTGATGGAAATGAAGCGCAGTTCGTTCAGGGGCTTGCCCATTGTATTCGCCACAATTGCCATAATCATGGCAGCCGTCTTAGGCTCCACATCATGCAGCTTCAGCTGACCGGCGGTACCGGGTGCCACAGGCTGTGGGGCCGCGGGAGCGGCGGGAGCGGGATTCACGGCAGCCACCGTCTGCTTGGCAGCCTTATTGGCGGCGGCAGCCTTCTTGTCCTTGGCCATGAAAATCTTGCCCATGACGATGATAACCGCCATCAGCAGAACCAGGCCGAAGAACACGACGCAGTAGCCCAACAGCGCCACAACGGCAGCGTCGAGAACGCCCATATTCTCCAGATTGGAAGCTAACACCATAATGTTATCCTCCTCTTAGCACTCCACGATGGAGTAGGTAGCCATGTTCTCTTCCTTCGCCTTCCGGCCCTCCAGGTACTTGACGGCCTGGTTGGGGAAGCAGATGTAGCTCATCACGTCCTCCTCGGTCTTGGCAAGGTCGCCCAGGGCTTCCCTGGCCTTGGCAAAGTCCTCGCCGGTGCGCTTGGAGTCCTCGTCACGGCAGTCCAGAGGTGCCTCCATTCCGGCTTCCTTCAGAACCCGGGCCTGGATCTCAGCGTTCACGGGAGCAGGAGAAATGCCGTACTCACCCTTGAGGTAGGACTTGATCTCCTTGGAGATATTCTTGTAGCGCTCGCCCACCAGGACGTTGGTGACAGCCTGGTTGCCCACCATCTGGGACAGGGGGGTGACCAGAGGAGGATAGCCCATGTCGGCGCGGACAGCGGGGATCTCGGCCAGAGCGGCGTCGAACTTATCCATGGCCTTCATTTCGGTGAGGTTCGCAATCATGTTGGACAGCATGCCGCCGGGAACCTTGTACACCAGGGCCTGAGCATCGGTGCCCATGGACTTGGGATTCAGGGTCTTGTCGTCGATGTACTTCTGCTTGATGGGCTTGAAGTAGTCGTTGACCTCGTTGATGGCCTTCTCGTTCAGGCCGGTCTCGATGCCCATCTGCTCCAGAGCGTAGTAAATGGACTCGGTAGCGGGCTGGGAGGTGCCGTTGGAGAAGCAGGAGGTGGCGGTGTCGATGATGTCCACGCCGGACTCAATGGCCTTCATAATGGTCATGTAAGCCATGCCGGTGGTGCAGTGGGTGTGCAGGATCAAGGGCAGGGTCACGCCTGCGTCCTTGATGCCCTTGAACAGGCTCTCGGCCTCGGCGGGGCTCATGGTGCCGGCCATATCCTTCAGGCAGATGGTGTCGAAGCCCATGGTCTGCAGCTCCTTGCACATTTCCGCATACTTGGCGGGGGTGTGCACAGGGGACTGGGTGTAGGAAATGCAGCCGGAAGCAATGGCGCCAGCCTTCTGGGTGGCCTCCAGAGCGGTGCGGATGTTGCGGAAATCGTTCAGCGCGTCGAAGATACGCAGAATGTCGATGCCGTTCTTCACGGACAGCTCCACGAACTTCTCCACCACGTCATCATGGTAATGCTTGTAGCCCAGCAGGTTCTGGCCGCGAAGCAGCATCTGCAGCTTGGTGTTGGGCATAAGCTTGCGGATGTTGCGCAGACGCTCCCAGGGATCCTCGTTCAGGTAGCGCAGGCAGCTGTCGAAGGTAGCGCCGCCCCAGCATTCCACGGAATAGTAACCAGCCTTGTCCATGGTGGGCAGAATCTTCTCCATGTCGGAGTAAGGCAGGCGGGTAGCCATCAGGGACTGGTTGGCATCACGCAGGACAGTCTCTGTAAAACGGACTTTTTGAGCCATGTGGTATAACCTCCATCTGATAATACTTTCTTCTCAATATATACGCTTCCTGCGAAGGGATTCCCCTTCGCAGGAAATCAGAAATTACTCAGCCTTGGGGCCGGCGGCGACCAGAGCCTTGCCGTGCTCGTTGCCTTCGTACTTGGCAAAGTTCTTGACAAACCGGGAAGCCAGATCCTTGGCCTTGCCTTCCCAGACGGAGGCATCGGCGTAGGTGTCTCTGGGGTCCAGGATGCCGCTGTCCACGCCGGGCAGAGCGGTGGGCACCTCCAGGTTGAACATGGGGATGACCTTGGTCTCGGCAGAGTTGATGGAGCCGTCCAGAATAGCATCGATGATGCCGCGGGTATCCTTAATGGAGATACGCTTGCCGGTGCCGTTCCAGCCGGTGTTCACCAGGTAGGCCTTGGCGCCGGAAACTTCCATCTTCTTTACCAGCTCCTCGGCGTACTTGGTGGGATGCAGCTCCAGGAAGGCCTGGCCGAAGCAGGCGGAGAAGGTGGGAGTGGGCTCGGTGATGCCCCGCTCGGTGCCGGCCAGCTTTGCGGTGAAGCCGGACAGGAAGTAGTACTGGGTCT
>CALYRG010000096.1 GCA_945482615.1 uncultured Clostridia bacterium | reverse complement strand
GGCTCCCCTACAGCAAGGACGAAGTGCGTTTAAAAACTGTAAACAACAATTTGTCGGATTGGTGGCCGGAGCCGTTTGAGGGTGAGCGTGGGTTGGGGCATCAGGAAGGGATGATGCGAAAAAGGGAGGCGTGGGAATAGAGGATGGGCTGGGAGGCGTGGAAAAATACAATGCCGTCCACGGGAGAAAGGACCTCCTCAATCACGGTGCCCAGGCAGGGGTTCACGATCTGGGCCAGCAGCTCCCCCTGCTTCACCCGGGCGCTGACCTCCGCTTTGCGCAGGAAGAAGCCCGCGGCATTGCTCTTGACGTTTACCATGGAATGCCCCTCAAGGAGCTGGGACACATAGCTTCCGTGGCAGACATAATCCAGGATGCCGTTTTTGCCGAGAAAACGCAGCACCGCTTCCACGATCTCCAGCGCGCGGGCGGTATCGATTTTGTCCGTGGCATCGGTGTAGATGGGAAACGCCTTGGCATTCCAGATCTGCCAGTTGTAGTTGAGGGTGGTGGTGTCATAGAGCCGGGCATCCCGGCGATAGACATAGGGCAAGCCGAAATGGGGCGCATCGACACACCCGTATATTCTGCGGGTTCCGAAGGCCCCCACCGTTTCCCGGGAAGCTTCGGGCGCATGGACGGTAAGGACCGTAACCTGCTGGCGGGCGGTATCCGCGGGCTTTGACGGGTTATGACAGTTTCCTGTTTGCCCGGAAACACGCAAAGCTCCTGCTTTTCGGCCGCTTTCCCAATTGGGGCGCGGCAATGCCGGGGGAGATTTTCGGGAGAGCAAAAAATGAAGGAAAATGCCCCCGTTTTTTGTGAAAAACCGAAAAAAAGGTGAAATCTGGAAAGGATGTGTTGACAAACCGTGAATTCTGGATTAACATTCTCGTTAGAGCGCTGCCCGTCTTTCTCCGGTAAGATCATCGGATCGGCCCCATGGTGTGTAAGAAGATGCCCTTCAAGCGGTTAAGGTTTGCGTGATGAAAACCATTGCTGCTTCGGTGGGCCGGACGGGCCTGCTTTTTTATTTGCGGGTGCCTCCAAAAACGGCCCTTAACACCCAAAAGCAGTTTTTGAGGTCGCCTGCCCAAACGGTTGTTCTTTGTTGACAACAAATGCAGATACACAATTTTATTAGGAGGAAAAAGAAACATGAAAAAGATTCTCTCTCTGGCTCTGGTTCTGGTAATGCTGCTGAGCTTCGCCGCCTGCGGAAGCAAGACCGAACCCGCTGCCGCATCCAAGGATGTGAAGCTGGGCTTCATCTTCCTGCACGACGAGAACTCCACCTATGACCTGAACTTCATGAACGGTGCCAAGGAGGCCTGTGCTGCCCTGGGTCTTTCCGAGGACCAGTACATGTTCCGCACCAACATCCCCGAGGGCCAGGAGTGCTATGATGCCGCCTGCGAGCTGGCCGATGCCGGCTGCAACATCATCTTCGCCGACTCCTTCGGCCATGAGGACTACCTGATCCAGGCCGCCAAGGAATTCCCCGAGGTGCAGTTCTGCCACGCCACCGGCACCAAGGCCCACACCGAGGGCCTGAGCAACTACCACAATGCCTTCGCTGCCATCTACGAGGGCCGTTACCTGGCAGGCGTTGTGGCCGGCCTGAAGCTGAATGAGATGATCGAAAACGGCGCGTTCACCGCTGAGGAAGCCAAGATGGGCTATGTGGGCGCCTTTACCTATGCCGAGGTGCAGTCCGGCTACACCAGCTTCTTCCTGGGCGCCAAGTCCGTCTGCCCCACTGTGACCATGGATGTTACCTTCACCGGTTCCTGGTATGACGAGACCGCCGAGAAGGAAGCTGCCAACAGACTGATCGGCAACGGCGCCAAGCTCATCTCCCAGCACGCCGACTCCATGGGCGCCCCCACTGCCTGCGAGACCGCCGGTGTGCCCAACGTGTCCTACAACGGCTCCACCGTCGCCGCCTGCCCCAACACCTTCCTGGTGTCCTCCCGGATCAACTGGGCGCCCTACTACGAGTACGTCGTCAACTGCGTAAAGAATGGTGAGGCCATTCCCGCTGACTGGACCGGCACCATCGCCAGCGGATCCGTTGTGCTGACCGACATCAACGAGGCCGCCTGCGCTGCCGGCACCGCCGAAAAGCTGGCCGAGGTGAAGGCCGACATCGAGTCCGGCAAGCTGCACGTCTTCGACGTCTCCACCTTCACCGTGGAAGGCAAGACCCTGGACAGCTACATGGCCGATGTGGACACCGATCCTGACTACACCCCCGATACCGAGGTTGTGGAGAACGGCTACTTCAACGAGTCTGCCAAGCGCTCCGCCCCCTACTTCAACGTAGGTATTGACGGCATCAACTTGCTGGATACCGCATTCTGATGATTCACCCAGGGCTCCTTCGGGAGCCCTGGGAATGCTGCAATTTCTAGGAATTGACAATTGAGAATTGACACATTGAGGTCCCCCCGGAGATGATAGAATACCCCGAGGGGCGTTCCTCGTTGTCAATTGTCCATTGTCAATTGATTAAGGAGTGAGCTTTTTGGAAGAGAAACGCGCCGCGGTTCAGATGCGGGACATCACCAAACGCTTCGGTTCCACCCTGGCCAATGACCGGGTGTGGCTGGATATTTACAAGGGGGAGATTCTGGCCCTGCTGGGTGAAAACGGCAGCGGCAAAACAACCCTGATGAATATGCTCTCCGGCATCTACTTTCCGGATGATGGCAAAATTTTTATCAACGGGAAGGAAGCCCTGATTCGTTCTCCCAGAGATGCGTTCTCCTACGGCATCGGTATGATTCATCAGCATTTTAAGCTGGTGGACGTGCTCACCGCCGCCGAGAATATCGTTCTGGGCCTGAAGGAGCCGGGACGGCTGGATATGAACAAGGTGGCCCAAAAGGTCAAGGAAATCTGCGATGCCTACGGCTTTGACGTGGATCCCAACCAGAAGATCTACAATATGTCCGTTTCCCAGAAGCAGACCGTGGAAATCGTCAAGGTGCTCTACCGGGGCGCGGACATCCTGATTCTGGATGAGCCCACCGCCGTGCTGACGCCCCAGGAGACCGAAAAGCTCTTTGCGGTTCTGCGGGCCATGCGGGATGACGGCAAGGCCATTGTCATCATCACCCACAAGATGCATGAGGTGGAGGAGCTGTCCGACCGGGTGGCCATTCTGCGCCATGGTCAGTTTGTGGGCGATATGGAAACGAAGAAGACCTCTGCCCAGGATATGACCAATATGATGGTGGGCCGGCCCGTAACCCTGAACA
>CALYRG010000095.1 GCA_945482615.1 uncultured Clostridia bacterium | reverse complement strand
GATCCAGCAGCGCCGTCTCGTACACCGTTCCGGTGTAGTAGTCCAGGCCCCGGGCAATGGTCAGATCCACGGCAAAGTTCTCCTCCGGCACGCCGAAGGCGGCCAGGTTCTTTGTCACGGCCTTCAGCTCCTCCAGGCCCTGGTCAAAAAGCTCGTTCCTTCCGGCGTAGCCTTCCAGGGCTGCAAGCACCTGGTCGTTGGAGCCGGTGATGGCGATGAATTTCAGAATCTCATCGGCCTGACCTTCCTCCAGGCCGCAGTCCTCCAGCAGGATCACTCTGACCTTTTCCGGGCCGATCTTTTCCAGCTTGTCCACGGTGCGCATGATGTCGCCGCTCTTTTCGGACAGGCCCAGCATGGCATAGAAGCCATTCAGAATCTTCCGGTTGTTCACCCGGATCTGGAAGCGCCGGAGTCCGAAGCCGGTAAAGACCTTATAGATAATGGCAGGGATCTCCGCCTCGTTGAGAATATCCAGCTTGCCGTCGCCGATGACGTCAATATCCGCCTGGTAGAACTCCCGGAAGCGGCCCCGCTGAGCCCGCTCACCCCGGTAGACCTTGCTGATCTGGAAGCGGCGGAAGGGGAAGGACAGCTCGCCGTAGTGCAACGCCACGAACTTTGCCAGAGGCACGGTCAGGTCAAAGCGCAGGGCCAGGTCGCTGTCGCCCTTGGTAAAGCGGTAAATCTGCTTCTCGGTCTCGCCGCCGCCCTTGGCAAGAAGGATCTGGGCATCCTCAATAGCGGGGGTGTCCAGAGGGGCGAAGCCATAGGAGGCATAGGTACGGCGGAGAATTTCCGCCATGCGTTCAAATTGGAGCTGCTTGCCGGGAAGCAGCTCCATAAACCCGGACAGCGTCCGGGGCTTTATGATTTCCATAGTGAATCCCTTTCGTATGCACAGGATATGAGATATGGGATATGAAATATAAGATAATGTGCATATCGGCTTTCGTCAGCAATATGGTGCTTTCGCCAATCCCTTGGCTCCACCTTTGGGGGAGCTGTCAGCTTTGCTGACTGAGGGGGTGTCCTCCGAACGATAAGCCAGTCCCACCGTAGGTCGGACACTCCTTCCGGCCTCCGGCCACCTCCCTCAAGGGGGGAGGCAGGGCTTGACAATATACTCCTTAACAGCTGAGTAAAACCGATAAGCACATAAGATAACCCAAAGACTCTGCTATCTCATATCTTATATCTCGTATCTTCCTATCCCTGTTTTTATCAAAATCTATTCTTGCCCCGGAGCATTTCCCGCCAATCCAGGTCGCCCCGCTGCAGGCCCATAATGAGCATTTCCGCAGAGGCCAGATTGGTGGCAATGGGGACATTGTTCTTGTCGCAGTGGCGGATGGTTTCGATCATCTGGCTGTCGTCCCAGGGATCGGTGGTGTTGGGGTCGGTGAACAGCAGCACCAGGTCGATCTCATTGTAGGCGATCCGGGCATTGATCTGTTGATGGCCGCCCTGCTTATGGGACAGCAGCAGGGTGATGGGCAGACCGGTATTGTCCGAAATCAGCCGTCCGGTAGTGGCGGTAGCAAACAGATTATGCTTCAGCAGAACACTTTTGTAGGCCGTGCAGAACTGCACCATGAGTTCCTTCTTCTTATCGTGGGCCAGAAATGCGATGTTCAATACGCTCACTCCTTTTTTATTTCTCTATGGTTAACCCAGAGCCACAGGTATGTGAAAGCCCTGGATGCGTTTGGCAATACGGCGGCAGCAGGCGGCAGCGGGACAGCGGCGGGCATAGCGCAGCAGAGGACGGCCAAAGGCGGCGGCCAGAGGCACCTGCATATCCTCCATCACGATCCCGGCCAGGGGCAGGCCGGCGGTGTCCATCACATCATCCACCGTCAGGCGGACGGCGCGCATGATGTCCCGATCCACCCGGTTGACGATGAGACGAATATCCGTCTTTCCCATCAGCTCCAGAACCTCTCCCACCCGGGCAGCGTCCCGGACAGCGGCAGGCCCTGCGCCGGTCACAATCAGGCATCGGTCTGCAGCGGAAGCTGCCAGCCGGAAGCCTGCGCCCAAACCGGCGGGAGCATCCAGAAGAATATAGTCAAATTCTGTGCGTGCCCTGCGGAGCATGTCCTGAAAGGATTCCATTGGAATCTTTTCCGCCGGGCAGTTCATTGGTGCGGTGAGAAAGGCAAGCTTTGGATAGTCCGGATGCCGGGCAGCCTGACTAAGGGGATAACCGCCCTGGCAGACATCCAGGAAGGACAGGCCGCCGTTGTCCGGCAGACCCAGAGAGATGTCCAGATTCCGAAGTCCGATGTCACAGTCGATGCACAAAACCGTTCTGCCCATATCCGCCAGGGCGGTGGAAAGGCCCGCGCAGACGGAGGTTTTCCCAGTTCCGCCCTTGCCGGACGCGACTGCGATCACAACGCCCAACCGCAACACCCCCCATACTAGACTTAACTAGCATTATACAGGAATATCGCACAAAAAGCAAGTGTAATTTAGGGATTTTGCAAATATTTTTCATCAGAATCCACAAACTTTTCATCATTTCGCACACAGGCGCCCGGGTCTGTCCTTCCGCAGAAACCAAAGCTCCCGGCGGGAGGGAGTCCGCAGTACCATTTTATGGAAAAATATTTGCCGCGGCATGGATTTTTCCGGGTTGGCAGCGGAAAACAGGCGATACCCGGCACCAAAATGGCCGGATATCGCCTGCTTTCCCACTGCCTGTTTTTGTCGTTCATCCAGAGGGTTACTGGATTACCTTTCTGAACTCAATTTCACCGATGGGCTGCTTATCACAGTCGTAATAGTGAACGAACAGAATACCATCCAGGGTACCCTGACACATATAAGCATCAAAATACCAGTTTCCATCATCTTCCGAGCCGTGGCTGCCTTCACCGTAGGTCAGGCCCTCGATTTCCACCTTCATAATGTTGTAACTGGCTTCCTGGTCGGTAACGATTGCCGATATACGGATGTTATATCCAAGGGGTGTTTCCGTAACCGTCATATCCCTAACGGTCAAACCGGGAATCGCATCGGGTTTCAAGGGATGATAGACCATCTTTTCGCTGGCTGCGGGCGCTTCACTCAGAACAAAAGGCAATTCCACCCGCTGCACCTCGTTGCTGCCTTCCTCCCGAGCGTATACCAGACATACCGCTTCCAGATTGGGGGCAGAAACTGTTTTGCTGCACTTGGTCAGGATGACCATTTCGCTTTCAGAGACATTTTCCATCCGCTGGGAGCCGCCGCCAATTTCCTCGCCGCCGACTTTCTGAATACTTGCGCCAACCAGCAGCAGCTTCTTTCCCTGAGCTGCCGCGTATTCGCTCAGGGTTTGTTCCCCGGCAATCCCAATGATACCAACGGATTGATCCGGATCTGCGTCTGTGGG
>CALYRG010000094.1 GCA_945482615.1 uncultured Clostridia bacterium | reverse complement strand
ATGGAGCAGGACTTTGCCCAGTGGTTCACGGACGTGTGCACCAAGGCCCAGCTCATCGACTATTCGTCCATCAAGGGCGTGTTTATCTACCGCCCCTACGGCTACGCCATCTGGGAGAATATCCAGAATATCATGGACAAGGAATTTAAGAAGCAGGGCGTGGAGAATGTGTATATGCCCCTGCTGATCCCGGAGAGCCTGCTGCAAAAGGAGAAGGATCACGTGGAGGGCTTTGCCCCGGAGTGCGCCTGGGTCACCCACGGCGGTGTGGACAAGCTGGAGGAGCGCTACGCCATCCGGCCCACCTCTGAGACGCTGTTCTGCGAGCATTTTGCCCATGTGCTCCAGTCCCACCGGGACCTTCCCATGAAGTACAACCAGTGGTGCAGCGTTCTGCGCTGGGAGAAGACCTCCCGCCCCTTCCTGCGCCACCGGGAATTTCTGTGGCAGGAGGGCCACACCATCCACGCCACCGCCGAGGAAGCCAAGGCCTTCACCGAGACCATGCTCAATGTCTACGCCGACTTCTGCGAGAAGGTGCTGGCCATGCCTGTGACCCGGGGCCAGAAGACCGAAAAGGAAAAGTTCAACGGCGCCGAGGCCACCTACACCATCGAGTGCATGATGCATGACCGCAAGGCCCTCCAGGCCGGCACCTCCCACTACTTTGGAGACGGCTTTGCCCGGGCCTTTGACATCCAGTTCACCGACAAGAACAACCAGAAGGTCAACCCCTTCGAGACCTCCTGGGGCGTGTCCACCCGGCTCATCGGCGGCATCATCATGACCCACGGCGATAACAACGGCCTGGTGCTGCCGCCCAAGATTGCGCCCATTCAGGTGGTCATCCTGCCGGTTGCCCAGCACAAGCCCGGCGTTCTGGAAGCTGCCGAGGCCCTGCGTCAGCGTCTGGCGGATGCCGGCCTGCGGGTGAAGGTGGATGATTCCGACAACTCCATGGGCTGGAAGTGCGCCGAGTACGAGATGAAGGGCGTACCCCTGCGGGTGGAGTGCGGCCCCCGGGATCTGGAAAACGGCCAGTGTGTGCTGGTGCGCCGTACCGACCGGGAGAAGGTCGTGGTGAAGCTGGAGGAGCTGGAGGCCGAAGTTGCCCGGCAGCTGGAAGTGGTGCAGCAGCAGATGTACGACAAGGCCAAGCGTAACCTGGACGAGCATATCTACACCGCCTACTCTCTGGAGGAGGCAAAGCAGCTCCAGGAGGAAAACGGCGGCTATGTCAGAACCATGTGGTGCGGCGACCTGGCGTGTGAGCTGGCCATGAAGGAAAAGGCGGGCATGTCCTCCCGCTGCATCCCCTTCGCCCAGGAGCACCTGGCAGACACCTGCGCCTGCTGCGGCAAACCCGCTCAGAAGATGGTCTACTGGGGCGTGGCCTACTGATATTGGCATGAATGAAAGCGGTGCGGAAATGTTTTCTCCGCACCGCTTTTGTGTAAGTGCATATCGGATTTGCTCGGTTTCAGCAGTATTTACGATGGTAACCGCCCACCGCCTCGCGTAGGGAATGCATTCATGCATTCCGCATGACGCACCCGGTTCACGGAACGGATCAATCCGTTCCCTACGCGCGAATCGGGGCCTTGTCCGTTCCTTGGCGAAAGCGCCATATTGCTGACGAAAGAGATTTGTGTAAGCAGGTGATAAAAGGATGGAACGAATCCAAATCATCGGGTGCAGCGGGGCGGGAAAATCCACCCTGGCCCGGACGCTGGGGGAAAAGACAGGACTGCCTGTGATCCATGGGGATCGCCTGTTCTGGAAAAGCGGCTGGGTGGAATCGACCAAAGAAGAAATCGACCGCAAAATCCTGGACGCGGTGAAGGAAGATACCTGGATTTTCGACGGCAATTATATGAGAACCCTGCCCCGGCGGCTGGAGCGGTGCGACCTGGTGATCTGGCTGGACTTTCCTGCCTGGTTTTGCCTGTACCGGGTATGCAAACGCTATGTATGTAACCTGGGCAGGGTGCGCCCGGATATGCCCCAGGGTTGCCCCGAGAAGATCGACTGGGATTTTGTGAAATGGGTGTGGGGTTTTAACCGCACCAAGGGCCCGAAGCTCCGCCGCCTTTTGCAGACCCTGCCGGAAGACAAAGTGGTCATCCTGAAATCTCCCCGCCAGGTGCGGCTATTCCTGAAACAATTCCAATAGAAAACGCCCGGATGGAGTTCCATCCGGGCGAAATTCGTACATTCGGTTAAACAATACCCTGGGCGTTCATGGCGTCGGCAACCTTCAGGAAGCCGGCAATGTTGGCGCCTGCCACGTAGTTGCCCTCCATGCCGTACTCCTTGGCGGCAGCATCCAGATTGTGGAAGATGTTCACCATAATGTCCTTGAGCTTGGCGTCTACTTCCTCGAAGGTCCAGCTCAGGCGCTCGGAGTTCTGGGTCATCTCCAGAGCGGAGGTGGCCACGCCGCCGGCGTTGGAGGCCTTGCCGGGGCAGAACAGGACGCCGTTTTCCTGCAGGTACGCAGTGGCATCCAGAGAGGTGGGCATGTTGGCGCCCTCGGCAACGGCGAAGCAGCCGTTTGCCACCAGAGTCTTGGCATCCTCCAGCAGCAGCTCGTTCTGAGTGGCGCAGGGCAGAGCCACATCGCACTTGACGCTCCATACGCCCTTGCCCTCGTGGTAGACGGCGTTGGGTCGGGCCTTGGCGTACTCCGTCAGCCGGGCACGTTTGACCTGCTTCACATCGATCAGGGTCTCCACGTCGATGCCGTCGGGATCGTAGATCCAGCCGGTGGAGTCGGAGCAGGTCACGGGCTTGGCACCCAGCTGCCAGGCCTTTTCGATGGCGTAGGTAGCCACGTTGCCGGCACCGGACACCACCACGGTCTTGCCCTCCAGGGTCTTGCCGTTGCAGCGGAGCATCTCGTCGGTGAGGTACAGCAGGCCGTAGCCGGTGGCCTGGGTACGGGCGAGAGACCCGCCGTAGCTCAGGCCCTTGCCGGTGAGGACGCCCTCGTACAGGCCGGTGATGCGCTTGTACTGGCCGTACAGGAAGCCGATCTCCCGGCCGCCCACGCCGATGTCACCGGCGGGCACGTCGGTATCTGCGCCGATGTATTTGTACAGCTCGGTCATAAAGCTCTGGCAGAAGGCCATGATCTCCCGGTCGGACTTGCCCTTGGGGTCAAAGTCGGAGCCGCCCTTGCCGCCGCCGATGGGAAGGCCGGTGAGGGAGTTCTTGAACACCTGCTCAAAGCCCAGGAACTTGATGACGCTCAGGTTGACGCTGGGGTGCAGCCGCAGGCCGCCCTTGTAGGGGCCGATGGCGGAGTTGAACTGGACACGGTAGCCGTTGTTCACCTGAACCTGCCCCTTGTCGTCCACCCAGGGCACCCGGAACAGGATGGCCCGCTCGGGGGTGGTGA
>CALYRG010000093.1 GCA_945482615.1 uncultured Clostridia bacterium | reverse complement strand
CCTTGTACCCACTCATTTCCAATTATGTCAACCAGAAATACGCTTCCCAGATTCACACCGCCTATCAGGAGGTCATGGAGCAGATAGACGATTCCGCGCTGCGGGAAGCGAAAGAACAGGCGGAAATTTACAATCATTCCCTGATCCCCGGTGCTTCTACGCAGGACGCTTACAGTCAGGAGGGTTTACTGGCAGCATCGGCAGATTATGACAGCCAGCTCAATCTCGCCGGGAACGGCATCATGGGCTATGTGGAGATTCCCAAGATCAGCGTCAACCTGCCCATCTACCACGGTACGGAAAATGATTCTCTGGAACGAGGTATTGGCCATCTGCTGGGCAGCTCCCTCCCGGTGGGCGGAAAAAGCACCCACAGCATTCTCTCCGGGCACAGCGGCATGGCATCCCAGAAGATGTTCACCGATCTGGAACAGCTCACCGCCGGGGATGTGTTCTATCTTCATGTTCTGGATGAAACCCTGGCATATCAGGTGGTGGAGATCAACACGGTTCTTCCTTACGATACCAGTCTACTGGGGATTGTCCCTGGTGAGGATCTGTGTACGCTGGTCACCTGCACCCCCTATGGGGTGAACACCCACCGGCTGCTGGTGCGCGGTTCCCGGATTCCCTATGAGGAAGCAGAGCTTCTGGCAGAGGAAGTCGCCGAAGAAGAACCCGTAAAGTCCACTTGGGAACAGAAATACATCGAGGGGCTTCCCAGTTTGACATTCCGGGCTGGGCAGAGAAGCTCTCCGATCCGATTCTGGCAGACGCGATCTGTGAACGCATTGTCCATGACGCCTATACCATTGTCATTGGAGGCAAGGAGTCCATGCGGAAACGGAAGGGCTTACAGGGAACCTGATGTAAGAGCCTGCGGATCACCAGGCTCTGCCCGGACCCGAGGTTTTGCGCATTCCGGTTTTCCAGGGGAGTGATTGGGATGGTGTAACAAAAAAGAGAGCGATGCTGACGACATCGCTCTCCTGCCAAACCCCATATATGGCGCTCATGTCGCTCCTCAGCGTTGCACTATCCTCTGATACGGCTAAAATTTCTTTGAAAAATTGAGAATTTCCCGTTTCATTTTGTAAGTATCTGTGATAGAATAGGCCATGGAAGGGTTCGCTCCTTTTCGTTTGGTTTATTGTTTTGCAGCGATTCAATTATACCACAAATTTGAGCGAATTTCTTCCTTTTTCTATCTTATTTTTCCTTGTTTGGCGGATTTTTCCTGCGGATAACTCGGGGGCTTTGATATGCCGAAATTCAAGCAAAAAGGATATGGACTACAGCGCAGAACTGTGCTACAATAGAAAGGATTTTGGGCCGTTTCTGAGGGCGGGAAGACGCACTGTTTCAGATGGCGGCGGCTGCCCCGGCGGCTTCTGCTTTCCACGGAGTCTGCGGCTCATCCGGTATATGTTTGCCCACCCGGAGCTTCCGGACAGGCCCCTGGGTGAGGACAGCAAATTAACCTACTGAGAAGGGAAGTGTCCTATGCAGGAGCTCAACGATGTCTATGACGAGCACCGCAGTCCCACCGGCCGGGTTCACCGGCGGGGAACGGCCTGGAAGCCGGGGGAGTACGGTCTTGTGGTCTGCGTGTGGGTCTACGATGGCCATGGCCATCTGCTGCTGACCCGCCGGGCCAAGGGCAAAAGCTTTGCCGGTACCTGGGAAAATTCCGGCGGCGCGGTGCAGGCAGGGGAGACCAGCCGCCAGGCTGTGGCCCGGGAGCTGTTTGAGGAGACCGGTATCCGGGCGAAGCCGGAGGAATTTGAGCTGCTGCAGTCGGACCAGGAAAAGAACACCTTCTATGACCACTACTGCCTCAAACGCCGGGTGGGACTGGCGGATATCGTGCTGCTGCCCTCGGAAACGGATGACGTGATGTGGGCAAGCTTCGGAAAGGTTCGGTGGATGATCCGGGTGGGGAAGATCTGCCGGATCATCGGACGGCAGTACCTGCGCTTGGAGAAGGAACTGAAGGCGCGCAATGTGCCCAAGTTGATGCGCTGATTTTTGGCGGAAAAGACGGTCAGGAACTGCTTGCCTTTTTCCCGGCCCCGGGATATAATGAAAAAAAGCGTTTTTTCAGCTGCCCGGAAAGAAAACGCTTGCCCGGGCGGAAAAGACGTTTTTGTTTTTTTAACGTCATTTTACAGGAGGAACCGTGTATGATCCAGCTTGTCAAACTGCCGGTAAAGAAAGGAAACGCCCCGCTGCGCATCGCCAAGGGCCACTTCGTCACCAACCACTCCCATATCAACTACTATGTGGATATCACCTATCAGAAGACCCGGCTGAGCGAGGCCAAGGACAGCGCCTACCAGCTGGTTTCCAATTTCATTGCCGGCACCCCCATCGATACCATTCTCTGTCTGGACGGCACCGCGGTGCTGGGTACCTGCATCGCCGATGAGCTGAGCAAGGCAGGCTTCCGCACCATCAACGCCCATCAGACGGTGTACGTGGTGGAGCCGGAGTACAACGCAAACTCCCAGATCATTTTCCGGGACAACATCCAGCCTATGATCCGGGGTAAGCACGTTCTGGTACTGATGGCCTCCGTGACCACCGGCTTTACCGCCAAGCGCTCCATCGAAGCCATTGAATACTATGGAGGCAGCGTCGCCGGTGTGGCCGCCATCTACCGGGCGGTGGACGAGGTGGGGGGCTACCCTGTGCGCTCGGTGTATTCCGTGGCGGATCTGCCTGACTACGAAAGCTACGACTACCGGGACTGCCCCTACTGCAAGGCCGGCCGGAAGGTGGATGCTCTGGTCAATTCCTTCGGCTACTCCGCGCTGTAGAAAAACTGCCGCAAATGAAAGTCACCGCTCCGGCTGTATGGCCGGGGCGGTTTCTGCGTCAAAATGGTATAAAAAAGCGAGGCTGAAGCCCCGAAATTGTGAAATATATTCATTGACATCCAAGCCGGGATGTAGTAGAATGGTAGTCCATAGTGTGGTAATCTGACCAAGTGCCCATCGAACCCCAGCATGGTCATGTTACCACAGTTTTGGGCGGCTGTCAAGAGGGAACTTCGAAGAATCTGACAACCGCTCCGCGCGTATCATCGACAACACCGATTCTCGAAGAAAGGCTGTGATTGATTATATGGCAATGGTCAAGGACGTAATGTTCGGCAAGACCATGCGTAAATCCTACGCGAAGTACCAGGAGATCCTGGAGATCCCCAACATGCTGAAGATCCAGAAGGATTCCTACCAGTGGTTCCTGGACACGGGACTGCGGGAGGTTTTCCGGGATGTGGGAACCATCACCGACTTCTCCGGCAAGCTGGAGCTTTCCTTCCTGGATTACACCATGGAGGACAAGGCCAAGTATACCATCGAGGAGTGCAAGGAGCGGGACGCTACCTATGCCAAGCCCATCAAGGT
>CALYRG010000092.1 GCA_945482615.1 uncultured Clostridia bacterium | reverse complement strand
TGAAGCCAGCCCCTTCTGTGAAAAGTATGTTCTGGAAGCTTTGTGTGTCATGGACAGGGAGGACCTTGCCATTCAGAGAATGTTGGAGCGGTATGATGGAATGCTCCATGACGAGTATGATACGCTTTGGGAGCAGTTTACTGACGATATTGGCACGGTTAATCACGGCTGGACTGCCGCGCCGCTGTATATCCTGTCCAAGTATGTGGCAGGGATCAGGCCCACGGAGCCGGGCTTTGAGGAGTATGAGATTGCTCCTGCCGATGTTCTTGACAGCTTCGACTGCTCGGTTTACACGCCCAAAGGAAATCTGACAGTCAGTCTTAACAAGAATGACGAGCAGACGGTGATTTCCATAACCGCCATTGACAGCGAGGGTATCGTTAGAATCCCCGCATCCATGGGTACGGAGATTTCTGTAACAGGCGGCAACTATGAACTGCTGGGAGAAAACGCTGTTCAGATTATCGAAGCAGCTGAATACACGATTACGGTAAAGTAACGGGTCGAACACAAAGGAGAAAGCGTTTATGAAAAAGATGAATTTATGGAAAATCCCAACCGTATTGACAGCAATTCTTGCTGTTATCCTGGCCATCGCCATCCCCGTGACCACATTTTACGAGACGATGATCAACGCGGCGCTGGGGGCAGAGACACAGAAAATCATTGCCGGAGAGAATGATCAGATTTTCTACTGGACGGAATATGAATCTGAAGAGGATCTGACGGCCAATGACATGGCGGTCTGCCGTCAGGTGGAGGCTGAGGGTGCGGTCCTGCTGGTAAACAAGGACAATGCGCTGCCTCTTGCTTCAGATACGAAATTTTCTCTGTTTTCTCAGTCTGTTGTGGATCCTGTCCTGGTGGGTACAGGCTCCGCTTTCATGTCCACTGGCGACACAGTCAGCCTGTACAGCGCTTTGGAAAACAGCTTCGCTCCTGGATGTGTCAACCAGGAGCTCTGGAAATTCTATGTGACCTCCGGCTATAAGCGGGAAAACGCCAAGCTCTCCGGGGGCAGCCCTGACCAGTACCGTATTAACGAAGTACCCTGGGAAAAGTATACTGACGCTCTGAAATCGACCTTTGCAGACTTTGGGGATGTGGCACTTGTCATGTTATCCCGTTCCTCTGGTGAGGGCGCTGATCTACCCAGCGGACTTGAAGCTCTGGAGCCATATATGACAGACGGCGACTATCTTCAGCTTTGCAAGGAGGAAAAAGAGCTTTTAAGCAATCTGGATGCCCTAAAGAAAGATGGAGTCTTCCAGAAAATTGTGGTTCTGCTCAACTCCTCCAGCACATTGCAGCTTGATTTCCTTGACGACTATGATATCGATGCATTGCTTTGGGTTGGCAATCTGGGGCTGAATGGTATTCCTGCCGTAGCAGATATTCTTGCAGGCAAGGTCAATCCCTCCGGCCGGCTGGTGGATACTTTCCTGAAGGACAACCACGCTTCTCCCGCTATGCAGAATTATAACGCGTTCCCCTATACCAACGCTGCCGATTTGGGTCTGGCCTACGCCCAGAACAACAATGCTCCCGGTATCGATAAGTGTAACATGAACTATGTGGTGTACCAAGAGGGCATCTATGTCGGCTACCGCTATTTTGAAACCCGGTATGAGGACTATGTTCTGAATCAAGGCAATGCGGGAGACTACCATTATGATGACGAGGTGGCGTTCCCCTTCGGCGCAGGCTTGAGCTATTCAACCTTTGCGTATTCCAATTTCACCATAGAAGACAAGGGCCAGACGATTGATGTCACTGTGGATGTAACGAATACCTCCAGTGTGGGCGGCAAGCACACGGTGCAAATCTATTTCCAGTCCCCCTATACCCAATATGACATTGATAACCAGGTGGAAAAGGCCGCTGTGGAGCTTTGCGGCTTCGATAAGAAGGAAATCCCGGCAGGCAGCACCGAGAAGTTTACCATCAGCGTTCGCAAAGACGATTTGACAAGCTACGATTCCAACAACGCCAGAACCTATATTCTGGATGCAGGGGATTATTTCTTTACCGTGGGAACTGACGCCCATAATGCGGTAAATAACATCCTGGCTGCCAAGGGAGCGGATGCTTCCCGCATGAGCGGCTCTGGGGATGCTGCCCTCACCGCAAAATGGACGGTGGACGAGCTGGATGTCACCACATATTCCGTATCCGCCTACACGGGTAATACCATAACCAACCTGTTTGATAACGCTGACCTGAACAAATACGAGGGCGCGGAGGGACAGAACGTGACCTATCTGAGCCGTCATGACTGGGTGGGGACTTATCCCAAGCCTCAGTCCCTGTATGTAACGAATCAGATGTGGGCGGATGGACTTACCCATGAGGAAAGCGGCCGTGCCGCCATTGCGGAGAAGATGAAGCAGCTTTACTGGTCGGATGCGGTCCTTCCCGAAAGCGGAACGGTGGGGAGCTTAAAAGCCATCGACTTTGTGGGCAGGGCCTATGACGATCCAGAATGGGATGCCCTGGTCAGTCAGATCAGCTATGCGGATATGCTGGATTTGATCTATAACGGTGCCTACAATACCCATGCTCTGCCTGCAATCAATCTGCCAGCTACACAGGAACTGGATGGTCCGACGGGATTTACCAAAAGCCTGATGGGCGGCGGGAGCGGCATGGCTTTCAACTCTGAGGATGTGATGGCTGCTACTTTTAACCGGGAACTGGTAAAGCTTGTTGGCAAGTGCATGGGAGAGGATATGCTCCACGGCAATCAGGGAGCCAATGCTTCCGCGATTTGTGGTATCTACGCCCCTGGTGCGAACATTCACCGCAGCCAGTATCTTGGCCGGCATAATGAGTACTTCTCTGAGGATGGCTGGCTGTCCGGCGAAATCTGCGCCGCCGAGGTGCAGGGAATTCGGGATCGCGGTATTCTGGCTTTTGTGAAACACTTCGCCCTCAATGACCAGGAGGAAGGACGTTACGGCATTTCCGTATGGGCCAATGAACAGTCAATCCGGGAAATCTATCTAGAGGCTTTTGAAGGCGCGATTCGGGGCGGCGCCATGAATGTGATGTCCAGCTTTAACCGGATCGGTGTGGTTTGGTCCGGAAGCCACTATGGCTTGATGACTGGAATCCTTCGCGACGAGTGGGGCATGGAAGGGGCCGCCATCACCGATATGGCTATGAACGCCAAGTGGATGGACTACCGCCTGGGAATCCTTGCGGGTCAGGATATCTGGTGTGGTCAAAAAGGGGACATGGGTACGCTGGACGGCAGCGAAAACGATCCCGCTCTGGCTAGTGCTGTCCATAGAGCTGTCAAAAATGTGGTCTATTCCGTCACACGCACTAATGCCATGAACATCGGTGATGCTACAATAGTAGCGGTGACACCCCGGTGGAAGATTACGCTGTATACCGCCTTTGGTGTGGCGGCCATAGCTGCAATCGGATGTGTGGCAATGCTGGTGAGGACAAACAAGAA
>CALYRG010000091.1 GCA_945482615.1 uncultured Clostridia bacterium | reverse complement strand
ATATGCTGGAGAAGGAGTATGTGGATACCTGGTTCGTCCGGTTCTGCGCCGGCGCCGTGCTGGTGTCCATCCCCATTGCCATCCTGTTTATGATTACCCAGCGGTTCTATCAGGAGGCCATGAGCGGCTCCGTCAAGGGCTGATACAGGGCCAATCCGAACCCAATACCAAAAACACCGCCCCCGAGCTTTCGGGGGCGGCTGTGGATTTTATGCAAGGCTGCAAAGGAGACATTTTCCATGGACAGACTCGGACAATCCAAGCCCTTCGGGCTGAACGGTGCTATGCTGCACACCTGGGGTACCTTATTTCTCGCGGCGGGGGTGGTGAGCAGGGGTATTTTGCAGGGCCAGCTGCTGCAAATCGGGCAGGTGACTGCCGAGCAGCTGCTGCAGGCCATGCAGGGTTCCAAAACCGTGATGCTGTATGTCACCCTGGCCCTGGTGCTCCAGGCCATGGAGACCTGCGCCGTGCCCATCTTCGCCTTCCTGCTGGTGGAGGGGGCTCAGCACACCGCCTCCTTCCGGAACTACTTCCTGCGGGTGGCGGGGCTGGCAGTGCTGTGCGAAATCCCCTACAACCTGGCCCTTACCGGAAGGGTGCTGGACATGTCCGCCCGGAATCCGGTGTTCGGCGCGGTTCTGGGCCTTGCCCTGCTGTATTTCTACAGGCGCTTTTCGGACAATACGGTGACTGCCTGGACGGTTCGGGCGGTGGCTACGGCGGCGGCCCTGCTGTGGTGCTCCATGCTGTCCGTCCAGAACGGCGGCGGCATGGTGCTGCTGACGGCGGTGCTGTGGGCCTTCCGGAGCAAGCCTCTGCTTCGCAGTCTTGTGGGTGCGGCGGCGGTGCTGCTGTGCTGCCTGGGCTCCATGTTCTATATGGCGGCGCCCATGGCGTTCCTTGCCGTCCACTTCTACAACGGCGAAAAGGGAGAGCAGAGCCGGTGGGCAAATTACCTTGCCTATCCTGCCCTGCTGGTTGCCGCCGCTGCCGTGCGGTTGGTTTTCTGATTGAGGGGGCAGGGTTGGACGACTGAGAAAAGGCTCCTCCTGATGGGGGAGCTGGCGAGCCTGAGGGAGAGAAAGGCTTCCGGGCGGGAGTGGGAGAGAACTTACGTCACAGGAATCGATTTTGGGCTTTATACGCAAGTTCTATGCTGCTCTGTTTCGTGAGGTTTTCTCTCCCTCAGTCGCTTCGCGCCAGCTCCCTCGGAAGCCGGGAGCCTTTCTCAGAAGGACGGACTGCGTACGAGCGAGGGGAGCTGTAGATGAAAGAATATAACAAATCTAACATTCCACTTGCCAGAAATCTGCGAAAAAATATGACGCCATGGGAGCGGAAGCTGTGGTACGAGTATCTGCGCAGTTATCCTCTGCGCTTTCAGCGGCAAAAGCCGTTGGGCAATTACATAGCCGACTTCTATTGCGCAAAGGCAGGGCTGGTCATTGAACTGGACGGCGGCGGGCACTATTCGGATCGGCAAGCAAAAATGGATGCAATACGTACCACCGATCTGGAAGCAATGCATCTGACAGTTATTCGTATCTGCAATCTGGACATTGACCGCAATTTTGAGGGCGTATGCGAATACATCGACCTGGCTGTACGCGGAAAGGCCACAGGCAATGGCTCCCTCGATCCCAGGCAGTGGGACGACTGAGGAAAGGCGCCCGGCTTCCGAGGGAGCCTCTCTCAGAAGGACATAGTCTAATACGTAAGTTCTGTAGCGCTCTATCTCATAACATCTTCTCTCCCTCAGTCAGCGAAGCTGACAGCTCCCTCGGAAGCCGGGAGCCTCTCTCAGATGGTGGTATGCTTTCTTTGGATTGGCGTGATGCGCATGTAGGTTGGGTAAGCTGATGGAGTGTCTGGATATCTTCAAAGTGGTTTGGAATGATCATAAGGATTACCTCCAGCAGCAGAACAATTCGAGGCGGTACCGATAAGAACATTCTGCTCCGGATTTGGTATAGAAGAATAACCGCAGAACAGATTTCCTTCGTAAGTAACGGTATCTTCCTGCCACTGCGCATCCCCACTTCCCACAATGGTATTTCCTTTCAGCTCCATCCAGCCTACGGTCTGGCTATTGGTGGCAATGAAAGGAACACCTTTTTTGACGATAAAGGTATTATTGTAAACCTTTGCCAGAGGACTTGTAGCAGGCATCAGAATGGCACGACGATCGTTCCGGCTGATGTTATTGCGAAAAACCGTATTGACAGCCTCTTCCAGACAAATCATGAAGCAGCCACCCTCATTGTCATGGCTGTAGTTATATTGATAGATGGTACCATCGCCCCAATCTGCATCAAAGGCCTGACCATCCTGGTTTTCTCCGTTATGATAGCGGGTATTGCATACTTCGTTATACTGGAACAAGGCATCTTTGCATTTCCAGGGCCAAATACCTGCGGCTACCCGGCCAAAGTCGCTTTGACAGTAATCCCGCTTGTTGATCTGCCGCCCCGCGCCGTCGGATAGATTGTGCTCTATCAGAGGCCGGTAGCAATACATGGTGGTAATGGCATCGCCTCCGGGATCCTTGACAAAATTACCCCGGATTACCACATCCGTGGCACCATAGTGCTTTGCGATTTCCTCCGGAATTTCTTTTGTGGTAAAACGATCCCAATAGACAGTATATGCCAGGGCAATGCCCCAGCGGCTGACATTTCGGACAATACAATTCTCTACCCGCACATCATGATATCTGGCGATACCGGTGGCAGCTTCGTCTTTCGGATGAAAGACAGTAAAGTAAATGCCGCCATTATTCATGTGCTTATTATAGACATTACCGTCAACATTCTGAACTACGAGATGGTTCAGATAGATATGTTGTAACGTACCTTTATTCTGCGCTACCACTGCAACACCGGTACGATCCAGTGCATGAAGGTCATTATAAGGAACAGTTGTATCAACTGCCTGGTTGGTCACAGATAAATTGCGGACCTCGATATAGGCGCAATCATACAGGAAAATTGTACTGGAAACCCAACCTTTTGAAAGATGCAGCGGATTATCCAGAGGTTTTCCGTAATCTTGATACCAAAGGCCATGTCCATTGGCATGAATGATCGGGAGGTTCTGATTGTCACCATATGCGTCCACAACAATGGGATCTGAGTCTGTCCCGGAGATCCCTGCCAAGTGGAGGTATTCATTTTCAAAGACACTTCCACGCTCCAAGAGAATATGTGTTCCGGGAATGAAGGATATCTCCTGCACTTTTCTCAATGTCCGCCAAGGGGTATTGGCAGAGCGCCCATCGTTATTGTCATTTCCCCGCAGGGTACTGAAGAAATATGCCTGATTCATAATTCGACTCCTAAAAGGGCGGCAGTATTTCAACTGCCGCCTATTTTGAAAAACAGAAAAATATTTATACTGATATTCAATTAAAAACTTTAATTCGCAAGAATTGAAGTTTTTAATATGAAGATCATAATGAGACGGGTATCCATGATTTTCTATTCCGAAAATCATGGGTACGACAACGCCGCAAGGCGGTGTCT
>CALYRG010000090.1 GCA_945482615.1 uncultured Clostridia bacterium | reverse complement strand
TCCGCGATTTTCTTTCCCGAAAATCGCGGAAACGACAACGCCGTTAGGCGGTGTCCATCAAATAAAACCAAATGGTTTTATTTGATAATAGTATCAGTCGCTTATTATAGCATAAGATGGAGGTTTTGTCCATGGCGAAATGCACCTTTCTGGCCATGACGGCGGGGGAATTTGAGGAAGCTCCCGGCCCTGAAAGCAGGAGCGCCTGGATGGCCTGTCAGTTTTCCCCCTGGAATCAGGGCCTGAGCAACCTGCCCCGGACGCTTCCCCAGGGGAGCCTTGTGATTCTCAACGACCAGTCCCCAATCTGCGGTCATGACAGCAGCCGCATCCTCCGGCAGCTGAAGGAGCTTCTGGAGGGAAACCGCTGCTATGGGCTGCTGCTGGACTTTGAGCGCCCGGGTCAGGAGGAGGCCGCCGCCATGGCAGCGGCGCTGGTGGAGGGGCTGCCCTGTCCGGTGGGGGTGTCGGCAGCCTACGCAGACGGTCTTTCCACCCCGGTGTTTCTCCCCCCTGCGCCCCCGGATACGCCCCTTGGGGAGTATCTTGCCCCCTGGGCGGGCCGGGAAATCTGGCTGGAAGCGGCCCTGAACGGCTGCCGGATCACCCTGACGGAGCAGGGGGCAGAAACAGAGCCTCTGGATGCCGGGGACTTTCCCACGGAGGGCTTCCGGGACGAAGCGCTTCATTGCAGCTACCGCATCGTCCGGGGGGATTCCGATGCGCAGTTTACCCTCTGGCGCAGCCGGGAGGACCTGTGGGAGCTGCTGGACGAGGCGGCAGCCCTGGGCGTCACCGCCACCATCGGATTGTATCAGGAGCTTGGGTGTTTCTAGGCTGTCGCGAAGCGACTGAGGGGGTGTCCTTCATCATAACCGAACCACCCACCGCCTCTCGTAGGGAATGCATTCATGCATTCCGCAGGACGCACCCCAACGCGGAACGGATCAATCCGTTCCCTACGGCCCTACGCACTGCATCCATCCCACCGGGGTTTTGTTATAACCGTAACGCCTACCGCCTCTCTTAGGGAATGCATTCATGCATTCCGCAGGACGCACCCCGACGCGGAACGGATCAATCCGTTCCCTACGGCCCTACGCACCACCTCCTTCTCACCGGGGCTTTGTTATAACCGTAACGCCCACCGCCTCTCGTAGGGAATGCATTTATGCATTCCGCAGGACGCACCCCAACGCGGAACGGAAAAATCCGTTCCCTACGGCCCTACGCACTGCATCCATCCCACCGGGGCCACATGAAAACCATACCCCCATAAGAAAATGCAGTGAGAATTTCTTCCCACTGCATTTATTTTTAGTTGTCCCAGTTGTGCCAGATGTTCTGCACATCGTCATCGTCTTCCATGATGTCGATGAGCTTTTCCATCAGAGCGATCTGCTCCTCATTTTCCAGCTTCTGGTAGTTCTGGGGCACCATCTCGATCTGGGCGGAGGCGAAGCTGTAGCCCTTGGCGGTCATGGCATCGGCCACGGCGTTGAAGTCGTCGGGATCGGTGTACACGGTGAACACATCCTCCTCGGCCTCGAAGTCGTCCGCGCCGCAGTCCATGGCATCCATCATGACCTGGTCTTCCTCGTAGTCGCCGTCCTCGTTGTCGATGACCAGCACGCCCTTCTTGTCAAAGCTCCAGCTGACGCAGCCGGAAGCGCCCAGGTTGCCGCCGAACTTGTCGAAGTGGTGGCGCATGGAACCGGCAGTCCGGTTGCGGTTGTCGGTCATGGTCTCCACGATGACGGCCACGCCGCCGGGGCCGTAGCCTTCGTAGGTGATGGACTCGTAGTTGTCGCCGCCGGCGCCGGCCGCCTTCTCCAGGCAGCGCTTGATGTTGTCGTTGGGCATGTTGGCGGCCTTGGCCTTGGTGATGACGGTGGCCAGGCGGGAGTTGTTGGCAGGGTCGGTGATGCCGCCGCCCTCCTTCACCGCCACGATCAGCTCCTTGGCGATCTTGGTGAAAGCAGCGGCGCGCTTGGCGTCCTGTGCGCCCTTGGTTTTCTGAATGTTATGCCATTTGGAATGTCCGGACATGTGTATATCTACCCCTTCTGGTATAGTATATAAAAATAGCGTATCTATTTTAGCAGATGTGCCGGAAAAAATCAACTATTATTCAAAAAATTGCGTCACATCCCGGTGAACCCGGGAGGAAATGACCTCCACCTCCGGGAACCGGGCGGCTAATTTCCGGGCCAGCACCGCCGTCACCGGATTTTCGGTGGCGAAATGCCCGGCATCGATGAGGTTGAGGCCCAGATCAAATGCATCCCGGAACTGGTTGTACTTCACGTCCGAGGTCACAAAGGTGTCGCACCCGGCCCGAACCGCATCCTTCAGCTCCGAGCCGCAGGCCCCGCCCCCAACCGCCACATGGCGCACCGGCTTTCCGGCGTCGGCGTACCGCAGCCCGGGGCAGCCAAGCTCCTTTTTCACCAGGGCGAGAAAGTCCCCGAGGGGCTGGCGCTCCACCGTGCCATGGCGCAGGAGGCCATAATCTTTTCCGGGCAGCAGGATGGTCTGCACAGCAGTAAGCCCCAGCACCGCCGCCAGGGTGTCGTTGACCCCGCCGGGGGCGTAGTCCAGGTTGGTGTGGGCGTTGATGGCGCTGATGTCGCTGCGGCACAGCAGCCGCAGGCACCTGCCCACAGGATCGTCTTCCGTGACAGATTTCAGAGGATCAAAAATCAGGGGGTGATGGGTGACGATCAGCTGGGCGTTTGCCTCCACGGCCTCCCGACATACGTTTTCAAAGGGGTCGAGGGCCACGAGAATCCGGCGCACCTCCTGCTTCCCGCTTCCGCACAGCAGCCCCACATTGTCCCAGCTCTCCGCAAGACCTCTGGGGGCCAGAGTGTCCAGGAAGGATAAAATGTCTGATACGGTCGTCATTGAATGGTGTTCCTTTCTATTACGGCAGAAGGTCTTCCAGCTCCCGAAGGAGCCGGGCGCGGCTTTGGTATTCCGGCCCTCCGGCGGCGGACAGGCCCCGGACGGTTTTGCGGACGTTGCCTAGAACCCGCTGGGTATACACCCCCAGCAGGGGACAGCCGCAGTCCAGCAGGGCAGGGGACAGCCAGCACTGGGCTTCGGTGAGGGCCTCGCCGGGGTCGTATGCAAGCTCCATCACCGGGTAGATAAACTTGCCGTCCTCCGCCAGGGTCTCCCGGAGGATGGCAAATCCCTGGTCGCTTACGTACCGCCGCAGAGCGGGAACCTTGCTCTGGCACTGGAGGATCAGGCGGTACCGGTTATCCCGGAGCCAGGGAGCCGCCTCCAGAATGGAAATCATGGTGTCCGCCCCCATCCCGGCGCAAATCAGGGTGTCAAAGTCCCGGGGAAGCCCCCGGACACCGTCGGCAAGGTAAAAGGTCATCTCCGGCCCGATGCCGTATTTGACGGCGTTGCGCCGGGCGCAGTCCAGAGGCCCGGGCCGGACATCCGAGGCATAGACTCGGGTAGCCCTGCCGGTTTTCAGCAGATGGATGCCGAGATATCCGTGGTCACAGCCCACGTCCGCCACCCGGGCCCCGGGGCGCACAAAGCCCGCGCAGGCCAGAAGCCGGTTGGAAAGGGAAAAGCCCATGAATCGTTCTCCTTCTAAAAAAGCAATGTGCATATCGGTTTTACTCAGCTTAAGGCGTATATTGTCAAGGATCGCTGTACCCTTGAT
>CALYRG010000089.1 GCA_945482615.1 uncultured Clostridia bacterium | reverse complement strand
TCCAGGCACTCGCTGTCCAGCTTGGAGTTGTGGGCGCCCTCGCTGTTCTCCACGAACACGAAGTCCCAGTAGAACTGAGCATCCCGGGCAACCGCACGGATGGAATTGAGCTCCTCTTCGGTGTAGTTGCCGGACTCCACGGCGGCGGCCAGCTTCTCGGTCAGATCCTGAAGCAGGTAGCCGATCTCATTTGTGCGGGCCTCTGTCTTGTCCTGTATGGCCTTTACCTGACCGGCCAGATCCGTGTGGCACTTGGAGCAGGAATTGTCCAGCAGAGCCTGATTCTCCAGAGGGCTGGTCCAGGTATGGCTGGAATAGGTGGTTCCGTTCTCCGCGGTTGCCTTGCCCATATGGCAATCGGCGCAGGTAAACATGGAAGCATGAACACTGCCGGCGCTCATATAGGTCTCAAACTCGGAGTGCTGGGCCTTGATCTGCCGCACACCGGTCCGGGGATTGGTGTAGTCCGCGAAGGGCTGACCGTCCACCAGCAGCTCCTCGTTGTAGAACTTCAGAATGGCATCGGGATGCATGGACGCAAGGTCATGGTAGGGCAGGCTGGTTGCCTTGGTCTCCGGATCAAAGTAATACTCCACATGGCACTGGGCGCAGGCCAGGGTAGCCGGATCAACCTTCTGCAGGTCATCGCCCATAGCATCCGACAGATAGGTGTGGGTCACAACCAGCTCATCACCGGTATTGGCATGGCAGTTGTAGCAGCTGATGGGCTCGTTGATCTGGGTCAGTACGTCCTCAAACTCCAGACGGTAGGCCGCGTCGCCCATCTCATTGACCATCGCGGTGAAGTTGGGAGTCTTGCAGCTGAAGCAGTTCGCCAGCTTGTGGGGACGGCCGGTAGCGGTCACATCGTCTACGGTGTAGGTGTGGCCCCGGGCGCTGCCGTAGAACTTGGAGAAGGCCATACCCTCATAAACCGTGGAGATCATGGGATAGGCTTCCACATAGTCATGGATTTCCTCGTTCTCACTGTTGGCCATGTAAGAGGCGTAGATTTCGGGATACCTGGAAGCCCAGTCCTCCGCGGACATCACCGTTACACCGGTGCCGGTTTCCACCACCTTGGCGGTCCGCTTGGTCACGGGAGCCGCGGCGGCAGTCTCCTGCTGATTGTCCAGCTCGGGTGCCAGAGTCATCAGCCAGGTACACAGGCCAAAGACCGCGGCGGCAGCCACAAAGCCAATGGCCCACTTCTTCAGTTCATTGCCGAGAAAACGAAGTACATTCATATCCGTTCCTCCTTATACAAAGTGGATGGCCTTGGTGGGGCACTTTTCCACGCACTTGCCGCAGCCCACGCACTTCTCCTGATCCACCCGGGCCAGGTTGTTTTCCAGGGTAACCGCGCCCTGCTCGCACTGCTTGGCGCAGATGCCGCAGCCGATGCAGCCGGCGGAGCATACCTTCTTCACAGCGGGGCCCCGGTCCATATTGGAGCAGGAGACCGCCACCTTCGCGGTGCGCTCATGCATCTCAATCACGTGCTTGGGACAGGTCTTGGCACACATGCCGCAGCCGATGCACTTGCGGCTGTCCACCCGGGCAATGCCGTCAACAATGCTGATGGCCTTTTCGGGACACACAGCCATACAGCTTCCCAGCCCCAGGCAGCCGTAGTCACAGGACATAAAGCCCAGACCGCCGCTGAGCACCGCGGCCCGGCAGTCGGGAATGCCCACATAGTTTGCCTTGGCCTTCGTGGCATCGCAGGTGCCGGCACAGCGGATGTATGCCACCTGGGGATTCTGGTGAACGGTTTCCTTACCCAGGATGGCGGCAATTTTGGCAATGTTCTCGGTGCTGTTGCCGGGGCAGGCATCCACCCGGGCACCGCCCTTTACAATGGTCTCTGCCAGCGCGTCGCAGCCGGCGTAGCCGCAGGCACCGCAGTTGGCACCCCGGAGGCACTCCCGGACCTTGGTGACCCGGTCGTCCACTTCCACATAGAATTTCTTACTGGCGGTGACCAGCGCCAGGCCCAGAACCAGGCCCACAACGCCCACAACCAGAGTTGCAATGATGATTCCCTGCATATCTAGTCCTCCTTACGCCAGACCGCTGAAGCCCATGAAGGCCATTGCCATCAGGGTTGCGCACAGCAGAACGATGGGGGCTCCCCGGAAGGGAGCGGGAATGGCTTCCTCGTCCAGGTGCTCCCGGACCTCAGCCAGCAGGACAATGGCGATGGTGTAGCCCAGAGCCGTACCGAACCCGGCGAAGATGCTCTGCAGCAGGTTATAGCCATTCTGCACGTTGGTCAGCGCCACGCCCAGCACCGCGCAGTTGGTGGTGATGAGGGGCAGATAGATGCCCAGGGACTGATAGATGGCGTGGGCATTCTTCTTCAGGTACATTTCCACCATCTGAACCAGAGCGGCAATGACCAGGATGAAGACGATGGTCTTCAGGTAATCCATGCCCAGAGGCGCCAGAACATAGGTATACAGCAGGTTTGCCACAGCGGAAGATACGGTCAGCACCGCCATAACCGCCAGGCCCAGGGACAGGGACGCTTTCTTCTGGGAGGAAACACCCAGGAAGGAGCAGATGCCCAGGAACTGGCTCAGCACCACGTTGTTGACCAGGGCTGTGGTGACAATGATCAAAATGAGACTGGACACGCGTTAGCCCTCCTTCTTGTCGCAGGCAGCGGCGCAGCTGGCGCAGCAGCCGTCGCAGCCCTCTGTCATCTTGTTGGCACGGTTCTTGATGCCGACGGCATTCATAATGGCCACCAGCACGGCCAGCACCAGGAAGGCGCCGGGTGCCCGGACGAAGAATGCCATGGGCTCATACCCGGGGATCTGCAGGCCAAAGACGGAACCGTTGCCCAGCAGCTCCCGGATGGCGCCGATGATGGTCAGGGCTACGGTAAAGCCCAGGCCCATGCCGATGCCGTCAAACAGGCTGACAATGGGCGGATTCTTGGAAGCGAAGGCTTCCGCGCGGCCCAGAATGATGCAGTTGACCACGATCAGGGGAATGTAAATACCCAGTGCCGCGTACAGGGAGGGGATATAGGCCTCCATCAGCAGCTCCACCACGGTCACAAAAGAGGCAACCACCACGATGAAGGCGGGCAGCCGCACTTCATCGGGAATGATCTTCCGCAGCAGAGAAATCACCAGGTTGGAAACGGCCAGAACCACCAGGGAGGACACGCCCATGCCGAAGCCATTGATGGCGGAGGTGGTAACAGCCAGGGTCGGGCACATGCCCAGCATCAGCACGAACACGGGATTTTCCGTGAGCAGGCCGTTTTTGATTCGTTCCAGATAGGGTTTCATAGGTTCCCTCCTTAACCGATCCGACCGGACACGAAGTCCAGCGCGGCATTGACGGCGTTGACCACGGCACCGGATGTGACGGACGCGCCGGAAACGGAGTCGATCTCGTCATCAGCGGTGGAACCGCCGCTCTTATTCAGGATAAACTTGGATACCTTCACACCGGCGAACTGATCCTTGAATTCCGGATCGCCGCAGCGCATACCCATACCCGGGGTATCGTGGAGCTCCGTAAAGGAGATGCCGTTGACGGTACCGTCGGCAGAGATGCCCACCACCAGCTTCAGGCCGCCGTCGTAGCTGTCGGCGTTGAAGACGGTTACGGCATAGCCCACCACATTTCCGGCGCTGTCGGTGCCGACCACGGCGGACTCGATGCTGGCGGAGCCGAAGCCCTCACCGTAGATGCCCTCGTGCTCGGAAAGGGCCGTCTTGAAGGTGTCGTCCACCTTGAAGTCCACGGCATCCGGCACCAC
>CALYRG010000088.1 GCA_945482615.1 uncultured Clostridia bacterium | reverse complement strand
CGTTGACACCCATCAGGTTGCCGGGTGCGCCGATGATGGACAGGTTGCCGCCCAGTGCTGCCGCGAAGACCAGAGGCATCAGCAGCCGGGAGCGGGAGTAGCCGGACTCGTCAGCAATGCCGCAGGCCACGGGAATCAGCACAGCGGCGGTGCCGGTGTTGGACAGGAAGCCAGACATAATGCCGACGATTACCATGATGGCAATAATCAGCATCCGTTCGGTCTTGGCGAACTTGGTGACCAGACCGCCAATCTTGTTTGCCATGCCGGTCTCAAACAGAGCCTGCCCCACCACGAACATACCCACGCACAGGATGACGTTGCTGTTGACATAACCTGCAAAGGTTGCGGAATTATCCAGCACGCCGGTGAGGTTCAGACCGATGGCCACGATGGTGGCGGTCAGACCCAGGGGGATTTTTTCCAGAACGAAGCTGACAATGGCGAAGGCCAAGAAGATCAGCGTAATGGTACTGGGACTCATTGGATTTCCTCCTTGTTGTTTCTTTTTGTTACGCAGTCTGAACCGGCCGGTATCTGTCTGCTTTCTGGCTTTAGTGTAACAGACATTGCGGAAAAAGTAAAATCAGCAATAAAAATGGGCTTATCAGTTTTCCTTATGTTGTCAAAATGATTTACTTATTTTGTGCAGTGTGTTAAAATACCTGTATTGATTTGTGAAAAAGGGGGAAAAGCCATGAATTTCAACCAGCTGGAGTATTTCTGTACGGCGGTGGAGTGTGGCAGCATTACCAAAGCCGCAAAGAAATTATTCGTGACCCAGCCCGCCATTTCCGGAGCCATTCGGGAATTGGAAAAGGAATTTTCCGTTACGCTTTTCTCCCATACCCGCAGCAAGCTGTCCCTGAGCGCGGACGGCGAGCGTTTTTACGAGCGGGCGGTGCGGCTGCTGCGGGAGGTTGAGACTGCGAAGATGCAGCTGCACGATCTGGGAGGCTCCCGCCAGCCGGTCAGCGTAGGCATCCCGCCGTTATGGGGTACCACCTTTTTTCCGGATCTGCTACACGATTTTAACGAGAAATACCCGGATATCCGGCTGACCTTCTATGAGTATGGCTCCGCCCGGGCGGCGGCATTGGTACAGGAGGAGGAACTGGATGTGGCGCTGGTGAATCTAAGCCTGAGTGACCCGGATAAATTCCACTCCGTCTTCATTGGAAGAGATCACTTTGTGGCAGGGGTGGACCCTGCCCATCCACTTGCCAAACAGGAATCAGTTACGCTGGAGGAACTGGCCACGCAGCCGCTGGTCATGTACAATACGGACTCCGTCCAAAATCACAGCATCCGCAGCCGCTTCGACCGGATGGGGATTGTGCCCAATATCCTGATCTACACCAGCCAGATTTACACCATGAAGAGTATGATCCACAACAACACCTGCGCCAGCTTTTTTTACGCTTCCCTGCTTCAGGATCATCCGGACATTGTAGGGATTCCCATTGAGCCCAGAATTGAGCAAAAGGTGGGGTTAATTTGGCGGAAAGGGAAATATACTGCCAGCAGCACCGAAGCTTTTATCTCTTTCGTCCGGGATTATCCTCTGTTCCCGGAGGAACCCTGACAGAACCATAAGGAATTGGAGGCATTCCGAAACATGGAGAATTTCACATTTGCCCTGAACGCGACCATTCCTGTGTTTCTGGTCATTCTGGTGGGCTTCTTTTTGCAGAAAGTACATCTTCTGAATGATGGTTTCAACAAAACCGCTAACGAATATGTGTTCAAATGCGCCCTGCCCATCAGCCTGTTCCGCTCCATGGCAGGCATGGATTTTTACAGCGAATTTGATCCTGGCTTCTGCCTGTTCTGCTTTTCCGCAACCACGGTAATGTTTCTGGGCATCTGGGCTGCTTCCTGGCTGTTCATGAAGGACAAAGGGCAGGTAGGTGCTTTTGCTCAGGCCTCTGCCCGATCCAGTGCGGCGATCCTGGGGGTTGCCCTCGCTGTCAATATTTACGGAGACTCAGGCATGGTTCCCATGATGATTATGGCCTCCGTTCCCTTTTTCAACGTCTATTCCGTGCTGATTCTCAGCTTTTCACCCCATGTGAACAGCGACGGCAGGTTGATTCCTGCTGCCCACGGCAGCGGCGCGGTGAAGGCTGCTTGCATCAATGTGGTGAAAAATCCGATGATTATCGGCATCCTGCTGGGAATTCCCTTTGCCCTGCTTCGCATTCCGATTCCCACCATGCTGGACAATGCCCTCAGCTCTCTTGGCGCAACCGCAACCCCCGTGGCATTGTTGGTTGTGGGCGCTTCCTTCTCCGGCAGCGAGGCCATGACCCGTTGGAAAGGGGCCGTCTGCTCCTCCATTGTCAAGCTGTTTTTGCTGCCGGGCATTTTCCTGCCATTGGCTGCAATGCTTGGCTTCCGGGAAAGTGAGCTGATTGCCATTTTGATCATGGCAGGCTCTCCCACCACCGTTGCCAGTTTCGTAATGGCAAAAAGCATGCACGCCGACGGCGTGCTGACCTCCAATGCGATTCTTCTTTCCACCATACTGTCCTCCGTATCCATAACCTTCTGGCTGTACCTGCTGCGTTCTTTCGGTTTGATTTGAATATAGACATAAAAGCCCTACTGCTGAATACCGCCAGCAGTAGGGCTATACTCTTCTTGCTACCGGCCGGATTTGAGACTTTCATCCGTTTGATTTTGCCCATGCCGGGTGCATTATGAATTAGCTTTGCATGTTCATAATCAATCCTCCAAAATAAGAACCGTCTGAATTCCGGAAGAACTCAGACGGTTTTGGTTTTGAACACCGCCCTTTGCTTGCCGCCCAATATGTTTGCATTCATTGGCGTAAGCTTGGCGTAACATGGTGTTTTTTGGGATTATCGTGCAAGTAAACTTGCAACTTTTTAGTACATTTTCGCACCGGCGGGAATGTGGTTGTCCAGCATCAGCAGGTGCAGTTTTTCCTCGCCTTCCTCGGTGTGGATGGCGGAGATCAGCATACCGCAGGACTCGATGCCCATCATGGGCCTGGGGGGCAGATTGGTAATGGCGAGAAGGGTCTTGCCAACCAGTTCTTCCGGCTCGTAATAGGCGTGAATACCGCTCAAAATGGTTCGCTCCACGCCGGTTCCGTCGTCCAAAGTGAACTTGAGGAGCTTCTTGGACTTCTTCACGGCTTCACAAGCCAGCACCTTGACGGCACGGAAATCGGACTTACTGAAGGTCTCGAAGTCCACGAAATCAGCAAACAGCGGCTCGATTTCTACCTTGGAAAAGTCAATCTTTTCTTCCTTTTCAGCAGGAGCGGAAACGGGAGAATTCTCAACTTTTTCCTCGGTTTTGTCGCCCTTGGGCATATCCGTTGGCTTCATTGTGGGGAACAGGATGACCTCCCGGATGGTATCGTTGCCGGTGAGCAGCATTACGCAGCGGTCGATGCCGATACCCATGCCGCCCGTGGGGGGCATACCGTATTCCAGTGCGGTGAGGAAATCCTCGTCCAGCATTTCGGCCTCATCGTCGCCCCGCTCCCGCTGCTCCGCCTGCTTGACGAAGCGTTCCCGCTGGTCAATGGGGTCGTTCAGCTCGGAGTAAGCATTGGCCAGTTCGCTGTGGCAGATGAACAGCTCAAAGCGCTCGGTAAGCCGGGAATCCAGGGGGGAGCGCTTGGTCAGGGGAGATACCTCCACCGGGTACATGGTGATAAAGGTGGGCTGGATCAGGTGCTCCTCCACCTTCTGGTCGAAGCAGGCGTACAGGGCGTTGCCCCAGGTCTTCTCTGCGGCGTCGGCCAGCTCCACGCCCTTGGCGTTGGCGGCGGCTACCGCCTCAGCATCGTCGGTGATGGCATCAAAGTCGATGCCCACATACTCCCGGACGGCCTCCACCATGGTCATGCGCCGCCAGCCGGGGGCCAAATTGATCTTCTCTCCCAGCCACTCCACCTCATAGGTGCCCAGGATTTCCTTGGCAGCGCCGGAGATGATGCCCTCGGCAATGTCCATCATGTCGTGGAAGTCGGCGTAGGCCTGGTACAGCTC
>CALYRG010000087.1 GCA_945482615.1 uncultured Clostridia bacterium | reverse complement strand
ACTATTTCGGCGGCCGTACCGGCGCCATCTACGGCGACATGGACGACGGCGAGCGGTTTGCCTTCTTCTCCCGGGCCTGTGTGGATGCTATGATGGCGCTGCAGTTCATCCCCGATGTGGTTCAGTGCAACGACTGGCAGACTGCGCTGATTCCGGTGTATCTGAAGGCGCTGTACTTCTACCAGTTCCCCAGAACCCGCTGCATGTACACCATCCACAACATCGAGTATCAGGGCTGGGCAAATGCCAGCTTCTTCGATGACATGCTGGGTCTGCCCTGGGAGTACCGGGGTACGCTGGACATGAACAACGCGGTCAATGTGATGAAGGGCGCCATTGAGACGGCGGACCTGGTCACCACCGTGTCCGAGACCTATGCCCGGGAGCTGATGTATCCCTACTACGCCCACGGCCTGGACGGCGTGCTGTCCAACAACGCCTGGAAGCTCACCGGCATTACCAACGGCATCGACACCAACACCTTCAATCCGGAGACGGACAAGGCCCTGCCTGCCCACTTCAATGCCCTTTCTTTCGTGGAAGGCAAGGCCGTGTGTAAGGCGGAGCTGCAAAAGGAGGTGGGCCTGCCGGTGAATCCGGATGTGCCGCTCATGGCAATGGTCACCCGGCTGGCCGGACACAAGGGCCTGGATCTGCTGTGCTACATTGCCCGCCGCCTGATGTGGGAGGAAAATGCCCAGCTGTTGATTCTGGGCACCGGCGAAGCCCAGTACGAGGCCTTCTTCCGGGATCTTGCCAGACAGTTCCCGGAGCAGGTGGCTGCCAAGATTACCTTCAATCTGCCCCTGGCCAACCGCATTTACGCCGGCTCCGACATCTATCTGATGCCCTCCAAGTCCGAGCCCTGCGGCCTGAGCCAGATGAACGCCATGCGCTACGGAACCGTGCCTGTGGTGCATGCCACCGGCGGCCTGAAGGACACTGTACCCCCCGTGGACGAGAACGGACAGGGCGGCCTGGGCTTCACCTTCCAGAGCTACAACGCCGACGACTTCCATGGAGCCGTTCGCCGCTGCCTGCGGCTGTATAACGATAACCGGGACGGCTTCCGGGCTCTGCAGAAGCGGGGCATGGAAATGGACTTCAGCTGGGATGTTCCCGCTCAGAAGTACATGGACCTGTTCAGAAAGATGCTATCCTGGTAAACGAATAAAGCAAACCGTGCCGGGGCTTCCGCCCCGGCACGGTTTGCGGTGTGCCCGGCATGGGCAATGACTTGGTGTTGAAAGTCCACTACGGGCTCGGTAGCAGGAACCGTTAGCCAAGGGCAAGGGTGTCTATCGGAGGATAGGCTGGAAACCGAAAGGGAAGGGTAGAACCGCAGAGCTGTTTCGGATGGGTAGCCAATGGCGCAGCACATCTTACTGTTTGCCGAACCGCCGTGTGCCGGACGGCATGCACGGTGGTGTGGTAGGACGGGGTTAGCCGCCCCCTCCTACCTGATTAAGCTGCATGTTTGCCGCTCTGTTTTGAATCGAAAGCACCCCATTTTTGGGGCAAGCAGCATTTCGTGCTTGCCCAAAAAATGGGGTGTATTTCACAATGACGGACTGTTATTTACTGGAGTCGCAGGGTATAAACTCCGCTGCCTTCCGGCCAGGAGGCGGTGATCTCACAGCTCTGGGTTCCGGATGCGAGGGTGAGCACGCCGTCCATATAGGCCGCCTGCCCTTCCGGGACGGAGGTGATCGCCACGTCCTCCGGCGGAGTCTGCCAGGACAGGCGCAGCTGGGTGTCCTGGGTGTTCAAAGCCGCTGTCTCTCCGCTTTCCACACGCAGACGCTGCTCACCCCAGCACACCTCCAGCGCCGGGGGCATCCAGAGCGCCTCGTTTTCCACGGCGGCAGACCGATCCGCAGTGCTCCCGGCCCCTGCGTCCATGGGCGGCGCGGCGGCTTGCAGCTTCGGAGCCTGCTCCGCGCTGGGGGCCTCGTCCATAAGCGCCTCCTCCATTGCCGGGGCAGCGGAGAAGGTCACAGACTGCTTCTGCTGACCCACCGCCCGGAACAGCAGAGCGCCTCCCAGCACCACCACCGCGCAGGCGGCAGCGGAAAGATACCGGGAGACCGGCACTTTCTTCTTTCCTGGACTTTGCCGGAGCTTGTCGGTCTTTTCCAGAAGATCCGCAGGCAGCAGTCCAATGGCATCATGCAGCTGTTCGGCAGTCATAGGCTGAACCCCTCCTTTTCCAGATATTCCTTCAGAGCGATGCGGGTGCGAAACAGCAGGCTTTTGGCCTTGCTTTCACTCATGCCGCAGTAGGCCGCCGCTTCCTTCAGGGAATCCAGATAGTAATACCGCCCGATGAACAGGTTTCTGGCCTCATCGCTCTGGAGCCGCAGAAACATGCCGATGGCATCCGCCAGGAGCTTGACGTTGACGATCTCCTCGGTGGTATTGCCGCCGGAGACGCACTCCCCCAGCTCCTCCAGAGACATGGCGTACTGAGACGGCGCCCGCTTGGCCCGGGTTCTCCCCCGGAAGCAGTCGATGGAGATGCGCCGGGTCAGCTTCCCTAAGTAGGTGGACAGCACCGCCGGGCGGTGGGGCGGCATGGAGTCCCAGGCGGCAAGGTATGTATCGTTGACGCTCTCCCGGCTGTCTTCCACGTTGGCAAGAATATTGTAGGCAATTTTCGTCAGATAACGGTCGTATTTTTCCTGGGTCTTGCCGATGGCGTCCTCGTCCCGGTTCCAGTACAGGTCTACGATCAGCTCGTCTTCCATGGGCAGCGCCTCCCTCCTTTCGTATATCTCGACATTTTTTCCTTCCGGTTTCATAGTGTAATGCCCTGCCGGGAAATTTTCCGGCAGGGCAGGCTTATCAGGGTTCTTCCTTGATGGCGATGTGGACGGTATCCAGCTGGCTCACATCCACGGTGGTGGGCGCGCCCATCATCAGATCCTGTGCGTTCTTGTTCATGGGGAAGGTGATGACCTCCCGGATGCTCTCCTCGCCGGTGAGCAGCATGATCAGGCGGTCAACACCGGGGGCTGCACCGGCGTGAGGGGGGGCACCGTAGGTAAAGGCGTTGTACATGGCAGGGAACTTGGCCTTCACGTCCTCCTCGCCCAGGCCCACCATCTGGAAGGCCTTGACCATGATCTCGGGATCGTGGTTCCGGACGGCACCGGAGGCGGACTCGTAGCCGTTGCACACCAGGTCGTACTGATCGGCGTTGATGGCCAGCAGCTTCTCGGTGTCTCCTTCGGCATCCTCCAGAGCTTTCAGGCCGCCCTGGGGCATGGAGAAGGGGTTGTGGCAGAATTCCAGAGCGCCGGACTCCTCGCCGATTTCGTACATGGGGAAGTCCACGATCCAGCACAGGGCGTACTGCTCTTCGTCGAAATGGCCGGGAACACGGCGGCCCAGCATGGTGCGGATAACGCCCGCGGTCTTCTGGGCAGCGGCCTTCTTGCCCGCGGCCATGCAGACGAAGGAGCCGGGCTTCAGCCCCAGCTTTTCGGTGAGCACCTGATTTCTTTCGGTGAGGAACTTGGACACGCCGCCGGTGAGATTGCCGTTTTCGTCCACCTTCATCCAGCAGGCCTTATTGCCGGTCTGCACTTCTACATCGGCCAGGAGCTTGTCGATCCACTTCCGGGCCTGGGCAAAGTCATGGACGACAATGGCCTTGACTGTAGCACCCTCGAAGGGACCGAAGCCGCAGCCCTGCACCTCGGCGGAGATGTCCTCAATCTCCAGGTCAATGCGCAGGTCGGGCTTATCGGAGCCATAGCGCTCCATGGCCTCGTTGAAGGGAATGTGGCGGAAGGGGGCCTGAGAGACCCGCTTGTACTTGCCGAACTTCTGGAACACCGGCACCAGCACGTCTTCCAGAGTGGACAGCACATCATCCTGGGTGGCAAAGGCCATTTCCATATCCAGCTGGTAGAACTCGCCGGGGGTACGGTCGGCCCGGGCATCCTCGTCCCGGAAGCAGGGGGCGATCTGGAAATACTTGTCAAAGCCGGAGGTCATCAGCAGCTGCTTGAACTGCTGGGGTGCCTGGGGCAGGGCATAGAACTTGCCGGGGTGGT
>CALYRG010000086.1 GCA_945482615.1 uncultured Clostridia bacterium | reverse complement strand
GATGGGCTTGATGCTGTCCTCCCCCAGATTCCCGTCCACATGGACAAAATCCCGGGTCATGTCCGCGTATTCCCCTTCATTCACCGCCCCGTCGGTGCGGATGAAATGCCGGGGCCGGGCATTGGCCAGCAGATTCTGCAAAATGGCCTGGTTGCCCCGGTCCACATATTCCTGGGCGGATTTGGCCACATCGATGTAGCCGAAGCCGCAGGGGGAACCGGCACAGCGGAACATCACGTCCATAACAAAGGGGTAGCGGCCGTGGTCATACCAGCCTCTTTGGGCATATTCCGGCTGATTTTCCGTGGCAAACAGCACCGTCTCCCCCACAAACTTGCAGTAGTGGAGCACCTGTCTGCCCCCCACCTGCTTTTTGTAGTACCAGTCGATGACGGCGGTTTTGTCCGTGGTGTCCACCCGATCCTCGTATACATACCGGTTTCCCGCCTCGGCGCTGCCGGAAAGCTTGCCCTCCAGCATGGGATAGCGCTCCAGCAGCAGATCGTTGTCCCAGAGCCGCAGGTAAAAGACGTTGCGGGACTGCTCCAGATCCGTCACGCCGTTTTCCCAGAAGAGGTTCAGCAGGTCGATTCTCTGGATGCTCACATCCCCCAGGCCGTCCAGCTTTTCCGGATCCCAGAAGACACCGTAGATGCCCGTACCGGCCTTCAGCTTGTCGTCCATCACCCGGTCGTAGGTTTCCTCAAAGTCCTCCTGCTGCAAAATCACCGGCAGGATGCTTTCCAGAGTTTTCGCCGTTTCCCGGTCCCCTTCCTCCCGGGGCAGCACGGTGGGGACAGGGTAGTTGTCCATGGCCTCGGCGTGCTTATTGGCGATGGCGTTGAAGAGCCAGCCGGAGGTGGGCTCCACCTGGCTGCCCTGACCCCGGCGCATACACTCCCAGTGCCGCATCCGGTACCACTGCTCGTTTTCAATCACCCGCCGTTCCAGGTTGGCCTTGCCCTCCCGGTAGCGGTTCAGGGTCAGCCTGGCCTGACGCAGCTGAGGCGCCCCGATTGCTTCCGTCGTTTTCATCGATAATCTCCATTCCCGGTCTTCGCCAGACCGTCATATTTTCGTCAATGTCCAGAAACAGCGCCGCGTTTCCCTTCCTTTTGGGCACTTCCGGTGCTCTGGGCCGGATGGGACGGCACATGCAGAAGTACCTTGCCTCGTCTGCCGCGTGGTCCTCTCCGTCGGTATCCAGATCCTCCGTATTGGTATCGTCGTACTGAAGCAGGGGCAGCGTCCGTATGAAGGCCCTGCAGTTTCGGAACACATAGAGAAGGGGATACCCCTGAGCGTCAAAGGATAGCCTGTAGTGCAGCTGCATCCAGCCCGGCAGCCGCTTGTTGTCTCCGGGGGTGAAATACACCTGATGCCGGGCGGCGGTATCGGCAATGCTTTCCCCGGTGGACCCGTCCCAGATGGCCGGGTCCGCCACGCCCAGGATCTTCCGCCCCGCCAGATACCGGTGCTCCCCCTCGATGGCGTGGATTTTCGCAAAGACCTGATCCGGCGTCCACCGCACCCCCTCGTTGGGCTCTCCGGTACAGCCGTAAAGCTCCAGAATGCGGTAAGCCACCCCATCGTAGTCCACGGCCCACCAGCCGCAGGAAAAGGGCCGGTGATAGCCCCAGTCGAAGCTGCGGTACAGCTTCCACCCGGCGGGAATGTCAAAGGGATCGATGACGTGGGTATACCGCCGGTCCTGATAATGGGCCGGGTCATCGGTAAATTCCTCGAAAAACTGGCCCTCGTACACATCCCACCTGCCATACAGCCAGCTTTGCCGGAGCTTGTAGGGCAGCTTTTCCAGGGAGCGCAGATACCCGGGCTGGCTGGCCATCAACGCGTGATTGTCCGTGCAGAGGGCCTGGATAAAGGCGTAGTCCTCCGGGTGTTCGTCCTCCGTAAAATGCCGGTCAACAAACAGGCGCTTAAAGTAGCCGTGTCCCGGTCCGCCGGGGTTCAGGGTATAGTAGGTGCGCTTGGGAAATGCGTTGACGCCCCGGACACAGGCGTCGATCTGGACCAGCCATTCCTCTTTAAACTGACCGGCCTCGTCCGCGAACCACACATCGTACTCCGCCCCCTGGTACTGGCCCAGGTCGGCGTCGCAGGCGCAGTAGCCGAAATGGATGGTGCTGCCCCCGGGAAACCGGAAGAGCTTGTCCACGCTCCTGTACTCCGCCACTCCCGCAAGCAGCTGCATCAGCGGGGCGATATGGTTATTGAAGAGCTCCTTGTAGGTTCTTCTGGTGATCAGCACCTTGATTCCCGGATAGCGCAGGCACAGAAGCACCGCCTTCCAGCGGACAAACCAGCTTTTGCCTCCGCCCCGGGCCCCGCCGTAGCCCACATAGCGGTGCCGTTCCGCCAGGGCCAGGGCCTGCTTTTCGTTGGGGGCGGGCATGGTCAGCACCTTAGTCGGCATAGCCGCCGCACGCTCCTTCCATGGTCACCAGAATCCGCTCCTGGCTGTCCTCCCGGCTCAGCTCCCGCTGAAGCCGGGCGATCCGGGCCTGCTGCTCCAGGGTGTCCCCCTCGGACCGCAGCACCAGAATCTCCTTCAGATCCTTCAGCACACCGGTGAGCTGCTTGAGCCCGCCCCGGTCGATGAGGCCCTTTTCTCCGGGCATCACCTGGGCGTAATCGGTGGTTACGTCCCCGCCGTCCTCTTTTTTCACCTTTTCCCGAACGGTACGGGTCACCGCGTCCAGCTCCTCCACCGCCCGCTCCAGACAGGTGAGCATCCGGTCCGCCAGGTCGTCCACCCGGTCTGACCGTCTCTGGCTCTGTTCGTCTTTTTGAACAATCTCCGTTTTTTCCTTTTGGGCACAGCGCTGCCAGTTTTCTCGTCTGATCCGGCCCCGCAGGGTCGATTCCGGTACACCCCATTTCCTGGACAGGTCCCTTACGGTTCCGCCCCCGCTGTAGGCCCGCCGCAGGGCATCCCAATCCGGCGTCATGCTTCCCCTACCTCCCGGGTATGCCTGCGGACACAGTCCCCACAATACCACTGATTCTCCATTTCCAGGCCGTGGGTAGAAAGAATGGGCTCTCCGCACAGGCAGCACACCGGTCTTTTCCTCAAAAAAGCGTCCCACCTGCTCTGGATCAACTGATCTTCCATCCAAGCTTCTTCCACAGCGCGTCCCTCCTTTCTCTCCCGGGCAGATCCCCGGGGCCGCCGTTCTTATTCGTCCTGTTTATTGGACACATCCCTCCTTATTCTATAAGCAGTCTTCCAAAACAGAAAAAATGTGCAAAGAACAGTTGAAAAACAAAAACAGATATGCTAGTATAAAGGTGATCACAATTTCGGAATCGGATTGCCTTCCCCTGGTTCCCGATTCCGGGAGTAAGTTCTTGTTTTTCAACTCACACCTGCATTATAGTACATTCTTTCGTACTTGTCAAGTCTGTTGAGTTGAAAATTTTCAGATTTGATGAAAGGGTGTTCCTGAATGTTCTACGAACGTTTTGTCCAGCTGTGCAGGCAGAAGGGTGTCAGCACCTCCAAAGCCGCCATTGACGCGGGCCTCAGCAAATCCACCGTCACCAAATGGAAGAAAGACCCGGGCACCAAGCCCTCCGGCAATGTGATCGACAAGCTGTGCCGTTATTTCGGCATCAGCGTATCCGAGCTTCTGGGTTACGGAGAAGAGGAGGAAGGTGCCCTTCGTCCCCGCCCCACCCAGGAAGACATCAAGTTCGCCCTTTTCGGCGGCAGCGGTGAAATCACCGATGCCATGTATGACGAAGTTCTCAGCTTTGCCGCCTTCGTGCGCCAGCGGGAGGAGCGGAAAGCAAAAAAGGAGTAGCCATGACACAGGTACCGGAACTGTACGACCTGGCCCGCAAAGAGAATATTGCCGTCCTCCGGTACCCCATGAAGGCAAACGGTTCCATGTCCCTGATGGAGCCGGACGGGTCCTGTTACATTGGCATGGATGACTGCGTATCGGACGGCGGTACCCAGGAGCGGATGCACCTGGGTCATGAGCTTGGTCACTGTATGACAGGGAGCTTTTACAACATCTATGCCACCGTGGATTCCCGCCAGCGCCATGA
>CALYRG010000085.1 GCA_945482615.1 uncultured Clostridia bacterium | reverse complement strand
GAAGAATTTGGGTACCCCAATCAAGTATTTGTTTTGCACCCATAAATTCCAATTTATCGAACAGCGCAACTACACTACCTTTGGTCGTTTTTACCCCCACTTATATACCGTTTAGTCGCTCTTTCGCAGAAAAAAGCACGCTTCGGCGTGCTTTTTTCAGTTAAATCCGTCCTTCGGACGGAATAAATCCATCTTCGACGGGTGAAATCACCTCGTGATGAAATCCGACTCTGTCGGAAGGAGGACAGATTTAATTTCATCCACATCCGTGGATTTCATCTGTTTGCAGATTTCATCCTTGCCTTGGCAAGGATTTCATTGTATTATGGGGATGGGTGATGCAATATGAGAGAAAACAAGCTTGCCGACTTATCCACCGATTTTGCTGTCGCGATCCTGAAAATGACAGACGGAATCAAAGGTCACTACTCTCTCATAAACCAATTGGAACGCTCGGCAACAAGCATTGGTGCCAACATCCGTGAAGCAAAATATGCCCGGAGTCGTCCCGATTTCATCTCAAAGCTTCAAATTGCATTAAAAGAGAACTATGAAACAGAATATTGGTTGGAATTGATAGAGAAGGCCGGGCTGATGCCCCATGAGGCTGTAAAGGAGTATCTGCACAATTGCGGTGTTTTGCGCAGAATGCTGATTTGCTCTGTCAATACAGCAAAGAAGCATGACAAGGATCATTCCACTACAGAAAGAGTCCAACTTCCAATTGGAAACCACAACAGCCAAAGGCGGTGAATCCTCTGGACAGACAATTCATTCTCTCCTCTCTTCCCGGTGTCCTGCTGCCCTGGTACGCGGCGCACCATCGGATATTACCCTGGCGGGAAACCACAGACCCCTACCGCATCTGGCTGTCGGAGATCATGCTGCAGCAGACCCGGGTGGAGGCCGTGAAGGGATACTATCAGCGCTTTTTGGATGCACTCCCTGCAATACAGGATCTGGCCTGCTGCCCGGACGATACGCTCATGAAGCTCTGGGAGGGCCTGGGCTACTACAGCCGGGCCCGGAATCTCAAGAAGGCGGCTCAGATCATTTTGGAAGAATACGGCGGCGTCTTTCCCCGGGACTATGGCTCCGTTCTTGCCCTGCCCGGAATCGGGGAATATACGGCAGGAGCAGTGTGCTCCATCGCCTTTGATCTTCCCACTCCTGCCGTGGACGGAAACGTCCTGCGGCTGGTCTCCCGGCTGACGGACGACCCCTCCCCCATCGATGCGCCCCAGACCAAGGCAGCTGTCCGGCAGGCCCTGTCAACGGTCTATCCCAGGAATGCCGGGGACTTCACCCAGGCCCTTATGGAGCTGGGTGCCACCTTGTGCGGCCCCAACCAGAAGCCTGACTGCCCGGCCTGCCCATGCGCGCACCTGTGTCTTGGAAAGCTCAGGGGAACGGCGGAAGCGCTTCCCGTCAAGTCCCCCAAAAGGCAGAAGCGGCAGGAGGACAAGACGGTTTTCATCTTCTCCTGCGATGGACGCTACGCCCTGGAAAAGCGGCCCGAAGAGGGGCTTCTTGCCGGGCTTTGGCAGTTTCCCAACGTTCCCGGGCACCTTTCCACGCAGCAGTGCCTTGAGCAGGCTCAGGCACTCGGTCTTCGGCCCAGGGAGCTTCGCCGGGAGGTCAGCCGGAAGCATATCTTCACCCATATTGTATGGGATATGAAGGGTATCTTCATGGAGGTTTCCGAGTGTTCCGGTGATTTCCTGTGGTTTACAAAAGAGCAAATCAATGACCAGGCGGCACTGCCCACGGCGTTCCGCCTGTTCTGGGAGGATGTACACCATGTTTGATTTTCACATGCATTCCCGGGTATCCTTTGACGGCCGCGCTTCCGGCATGGAAATGGCCCTGGCCGCGAAAAAAGCGGGGCTGAAGGAGATCTGCTTTACCGACCATCTGGACTATGACCCCACCGGGAAGATGCAGAACATCGCCTTTGACACCGCTGTTTACAACGCCGAGTATGACAGCCTCCATGTGGATGGGCTGACCATCCGCCGGGGTGTGGAATTCGGCATGGCCCCCGACAACCAGGCCCGGTTCCGCGCCGACCTTCAGCGCCGCCCCTTTGACTTTGTACTGGGGTCTGTGCACTTTGTAGACGGAATGGATGTGTACTTTTCCGAGTTCTTCTCGGGAAAGACCGCCCTGCAGGCTCAGCGCCGGTATCTGGAGGCCACGCTGGCGTGTGTCCGGGCCCAGGAGGACTATGACGTTCTGGCCCACCTGACCTACATCAGCAAGGCAGGGGGCAACCCCGATCCCAGTCCCATCCGGTACGAGGATCACCGGCTTCTGCTGGACGAGATTCTGAAAACCCTGGCCGCCCGGGGAAAGGGCCTGGAGCTGAACACCAGCGGCATGGACCGCTGCGGCGATTATCTCCCTCCGGCTGATTACTTTGTCCGGTTCCGGGAGCTGGGCGGGCGGATCGTCACCGTCGGCTCCGATGCCCACAGCCCCACGCGAGTGGGCCAGTACAGCCGGGAGGCCTGCGCACTGCTGAAAGACATTTTCGGTTATGTATGCACCTTCCAGGGGCGGGAACCGATCTTTCATACCCTGTAATCCAAAATGTCCGCCCTGTATGGGCGGATGTTTTCGTGTCAAAAGCAGAAAAAGGTTGACAATCCGCCTTCCCCGTTCTATACTATACACCAATACCGCGAAAAAAATGGAGGCCTGACAGACAATGGTCAAAAAATGGGATGTTGTCATCCCCAAACTGTCCGGAGATACGCCCCGAAAGGCCTATATCTATCTTCCGGATTCCTATAAGAAGCAAAAGGAGCAGCGCTATCCCGTCATGTATATGTTTGACGGACACAATGTGTTTTTTGACGAGGACGCTACCTTCGGAAAGTCCTGGGGAATGAACAAGTTCCTGCAGGACAGCGGCAAGGAGCTGATCGTCGTGGCCGTGGAGTGCAACCACGAGGGCAACCGCCGCCTCATCGAATATGCACCCATCACCTATACCAACTCCGAGCACGGCAAGATCCGGGGCAAGGGCAACGTTATGATGCACTGGATGGTAAATGCCCTTAAGCCCTATATCGACGAAAACTACCGCACCCTTCCCGACCGGCTCAACACCATCCTGGCCGGCTCCTCCATGGGGGGCCTCATGGCGCTGTACGGAGTGTGCGCCTACAACCACGTATTCCAGCGGGCAGCATGCCTGTCCCCCAGCCTGTGGGTCAGCCCCGGAAAGGTACTGGAAATGGTTGCCCGTGCCCACATCCGCCGGGATACCTGCGTATATATGGACTATGGTGAAAACGAGATGTTCAACCATGCAGCCGCTCAGGAGGCGATTATTTCCACAGCCCACCTGCTGCTGACCAAGCGGGTGAACCTGGCGCTGCGCATCGTCCCTGGCGGCACTCATTCGGAGGCCTCCTGGGAAAAACAGATTCCCATTTTCATGGCGTGTCTGGGCCTGTAACCTTATCCGATCAGCGGGAAGACTAGGGCCCGCTGTCATAGAGAAAAAAACGAGGAGAGAACAGAATGGAAATTCGCTACGAAAAGCATTGGAGCGGCTATCTTGGCCGGGAAATGGAGTTCAAAATCTACGGCAGCTGCGGCAAGCCTGTGCTGTTTATCCCCTGCCAGGCCGGCAGGTTCTGGGACTTTGAATCCTTTCACATGATCGACCACTGGGCCAGATGGATCGAAGAGGGCAAGTGCATGGTCTATGCCATCGACACCATCGACAACGAGGCCTGGGCCGCCAAGGGTGCCGACAACCGCTGGCGTATCGAAAATCACGAGAAATGGTACAACTATGTGGTAAACGAGATGGTTCCCACCATCCGTCACATCTCCGGCATGGCCAACGGCCACGACTGGGGAATCCTCACCTTCGGTGCCTCCATGGGCGCCATGCACGCGGCCAACCTCTACTACCGCCGCCCCGACCTGTTCGACAGCTGCTTTGCCATCTCCGGCCTGTACGACAACAAGGAGTTCTTTGGCAGCTACTGCGACGAGCTGGTGTACGCCAACTGTCCCTGCCTGTACCTGCAGAACATGCCCGACGACCACTACTACAAGGGCATCTACAACAGCCAGAAGAGCCTGATCGTCTGCGGTCAGGGTGCCTGGGAGGAGCCCCTGCTGGAGTCCACCCGGTGGCTCGACACCGTATGCGCCCAGAAGGGCATCCACACCCGGTTTGAATACTGGGGCTATGATGTCAACCACGACTGGCCCTGGTGG
>CALYRG010000084.1 GCA_945482615.1 uncultured Clostridia bacterium | reverse complement strand
GGATCATTGGGATCATCTCTGTCAATCAGACTCAGGTAATAGGGATTGACGCAAAGCGGATACCGCTGGATGATTCTGCCCATCTGTTGTGCTTCTGCTTCCGTCAGCGCAAGGTTTTTCCGCAGTTCATCCACATCCCGGATACTATGGTCCAGAATATCCTTCCAGTTTGTTTCCATATTACAATTCGCTCCTTCCCGTTAAGACATATAACTAACTTTGTTAGTTATGTGGATAATAAAAAATGCTTTGGCCATGCCAGAGCATATAACTAACATTGTTAGTTATTATAGTTTGGCTGATACTTTTTGTCAATGGACTGTTTGTAAACATTTCGTGTCGCCGCTGCATTACAGGAAATCCCCGGCGGGATTGGGCTTTCCCCGCCGGGGCTGCGCAAAGCCTGCTGAAAAAGGGGTGAAAAGCAGGTTGTTTAGGAGGTATCGGAATGGATTGGCTATTGGGGAGATTCGTTAGTCGTACATATCTCCGCCTGCCACGGCAGGAGCGGGGGTTTCCTCGGGCGCGTCGGCAACCAGGCTCTCGGTGGTCAGAACCATGGCGGCTACGCTGACGGCATTTTCCAGAGCAGTGCGGGTGACCTTGGCGGGGTCAACAATGCCCGCGTCGATCATATCCACATACTCCTCGGTCATGGCGTTGAAGCCATAGTTGGGCTTGTTGTCATTCAGCAGCTTGTCCACAATGACGCTGCCGTCCAGACCAGCGTTGGCCGCAATCTGGCGCAGAGGTGCTTCCAGAGCCTTCAGGACAATCCGCGCGCCGGTGCGCTCATCGCCCTCCAGACTGTCGCAGACTGCCTTCACCGCGGGGATGGCGTTGATGGGGGCGGTGCCGCCGCCTGCCACGATGCCTTCCTCAACGGCGGCTTTGGTGGCGTTCAGCGCATCCTCAATGCGCAGCTTCTTCTCCTGCATCTCCACCTCGGTGGTGGCACCGGCGCGGATGACCGCCACGCCGCCGGACAGCTTCGCCAGACGGTCGGTCAGGTTCTTGGTATCCGCCAGAGCGTCCTCATGGGCCAGCTGGCTGCGAATCATGGCGACACGATCCGCGATTTTCTCCTTCTCGCCACAGCCACCGACAATGGTGGTGGTGTCCTTGGTGACCCTGACCTGACGGGCACGGCCCAGCATCTGCACTGTGGTGTCCTTCAGCTCGTAGCCCAGATCGCTGCTGATGTAGGTGCCGCCGGTCAGGACGGCGATGTCCTGAAGCATATCCTTGCGGTTATCGCCATAGCCTGGGGCCTTGACGGCAACCACCGTGAAGGTGCCCCGCAGGCCGTTGACGATCAGGGTGGACAGGGCCTCGCCCTCCACGTCGTCGGCAATGATGACCAGCTTCTTGCTACTTCTCACCATCTGCTCCAGCAGGGGCAGAATGTCCTGAATGGAGCTGATCTTCTTATCGGTAATCAGCAGGTAGGCGTCCTCCACATTGGCTTCCATCTTTTCCTTATCGGTGGCCATGTAGGGCGTGATGTAGCCGTGGTCGAACTGCATACCCTCCACCACCTCGGCGTAGGTCTCGGCGGTGGTCTTGTTCTCGCCCACGGTGATGGTGCCGTCCGCGCCTACCTTCTCCATGGCGTCGGCAATCAGCGTGCCGATGGACTCGTCGCCGGCGGAAATCGTCGCCACACGGGCAATGTCCTTGGTATCCGTCACAGACTTGCTGTTGGAAGCGATGGCCTTGACTGCAGCCTTAGAAGCCTTCTCCATGCCCCGTTTCAGCGCCAGCGGAGCCGCACCTGCCGCCACGTTTTTCATGCCCTCCTTGACCAGCGCCTGGGCCAGCACCGTGGCGGTGGTGGTGCCGTCACCGGCAATGTCGTTGGTCTTGGTGGCAACTTCCCGGATCAACTGAGCGCCCATGTTCTCATAGGGGTCCTTCAGCTCAATTTCTTTTGCGATGGTCACACCATCGTTAGTGATCAGGGGCTTGCCGAACTTTCTGCCCAGAACCACATTCCGACCCTTGGGGCCAAGGGTGATTTTCACGGTATCTGCCAGGGTGTCAATGCCGGCGCACATAGCCTTCCGGGCATCTTCCCCATACTGAATCTGCTTTGCCATACTGCTTACTCCTCCGAATTATTCCACAGTGGCGAGAATGTCGCTCATGCGGATGACTTTGTATTCTTCTTTGTCCAGCTTGATCTCGGTTCCGGCATACTTGTCGGTAAGAACCTGATCGCCAACCTTCACGGTCACGGGGTTCTCCTCCGTGCCGGGGCCTGCCGCCACAACGGTGGCGATGAGGGATTTCTCCTTGGTGGCAGTCGCCAGAACAATGCCGCTCTCGGTGGTCTGCTCGGCCTCCATGGTCTGGATCACAATATGGTCAGACAGTGGTTTCAGTGTCATGTTGATTCCTCCTGTAAAATGACGGGTCACAAAACGGATAATCAGTCCTCAATGGCAATCAGGTTTTTCTCCTGGAGCACCGGCTGCTGCTTCTTGGGAATGAAGATGCACAGAACGCCGTTGTGGAATCGGGCGTGGATGTCCTCCTGGGTGACCTTGTCGCCCACATAGAAGGTACGGCGCATGGAACCAACGAAACGTTCCCGGCGCAGATACCTGGACGTGCCCTCCTCCGGGTCATTGGAGCGGCTGATGGCGGCGCTGATGTACAGGTAGCCGTCCTTCAGCTCCGCGTTCACATTTTCCTTCTCAACGCCGGGCAGATCAATCGCCATCTCGAAGCCCTTCTCGGTCTCGCGGATGTCCGTATTCATAAGGCCCGTGGTATTGTGGTTGCCGAAAGCGGAGTCGGCAATCTCGTCAAACAGATTTCTCGCAAAGGTGTAGGTGGTATACATAAAAATTGCTCCTTTCAGCATTTGGGGTCTTGCCCCCGCTAAATTTGTTTATCCGCATTATACCACCATTTTTAGCACTGTCAAGGTGTGAGTGCTAAATTCATAATAGAAGTTATTTTATTGTAATAAATATTATTTATTAGTTGCGGATTGCTTTTTATTCCCTCCCATGGTATCATCGTCCCCAGAGGGAGGGGGTATACACCATGAACACCTTTCAGCTGAGCTGCTTTCTGGCAGTCGCCAATACGCTGAGCTTTGCCAAAGCCGCGGAAAAAATGAATATTTCCCAGCCTGCCATCACCCATCAGATCAAGTCACTGGAAACGGAACTAAATGTGCAGCTCTTCCGGCGGACGACCCGTCTGGTGGAAATCACGGCGGAGGGTCAGTCCTTCCTGTCCGATGCCCAGAGCATGGTCGCCATCGCCGCCCAGGCGAAGCTGCGCTTCCAAAACCCGGAGGAGCGTTCTGTTGAGAAGCTGGCCATCGGGTGCAGCAGCTATAACCAGCTGACCCTGCTTTCGGACAGCCTGAAGGCCCTGGGCGCGCTATACCCGAATCTTCATCCCCACCTTGTGGTGGTACCTCACGAACAGCTGTATGCCCTTCTGGAAAACGGAACGGTGGATGTGATTTTCGACATCAATGTCGGAAAAAAGGAACACAGCAGGCTGACTTTCACGGAATTGCTGAAAAGCCCCATTGTCTGCGCCTGCGACAGCAGCAATCCGCTGGCACAGCGGGAAGGCGTTTCCATATCGGATCTAAAGGAACAGCCCCTGATTTTCTGTAACCAGATCAATCTGATTCCAGATGCCGCCAAACTCCAGTGGGAGCTTGCGGCGGGGAAAAGCCCGATGGATGTTCACTTCTGCACCTCCGTTGAGGCGGCCATTGTCCTGATGCAGGCAGGCTTCGGCGCTGCTGTCATTCCAAAATTTCTAGTGCCCCGGGATGCTCCGCTGACCGCCCTGCCACTGGCGGGCGCGCCGGAGGTATCCTTCGGAATGTTCTATAAACCTTATCCCGGTGATGATGTGCTGAGAAAATTCATTCAGCTTGCTCGGCAGCATATTTCCGCATCCAAGGAAGCGGAAGCATGATCATACCCCCGAAAGCATCCTGCAGATTGAGAAAGGAATCGGCAGGCTGGTCGGATAGAGCATTCGTTTGATGGATGAAACAAGTGCGTTTTTGGAAACGCATATTAAAGCGCAAGAATTCCCAGAGCTTGGTCAGAGGCCTGTGATATTTTAGCGTGAAAACCCCCAGGACTTTATCTCCTTATCGGATGAAGCTCTGGGGATTTTTACGTTTTGAAATGAATGCCCACAAACCTTTTTCTATTTGTGGGTACTCATTTCAAAACGAGCTGGGATTCCAAAGGGATGGCAGTTCCTTTGGCGCGGGGTTTCCAATAGGGGCGGGGAGC
>CALYRG010000083.1 GCA_945482615.1 uncultured Clostridia bacterium | reverse complement strand
TGCATTCCCTACGAGGTGGGTCGGGGTGCGGCGGGCGATTGATAATCGCCCCTACGGGAGGGACGTCGCCGTAGGGAACGGATTGATCCGTTCCGCGAACCAGGCACGGTATTGCGGAATGCATGAATGCATTCCCTACGAGGTGGGTCGGGGTGCGGCGGGCGATTGATAATCGCCCCTACAAGAGGGACGTCGCCGTAGGGAACGGATTTCTCCGTTCCGGGTCGGGGTGCGGTGGATGCGAAACAGCAAAAAAGACTCCCTCGCCGGGAGGGAGTCTTGGGAAGATGGGATTTACTTGCCGCTGCGAACCTCCATGAAGAGGCTCTCCATGTAGCGGGAGGTCTCCTCCGGCAGGCAGGCAAAGTTGGTAGCGCTTTCCAGCACCTCGGGGCTGGGATAGGCGACGGAGTCTTCGGCTACCTCCGGATCCATATACTTCTTGGATTCGGAAGCGGGGACGCCGTAGCCCACATAGTCCATGTTGGCAGCGGAAATCTCCGGGTCGCACAGGAAGTTGATGAAGGTCTCGGCAGCCTCCTTGTGCTCGCAGCAGGTGGGGATGACCATGGAGTCCACAAACACGTTGAAGCCCTGATGCTCCGGGCGGTAGAAGGCCAGGTCGGGGTTCTCCTGGGCCATCAGCAGGTAGTCGCCGGCGTAGTAGGGGGCGATCCAGGCTTCCTCGTTCTGCATGGCGTCAAAGATCTGATCCATGACATACTGCTGCACCACCGGCTTCTGCTGGGCCAGCTTGTCGGCGCACTCCTTGAGAATGGCCTCGTCGGTCTCGTTGACGGAGTAACCCAGCAGATACTCGGCAATGCCGAATGCGTCCCGGGAGTTGTCAAACATCAGGATCTTGCCGGCGTACTTCTCGTTCCACAGCAGCTCCCAGCCGGTGACATCCGCCTCGTCCACATACTTGGTGTTGTAGATGATGCCCACGGTGCCCCAGGTGTAGGGGACGGAATACTTGTTCTCCGGGTCAAAGTCCCGGCCCCGGAAGGTCTCGTCAATATATTTGGCGTTGGGGATGTTGTCGTAGTTCAGCTCCAGCAGCATACCCTCCTGCCGCATCCGGCCCACCATATAGTCGGAGGGGATGATCACGTCCACGGTGATGCCGCCATTGGACATCTTGGCGAACATGGTCTCGTTGGAGTCGAAGGTGGAGTAGGCCACCTTGATGTTGGGGTAGCGCTTTTCAAACTCGGCAATCACATCCATGGAGCCCTCGTCGCCCTCGGCGATGTACTGGCCCCAGTTGTAGACGTACAGGGTGACGGAATCCTCCTTCTTGCCGCAGCCGGCAAGGCAGGCGGCTGCCAGGCACAGGGCCAGGACAAAGGCAAAAACTCTTTTCATTTTCTCATTATCCTTTCATTTTCGCAGCGCGTTCCTGCAGCTTTTTCTTATCGCCGTACAGCTCCAGCAGGTTCATGGTGACCATCAGCACCAGAATCAGCAGGAAGAGCAGGGAGAACATGGCATAAATCTTGGGCTGCAGGGGTTTTTTCGTGTAGGAGTAGATTTCCACCGGCAGGGTGATAAAGTCCATTCCGGTGACAAAGTAGCTGATGACGAAGTCGTCCAGGCTCATGGTGAAGGCCATGATGGCCCCGGAGACGATGCCCGGCATGATCTCGTGCAAGGTCACCTTGAAGAAGGCCTGCACCGGGGTGCAGCCCAAATCCATGGCTGCATCCACCAGGGAATCATCCATCTGCTTGAGCTTGGGCATCACATTGAGCACCACATAGGGCAGGTTGAAGGTGATGTGGGCGATGAGCAGCGTCCAGAAGGTCAGACTGTTCCGCTGGCCCAGCAGTCTGGAGCCCACAAACACGAACAGCAGGGAAAGAGACACACCGGTGACGATATCCGGGTTGGTCATGGGGATATCCGTCAGGGTCATGGCCGCCTTGCGCAGCCGGGGATTCAGCCCGGTGATGCCCACAGCCGCCACGGTGCCGAACATGGTTGCAATGGCGCTTGCCAGCACCGACACGATCAGGGAGTTGCCCAGGAGCTTCAGAAGGCTCCTGTCCTGAAAGAGCCGTTCGTACTGCCGCAGGGTAAAGCCATCGAAGGAGGTGATATCCTTGCCGGTGTTGAAGGATGCCACAATCAGCACCGCCATGGGGATATACAGGAAGATGAAGATCAGGATGGTGATGATCCGGTTGGCCTTTCTCATACGATGACACCGCCTTCCTCCGTGTCACCGCCGAAGCGGTTCATGATGCCGGTGCACACGAACACCAGCACCATCAGCACCAGGCTCAGGGCCGCGCCCAGGTTGGGGTTGTTGCCCTGCTTGAACTGGCGCTCGATGACGTCGCCGATGAGCACCGTGTCCGTGCCGCCCAGCTTCTGGGAGATATAGAAGGTGGAAACCGCCGGAACAAATACCATGGTCATGCCGGAGAGGATTCCCGGAACGCTCAGGGGCAGGATCACCCGCCGGAACACCTGGATGCCGTCACAGCCCAGATCCTCCGCCGCCTCGATGAGCTTGGGGTCGATTTTTACCAGGGTGGCGTACAGGGGCAGGATCATATAGGGCAGGTAGTTATACACCATGCCCAGGATCACCGCGCCGGGGGTACGGATCAGCTGCTGCCGTCCGATGCCCACCGTTTCCAGAATGTCGTTGATGATGCCGGTGTCCTGCAAGAGGCCCACCCAGGCCAGGGTACGCAGCAGAAAGCTCATGCACATGGGCAGCATCACCAGCATGTAAAGGAGCTTCTGGGCCACCCGCCCGCACCGGGCGATATAGTAGGCCACAGGATAGCCCAGGATCAGGCACACCAGGGCGGACACCAGGGAGTAGGCGATGGACTCCGCCAGCACCCCCCAGTAGAGGCGCAGCTGCCCCAGGTTCACCAGGGAGAAGGCCCCGGTGGCCGGGTCTGTCAGCGCGTAGTAGCCAACCACACACAGAGGAATCAGGGTGAAAGCCACCATCCACGCAAGGTAGGGAAGGCTTAGCAGTACAGAGTTATTCTTCTTCATCCGCGGCATCCTCCGTCAGCTCGTCATACTCGGCAGAGTAGGAGCTGTAGTCGCCAAACATGCCGGAATATTCACTCTTATGCATGATATGAATATCTTCCGGGTTCAGACGAATGCCGATCACCGAGCCCTCCCCATGGAAGTCGGTGGTCTGGATCAGCCACTTGAAGCCCTTGACCTCTACAATAATATCATAGTTGAGGCCCTTGAAGGTCACGCCGGTGACGGTGCCCACCAGATGGCCCTGGTCCCTGGGCACGATGTCAATATCCTCCGGGCGAATGACCACGTCCACAGGCTCATTGGGGGCAAACCCCTTGTCCACGCAGTCAAACACCCGTCCGAAGAAGCGGGCCTTGTAGTCCTGGAGCATAACGCCGTCCAGGATATTGCTTTCGCCGATGAAATCCGCCACAAAGGCGTTCTTCGGCTCGTTATAGATATCCTCAGGTCTGCCGATCTGCTGGATCCGGCCCTTGTCCATGACCACAACCGTATCGGACATGGAAAGTGCCTCTTCCTGGTCGTGGGTCACATAGATAAAGGTAATGCCGGTCTCCCGCTGAATGCGTTTGAGCTCGTTCTGCATATCCTTTCGCAGCCGCAGATCCAGCGCCGCCAGTGGTTCGTCCAGCAGCAGCACCTTGGGCCGGTTCACCAGTGCCCGGGCGATGGCGACACGCTGCTGCTGTCCGCCGGACAGGGCATCCACCCGCCGGTTCTCGTAGCCCCGGAGGCTGACGGTTTCCAGCATTTCGTGGACACGCCGGTTGATCTCGTCCTTGGGCAGCTTTGCCACCTTCAGGCCGAAGGCGATGTTGTCGTACACGTCCAGGTGCGGGAACAGGGCATAACGCTGAAACACCGTGTTGATCTGCCGCTTGTGGGCGGGCAGGTCGTTAATCACCCGGCCGTCAAAGGTGACAGTGCCGGAGGTGGGTGTCAGGAAGCCCCCGATGATCCGCAGGGTCGTTGTTTTGCCGCAGCCCGATGGGCCCAGCAGTGTGAGGAATTCATGATCATTAAAGTACAAATTGATGCCGTCGAGAACACGTTCCCCGTCGAACTCCATGGTAAGATCCTGGAGTCTGATGAGTTCTTTGGACATTATCCTCCCCCGTTTCTTTTATGATAGTTCGTCGCAGAATACGACAGATAATACTATATATTAAAATAGCGGAATGTCAATATCCTTATGCATGATTTTATACTGATATTCAATAGAAAACTTTAATTTGGTACAAATTGAAGTTTTCTATATGAAGATCACAATGAGACGGGTTTCCGC
>CALYRG010000082.1 GCA_945482615.1 uncultured Clostridia bacterium | reverse complement strand
CCTTTTGGGACTTTCGGGAAGGACGAAATAAAAATATAATAAAGATGTTCAATGGGGAGCAGATTCCCCGCGAGTCAAGAGGAAAGGAATGAATAAAGTCTATGACTGATGAAAAAACCCGGGCCAAGCCCCATAAGCTTCAGCGCCGGAACAAGTGGACGAGAGACGATACTGAACTGACGATTCTGGCTCTGCCTACCACAGTTTGGTACATCCTGTTCTGCTACCTGCCCATGTTCGGCATCATCCTGGCCTTTAAGGATTACCGGATCTCCGGAGGTGCCGGCTTCCTGACCAGTTTGATGAAGAGTGAATGGGTCGGCTTCAAGAACTTCCAGTACTTCTTCAGCCTGCCGGACTTCCCCATGATCCTGCGCAACACCGTCCTGTATAACCTGGTATTTATCGTGCTGGATATTGTGCTTCCTGTTGGCCTGGCCATCATGATCGGCAATATCTACTCCAAGACAAAGTCCAAGGTTTACCAGACGCTGATGTTCATGCCCCACTTCATGTCCTGGGTTGTGGTCAGCTACTTTGTGTACGCCTTCCTGGTCACCGACAAGGGCCTTGCCAACGGCCTGATCCGGATGCTGGGCGGCGAAAATATCGACTGGTATTTCACCCCCAAGTACTGGCCCGCGATTCTGATTATCATGCACATCTGGAAAGGTATTGGCTACAGCATGGTCGTGTACCTGGCCTCCATTACCGGTATCGATACCAGCCTGTATGAAGCCGCCGTTCTGGACGGCGCTTCCAAGGCCCAGCAGGCCCGCTACATCACCCTGCCCTCCCTGCAGCCCATCATCATCATGATGTTCATTCTGGCTGTGGGACGGATCTTCTCTTCCGACTTCGGCCTGTTCTACCAGGTCACCCAGGGCGCCAAGCAGCCCCTGACCCCCATTGTGGCGACCTTTGACGTGAAGACCTACCAGATGCTGACCAGCGCCTCCACGACCCTGGGTCAGACCTCTGCCGCGTCCCTGTTCCAGTCCGTCATTGGCTGCATCATGATCCTGACCGCCAACGCTGTTGTCCGCAAGGTGGACAAAGCCAGCGCCCTGATCTGAGGAGGTGACTCGTAATGGCTAAGAAAAAAGAACTGGACAATATGAGTCGGCTGAACCGGATCCATCCGGTCACCAACTTCTTCTTTAACCTGCTGTTTGTGATCCTGGCTCTGGCCTGCTTCCTGCCCATTATCTTCATTCTGATCATTTCCCTTACCTCCAACGATGTGATCCGCAGAGAGGGCTACCAGCTTTGGCTCACCGCGGAGAATTTCTCCGCCGACGCGTATGTTTACCTCTGGGGCCAGAGAGCCACGATTCTGCGGGCCCTGTGGGTTTCCGTGGAGGTCACCGTCATCGGCACCGTCCTGGGCGTTATGCTCACCTGTATGATGGGCTACGTCCTGTCCCGCCAGGAGCATAAGCTCAATAACTTCCTGACCATTCTGATTTTCATCCCCATGGTCTTCGGCGGCGGCATGGCGGCAAGCTACGTTGTCAATACCCAGATTCTCCACCTGCGGGATACCCTCTGGGTACTGATCCTGCCGCTGCTGGTTTCCAGCTGGAACGTCACCATTTCCAGAACCTTCTTCCGCTCCACTATCCCGGATTCCATCATCGAGTCCGCGAAAATCGACGGCGCTTCCCAGGGCACCATCTTTGCGAAAATTGTGCTGCCCATTTCCAAGCCCGTTCTTGCCACCATCGGCCTGTTCCTGGCTTTCGGCTACTGGAATGACTGGTTCCAGGCACAGCTGTACATCAGCAAGGACAGCCTGCGTTCCCTGCAGTCCATGCTGAACTCCATTCAGAACAACGTGGAATACCTGACCAAGAACCCCACCGCTATGCTGACTTCCGCAACGGATCTGAAGCGGAACATGCCCCAGGAAAGCGTTCGTATGGCAATCGCCTTCGTGGTTGCCGTGCCCATCGCCTGCATCTATCCGTTCTTCCAGAAGTACTTCATCTCCGGCCTGACCGTGGGCGCGGTGAAGGGCTGATTGGTATTATCCTTTGTATTGAGCGGCTTCAGCCGTTCCAATAAAAAACAACTACTTAGGAGGAAAACAAATGAAGAAGATTCTTGCGCTGCTTCTGGCGGTGGTTATGGTAGTCGGCATGCTGGCCGGCTGCTCCAGCTCCGAGCAGAAGAAGGACGACGGCGTACCCACCATCACCTGGTACATGGTGGGCGGCGGCCAGCCCGCCAATATCGACTCCTGGAAGACCAAGGTTGACGCTTATCTGGAAGAGAAGATCGGTGTTCACCTGGATGTCCAGTGCATCTCCTGGGGCGACTGGGGCAACCGTCGTACCAACATCGTCTCCACCAACGAGCCCTATGACATCATGTTCACCGACATGGGCTCCTACGCCAGCGATGTGAAGATGGGCGCTTTCGCCGACATCACCGAGCTGATCAAGCAGACCCCCGGCCTGACTGACCTGATCCCCGCCGAGTATCTGGATGCCTGTAAGATCGACGGCAAGCTGTACGCTGTGCCCGCTTACAAGGATTCCTCTATGACCAACTTCTTCGTGTGGACCAAGGAGCGGGTTGAGAAGAGCTTCCCCGGCTATGCCAATGCTCACACCCTGGCTGACATCACCGACGGCCTGCGCCAGATGAAGGAAGACTTCGGCGAAGCTCCCTTTATGCTGAACCAGGATGGTATCTCCTGTGTTGCCGGCAACAAGTACGACGCTATGGGCCTGGGCAACATCGGTCTGGGCGTTTCCTACAATGGCACCGAGGCCAAGGCTGTGGCCATTTTCGAACAGGAAGATGTGCTGAGCGATCTGCGAATCATCCACTCCTGGATGCAGGAAGGCCTTATCAACTCTGACGCTGCTGTCCGGCAGGAAGCTACCGGTATGTGCGGCGTGGGCGTTGCTCAGGGCTGGCCCTCCGCTGCTCAGGGCTGGGGCGAAGGCCGCGGCGCTGAGGTCGTTGTCTCCCAGTTTGAGGACACCGTTGTGTCCACCGACACCGTGCAGGGCTCCATGGCCTGCATCTCCGCTTCCTCCAAGCATCCTCTGGAGGCTCTGAAGCTGCTGGAGCTGGTCAATACCGACAACTGGCTCCGTGACGCTCTGGCCTACGGCGAAGAGGGCGTGAACTTCGAGTATGTCCAGGAAGGCGACTACAAGCGGGTTAACAAGCTGAACAACGACTGGACGCTGGCTGCTTACACCCAGGGTACCTTCTTCGACATGTCCCTGACCACCGGCTCCGTCGGCAACTACTTCGTTGACGAGGTTAAGGTGCAGAACGAGAACGCCAAGGCTTCTCCCGCTTTCGGCTTCGTGTGCAACCGTGAAAAGATCGACGACAAGATGAAGGCTGTCGGCGCTATCTACGACGAGTACAAGTCCCTGATCCTGACCGGTACGGCCGATCCTGATGAGGTCTGCCCTGAGATGATGGCCAAGATGCGTGACGCCGGCTTTGATGACATTCAGGCTGAAGTCCAGGCCCAGCTGGATGCTTGGGTTGCTTCCAAGTAAATCATCTGAAGTTTTTTCCTGACGCGAAACGCGGCGGGGCGATTGCATCCGCAATCGCCCCGCTTTTTTCATGATTTGTTTATCGGACGGGTGGAATTTGCCGTACCCTTTAAATTGGCGAAAACGGCAAAAACAAGCCTGGTTTTGATACAGAATTCCCCATTGACTTTCCGGGATTCTATGATAGAATCCCACTGAGAATCCTCTGTTTTCGGGCCAGATTTTCCGGAGAGAAGCATCCGGAGAATGTGTCCCGAAAACAGGGAAACAGGGAAGCTGTGATCCGGTCCGCAGGCGCGGCCGGCAGGAAATCCGCCGTCCAGCCGGGAATGGCGTGTTTGGGGCTTCCCTGAAAGCCGATTACCGGAAAAAAGCCAAAAAGGAGAATGCATTTATGAGCAGGATCATTGGAAACGAACTGAAAAACATCCCCTGGCAGGACCGGCCCCAGGGCGATCCCATGCCCGTGTGGCGCTACACCGAAAACCCCATTATTGGCCGCCATGCCACGAAGCGTTCCAACAGTGTATTCAATAGCGCCGTTGTCCCCTTTGGTGACGGCTTTGCCGGCGTTTTCCGCTGCGACAGCCGCTCCGTCCAGATGGATATCTTTGTGGGTTTCTCCAAGGATGGCATCCACTGGGACATCAGCGACGACCCCATTGTGTTTGAGGGGGACGAGAATGTCACCAAAAAGGAATACCGCTATGACCCCCGGGTCTGCTTCCTGGATGGCAAGTACTACATCACCTGGTGCAACGGCTACCACGGCCCCACCATCGGCGTGGGCT
>CALYRG010000081.1 GCA_945482615.1 uncultured Clostridia bacterium | reverse complement strand
ACCGGCTGCGACTCCCTGGCCATCGCCATCGGCACCAGCCACGGCGCCTACAAGTTCACCCCCAAGCAGTGCACCCGGAACGCCGACGGCGTCCTGGTTCCCCCTCCCCTGCGCTTCGACGTGCTCCACGGCGTCATCGAGCGTCTGCCCGGCTTCCCCATCGTGCTGCACGGCTCCTCCTCCGTTCCCCAGGAGTTCGTGAAGATGGTGAACCAGTACGGCGGCAACATGCCCGACGCCATCGGCATCCCCGAGGAGCAGCTGCGTGAGGCTGCCAAGCTGGCCGTGTGCAAGATCAACATCGACTCCGACATCCGTCTGGCCATGACCGGCAACATCCGCAAGTACTTCGCCGAGCATCCCGATCACTTCGATCCCCGGCAGTACCTGAAGCCCGCCCGCCAGGCTGTCAAGGACATGGTCGCTCACAAGATCGTCCACGTTCTGGGCTCCAACGGCAAGGCCTGATTTCCCGGATCCGATGAATTACCCCGCAAAGAGCAAGCTCTTTGCGGGGCTTTTCCTTATCCAAAATTCACTGCGATAACATCCTCAAACTCCCGGATGCAGCCCTCCTGAGGCCAGGCGGGCATCCCCTGCGCCAAGGTCTGTGCCTGCCGCGCCTGTTCAAAGGTCGGTGACAGGACAAATTCATAGCCGTGGAGCCGGAACAGCTCGGAAGCAAAGGTTGGAGAATACTCTGTGACACAGTTTCCGCACCAGTAAATAACGGAATTGCCATTGACATCGCAGCCGTCATACACCCGGGTCGTCAGGTAGCCGTCCTCCGGAATCCAGTGCTGCGGACAGTTTGTAAACACTACAGGCTTGGACAGATCATACCCATCCAGCAGTCTGGTGGCCAGGGTATTGAGCACAAAGGTCTCCTTCTGATAGCGGACATAGTCGTTATAAAACGCCTGGTTCATATCCGCGGACTGGACGAACACCAGAAGGGATATGCAGACCCCGGCCAGAATTTTGAGAACTTTCCTTTGATTGCACCAAGCAGCGCCAAGCATCGCCAGAAAGCCCAGATACAGGCAGACAGTCTGGGTCGTTCGCAGCCGAACGCTCCCTATGACAAGGGGAATGCCGAAATTGCTCAGAAGCAGTCCCAGTGCGCAGAGGATAAGCCATCCATTCTTTTTCCGCACTGCCAGCCAGAAAATCAGCAGTCCTCCTGTAGCCCCGGCCCCGCAGAAAATCCAGATGGAGCGGTTGAAGTCACGAAGGGAGTCACAGAAATACATCGCGATTTCCCGCAGGATATCCCCAAAGGTGCCCACAAAGCCCTTCTCGGAGTACTTCCAAACGGTCTCCCGGGAAAAACCGCCTGCGCAGCCGGCCAGATGCTGTGCCACCGCGACGATCCCGTAATACAAAGCAGCAGCTGCTGCCAAAAGCAGGGCAAAGAGCAGCCCGCATTTCAGCAGAGCGGAAAAATTCCACCTTTCCGGAGCCTTCAGAATTTCCAGGATGAGGATCGCGAATACCCCGCAGACATACAGGAAGAGAAAGGATTCATAGCTGGCAACAGCGCCCATGGTGAGAAGGAACGCCGGGAGCACCGCCTTCCTCTCTCCCCTGACCGCAAACCGCCAGGCAAAAAACAGTCCCAGCGCACAGCAGCAGTAGGAGGTCATGGTGGCAATGACATCCAGGTGGAACAGAAACTTCTCCACATTCATGGAGGCGCTCAGATATACTGCCGTGAACGCCGCCAGAGAGGGGGTGGAGAGCTGCCCATCGCAAATGGTCTGGAACAGCCCGCAGAACAGCAGCGCCGACAGGCAGTACAGCGACGCGCCCACAAACTCCGTGAAGAACGGAATCCAGTCGATGGCGTGGGTGAGGCTGTTTAGCAGAAGGTGAAGCAGTCTGCCCTGGTTCAGCATACTTCCTGAGCCGTCGCTGTAGAAATAATAGTTTCTGGCAACATCGTCAACGCCGATGGAGTAATGGGTAATGGCAAATCCATAGCACAGGATCGTAACAAATACCGCGCAGAAAAGCAATCTGCGGTTTTGAAGCAAATCCCGATAGTAACGCAGCCCATCACGCTGCAGCAAATCTGTTTGCATTGGCGGCCTCCGTACAAGCAAATATTCGGTCGAGCATATCACAATTCGGATGGAAACGCAAGCCCCCGGATTATGTTCTGACAGCACAAATTGTAAACTTTACTGTCGTATTGTGGTTGACAATTCGTCGCCTCCGTGGTACACTCCGGTGGACAAAAGAAGTTTGGAGGCATCCTTATGGAAACCAATGCAAAGCTGTCCGTCCGGGATATGACCTACATCGCCATGTTCGCAGTAGTCATGGCCATCTGCTCCTGGATCTCCATTCCTTCCGTGGTTCCCTTCACCCTGCAGACCTTCGGCGTGTTTCTTGCCGTGGGGGTGCTGGGGGGCAAGCGGGGGACGCTGGCGGTACTCATCTACATCCTGCTGGGCTGCGTGGGGCTTCCGGTGTTCGCAGGCTTTACCGGCGGCATCGGCATTTTGCTCGGCAGCACCGGCGGGTATATTGTGGGATTCCTGTTCACCGCTCTTACCATGTGGGCCATGGAACGGCTTCCCGGCAACCCTGCCTTGGTTGCGGTGGCATCCATGGTGCTGGGGCTGATCGTCTGCTACGCCTTCGGCACGGTCTGGTTCATGCTGGTCTACGCCCGGACTACCGGCCCGGTGGGTGTGTGGACAGCCCTGGGCTGGTGCGTCATCCCCTACGTCATCCCCGACCTTGCCAAGGTGGCCCTGGCCCTGATTCTGCGTAAGCGGCTGCGCTCCGCCATCCGTCTGGTATGAGCATATACCGCATCCGCGCCCACCACGGCATGTGCCTTGCTTTCTTCCGGGGCCAGGGCTACAGCGGGGCGTTCGTGGAGAATATGGCGAACATGAAGGCCATTCTGGAAGAAAACCCGGATATCCTTCTTCTGGACGGCCCCGACGATATCTGCGCCGCCTGCCCCAACCGGCTGACCGGGGTCTGTGGGGAGAAAGCCTGCCGGTATGACCGGGAGGTTCTGGAGCGCTGCGCCCTGTCCCCCGGGGATACCCTTTCCTTCCGGGATTTCTCCCAAAAGGTGGAGGACGCCATCCTCCGCCCGGGAAAGCGGGAGGAAATCTGCGGCGACTGCCAGTGGAGCAGTCTGTGCCATTGGCAGGAGGACTGGAAATGACAACAAAGGAACGGCTTCTTTCCCTGTTGGAATCCCAGCAGGGCAGCTTCTTTTCCGGCGAGGAGCTTGCCCATAAGCTGCAGGTCTCCCGGGCCGCGGTGTGGAAGGCGGTCAACGCCCTTCGGCAGGAGGGCTTCGCCATCGACGCCGTCACCAACCGGGGCTACTGTTTAAGCAGCGACGCGGACATTCTGTCCGTCCCGGGCATCCGGAAGCATCTGGCCCCGGAAAACCGGGAAAACCCCATCACCCTGCTTTCCACTGTTCCTTCCACCAATGCTTCCCTCCGGGAGCTGGCGGAGCAGGGCGCTCCCGCCGGGAGCGTGGTTCTCGCCCTCACCCAGACCCGGGGCCGGGGCCGTTATGGGCGGAGCTTTTTCTCCCCGGCGGACACCGGGCTGTACCTGAGCGTCCTTCTGCGCCCGACCCACACCTCCCCCCGGCAGACCGCGACCCTGACGGCAGCGGCGGCTGTGGCCATGTGCCAGGCCATGGAAGCCGTCTGTGGAGAAACGCCTCAGATCAAATGGGTCAACGACATCTATTTGCATGGCAAAAAGGTCTGCGGCATTCTCACGGAGGCCGCCTTCGGACTGGAAACCGGGGTACCGGAGTATGTGGTAGTGGGTGCGGGCCTCAACGTGTATGCCCCCGAGGGCGGCTTCCCACCGGAGCTTCTGGATATCGCCGGAGGTCTGCTGCCCCACAGGGCGGCGGACATCAAAAACCGGCTCGCCGCCGAATTTGTGAACCGCTTCCTGGCCCTGGCGGGCGCTTCCACAGAGGATTTCCTGGAGGACTACCGCCGCCGCAGTCTTGTGCTGGGAAAACGCATCACGGTTGTGTCCGGCGGCCGGGAGCAGGAGGCTCTGGCGCTGGGCATTGACGACAGCTGTCGTCTGGTCGTCCGCTTCGACGACGGGGAAGCACAGGCCATTTCCTGGGGAGAGATCCGGATTTGTCCGGAAAAATTCCAGAAATAACGCATTCACTCTTGTAAGTTCCGGGATATTGTGGTAAACTGAATTGGTTTGAAGGATTATTTTCCATTTTCTGGAGGCACTATGATGTACCACATTCCCCACTAGACTGCCCTCCTGTCCGATACACATTTTGAACTTATGGAGGGAACACCATGTCCACATTGAAAGAAGAAATCAGCCGGCGCAGAACCTTTGCCATCATCTCCCACCCTGACGCCGGTAAAACCACCCTGACCGAAAAATTCCTGCTTTACGGCGGCGCCATCGCCCAGGCAGGCGTGGTCAAGGGCAAGAAAAACTCCCGCGCCGCCACCTCCGACTGGATGGAGATCGAAAAGCAGCGCGG
>CALYRG010000080.1 GCA_945482615.1 uncultured Clostridia bacterium | reverse complement strand
ATGACACCCTCGGTGCCCACCTTCTCCATGGCCTCGGCGATCAGCTTGCCGATGGCCTCGTCACCGGAGGACACGGTGCCGACCCGGGCGATGTCGTCGGAGCCGTTCACGGGAACGGAGTTGGCCTTGATGGCAGCCACAGCGGCCTCCACGGCCTTCTCGATGCCCTTGCGCATGACCATGGGGTTGGCGCCGGCGGACAGGTTCTTCAGGCCCTCCCGGGTGATGGCCTGGGCCAGCAGGGTTGCGGTGGTGGTGCCGTCACCGGCAACATCGTTGGTCTTGGTGGCAACCTCGCGGATCAGCTGAGCGCCCATGTTCTCAAAGGCATCCTCCAGCTCCACTTCCTTGGCGATGGTCACGCCGTCGTTGGTGATGAGGGGAGCGCCGTACTTCTTGCCCAGAACCACGTTGCGGCCCTTGGGTCCCAGGGTAACCTTCACGGTGTCTGCCAGCTGGTCAATACCGGACAGCAGCTTCTTGCGGGCTTCTTCGCCATAAACGATCATCTTTGCCATACGATTTTTCCTCCTCAGTCAGTTACAACAGCCAGGATGTCATCCTGCTTGACGAATTTGTATTCCTGCTTATCCAGGGTGATGTCGGTACCGGTGTACTTGCCCACCACAACCTTGTCACCAGCGGCGACGGTCATGGTCACGTCCTTGGTGCCGGGGCCTACGGAAACGACCTCATAAATCGCGGGCTTTTCCTTGCTGGTGGTGGCCAGAATGATACCGGAAGCGGTGGTCTCCTGGGCCTCGTGGGCTTTGAGCAGAACGTTGTCTGCCATGGGCTTGAGTTTCATTGATATTCCTCCATACAAATTATTTAGAATGCGGCATTGCCGCTGCGTTCTACTTGGTTTAGCACTCCTGCCTCCTGAGTGCTAACATAGTGTACACCAATTCTCCCAAAAATGCAAGAGGCAATTTGGAAAAATCCGTAAACAAATTGTTACGGCAGTCCGGCCCCGGGTTCTGGCCCGTCACAGGGGTGCATATCCTCTGGCAGGATAACAAAGCGGAGGGATGGAGCATGAAGCGGACAAGTATCATTCTCGCAGCGGTGTGGCTTCTGGGAATGCTGGTGATCCCTGCGGGGGCGGCGGAGCTGACGGTGGCGGGAAAGAGCGCAGTGCTGATGGATGTGACCACCGGGGCGGTGCTGTATGAAAGCAATCCCCATGAGCCCCTGGCGCCTGCCAGCGTGACCAAGGTGATGACCATGCTGCTGATCATGGAGGCCCTGGATGGAGGGAGCATTTCCCTGACGGATACCGTTACCGCCTCGGAGACAGCGGCGGCCAAGGGCGGGAGCCAGATCTACCTGAAGGTGGGGGAGACCATGTCTGTTTCGGACATGCTCAAGTCCATTGCCGTGTCCTCGGCCAATGACTGCGCCTGCGCCATGGCGGAGCACCTGTCCGGCTCCGAGGAGGCTTTTGTGGCGCGGATGAACAGCCGGGCCCGGGAACTGGGTATGAATGACACCACCTTTGTCAACTGCACGGGGCTGGACGATGGAGCGGACGCGGTGAACCACCGTACCAGCGCCTATGACATTGCCCTCATGTCCCGGGAGCTTCTGAAAAACCATCCGAAGATCAAGGATTTTACCACCATCTGGATGGACTCGGTGCGGGGCGGGACCTTCGGCCTGTCCAATACCAACAAGCTCATCCGCTTCTATCCCGGCGCCACCGGACTGAAAACCGGCTTTACCACCGGGGCGGGCTACTGCCTGTCGGCCTCTGCCCAGCGGGAGGGGATGGAGCTGGTGGCGGTGGTGATGGGGGCAGAGTCCGGCGCTGCCCGGAACGCCGCCTGCAAGCAGCTGCTGGATTACGGCTTTGCTAATTTTGCCCTGATTGCCCCGGAATTAACCCAGGAGCAGACCGTCCCTGTGCGGCTGGGAACGGCTGACGATGTTCCGGTGGAGCTGGGAGAGGAGGGGGGTATGCTGGTGGAGAAGGCCCGCAAGGGAAGCGTTGCCACCGAGGTCACCCTGGAGCCGGAGGTTACAGCCCCGGTGACAAAGGGCCAGAGGCTGGGCACCATGACCGTCCGTGCCGGAGACCAGATTCTTCGCCAGCTGCCGCTGGTGGCGGCCCGGGACATTCCCCGGCTGAGCTACGGCCAGATTCTCCTCAGAACCCTGGGCAAGGTCTGCGGTGCAAAAGAAACGGAATAAATTTCATTTTTGTATAGCATTTTTTTCAGATATATGATAGAATGGGGGGCGCGAAAAGAGAATGGAGGAGATACTATGAGAGGAATCCCGTCCCTGATTACAGATATCCGCAAAAAGGTATTCACAGAGGTCGCCCGGATGGCCTATGCCGGCGGCGACTATACCCATGCCGAGGAGCTGCCCTATATCATCGTACCCGGCGATCAGCCTCTGCACCGGGAGTCCATTTTCCTGGAGCGGGCCATTGCCGGAGAGCGGGTGCGTCTGGCCATGGGCCTGAACCTGCGTCCCGTCCAGACCCGGATGCTGATGACCCAGGGCATGAGTGCTGCTGCCGTGGCGGAGCAGTACTATGAGCCCCCGCTGGTCAATATCATCCCCTATGCCTGCCATGCCTGCCCCACCAACCAATACAAGGTGACGGAGAACTGCCAGAACTGCCTGGCCGCCTCCTGTCAGAGAGTCTGCCCCAAGGGTGCCATTTCCTTTGTCAACGGCAGAAGCTACATCGATCCCAACCAGTGCATCAAGTGCGGCAAGTGCGCCAAGGCCTGCTCCTACAACGCCATCATCCATCTGGAGCGCCCCTGCCAGGCCTCCTGCGGCATGGATGCCATCGGCGTGGACGACAACGGCAAGGCGACCATCAATCAGGACAAGTGTGTGGCCTGCGGCCAGTGCCTGGTCAGCTGTCCCTTTGGTGCCATCGTGGACAAGGGCCAGATCTTCCAGGTCATTCAGTCCATTCTCAAGGGCGACCAGGTCATCGCCATTCTGGCGCCCGCCTTCATTGGCCAGTTCACCCAGCTGGTGTCCCCCGGCAAGCTGGTCACCGGCATGAAGATGCTGGGCTTCGACCAGGTGGTGGAGGTGGCCATCGGCGCCGACATGTGCACCATCGAGGAAGCCAGGGACTTTCTGGAGAAGGTTCCCGAGGAGCAGAACTACATGGCTACCTCCTGCTGCCCTGCCTGGCACGAGATGATCTACAAGCTGTTCCCCTCGGAGACCGGAAAGATCTCCATGACCCTGACCCCTATGGTCTTCACTGCCCGTCTGATGAAGAAGGAGCACCCCGGCTGCAAGGTTGTGTTCGTCGGCCCCTGCGCCGCCAAGAAGCTGGAGGCCATCCGGGAGGATATCCGCTCTGACGTGGACTTTGTGCTGACCTTTGAGGAGCTCATGGGTATGTTTGAAGCAAAGGAAGTGGACTTCTCCTCTATCCCCGAAAGCGACCTTTTGAATCTGGGTACCGCTGCGGGCCGCGGCTTTGCCGTCTCCGGCGGCGTGGCCGGTGCGGTGACCAATCTGATCCAGCAGCAGTATCCCGGCACCCAGGTGCAGACCGCCAGGGCGGAGGGCCTGCGGGAGTGCCGCAAGCTGATGACCATGGCCCGGGCCGGTAAGCTCAACGGCTACTTGATCGAAGGCATGGCCTGCCCCGGCGGCTGTGTGGCCGGTGCGGGTACCATCCTGCCCATCGAGAAGGCCCAGAAATTCGTGGAAAAGTACGCCGCCGAGGCCAGAACCGCATCGCCGCTGGAAAGCCCCTACCGGGATGTGGGCAAGGGCCTGGGGGATTGACATTTTTCCTCCTGACAATCGTTAAAACAGCTAAAAACAAGCCCCCGAAATTGTGATATGTCACAGTTGCCGGGGGCTTATTTTTGTGCTAAAATTTCAATATCCAGGTGAACTGTGTCTACTCCACACAATAGGCACAGGATCACTGTTAAAAAGGAGGAAACATCCGTCTGACTCACGGTGCGGCAGTGTGGAGACCTGTCGTAATGCTTCCGCTGTATTACCCGGCGGAACGCGAGAGCGTGCGCGAAAGACTCGGCACGTTTAGAGTCGAAACAGCATGGCAAGCTTAACCCTGAAGAACATCAAGAAGATCTACCCCTTCAACGGTGACGACGCAAAGAAGAAAAAGAAGAAGGGCGAGCCCGAGAAGAAGACCAACCTGCAGATCACCGATAAGGGTGTTGTGGCGGTTCAGGAATTCAGCCTGAACATCGCTGACAAGGAATTTATCGTTCTGGTCGGTCCTTCCGGCTGCGGTAAGTCCACCACTCTGCGTATGATCGCGGGCCTGGAGGAGATCTCCGAAGGCGAACTGTACATCGGTGACCGCCTGGTCAACGACGTGGCCCCCAAGGACCGGGACATCGCCATGGTGTTCCAGAACTACGCGCTGTACCCCCACATGACCGTGTACGACAACATGGCTTTCGCTCTGAAGCTGCGCCACACCCCCAAGGATGAGATCGACAAGGCTGTCAAGCAGGCTGCCGAGATCCTGGACATCACCCAGTACCTGGGCCGTAAGCCCAAGGCTCTGTCCGGCG
>CALYRG010000079.1 GCA_945482615.1 uncultured Clostridia bacterium | reverse complement strand
CCCCGGGAGGGCAACGGCTGGAGCTTCCACTACTGCCGCCGCCAGTGGAGCCTGCTGGACAACGGCTTCCTCAAGTACCAGTGGCTGGGAGACTTTGACCGGGATATGGTGCACCTTTCCCAGGAAAACCGGATCTTTGAGCAGGGCATCGGTGATCTGCGGCTGAGTGAACCCTCCAATCAGGTGCTGGTGTTCTACCGCAAGGGCCTGCTGTTCGCCTTCAATTTCAGCCCCACCCGGTCTCAGGAAAAGGTGGAGGTTCCCGTCCCCAATCCCGGACGGTACGATGTGGCCCTGTGCACCGACGACAGTAAGTACGGCGGCTTCGATCAGATCCAGCACATCCCCTACCCCACCAAGGAAGACGAGGAGGGAAGAAACATTGTGGAGCTGTACCTCCCCGCCCGCACCGCCGTGGTGCTGAAGGAGACGGTAATCCAGCCCAAGAAGAAAAAGAGCGCCCCCAAGAAGAAAGCCGCTCCCGCCCCGGAGGACACCGCCGAGGCTCCCGCCAAAAAGCCCGCCCCCAGGCGCTCCACCAAAAAGACCCCCGCAAAGGAATAATCCCAACAAAAGACACCCCGCTTCCTCCCATGGGAAGCGGGGCGCTTTCATCGTGGCTCAATCAGTAGAACAGAATATCCGAATAGGTGGGATAGGGCCAGTAGGTCTTATCCGTCAGCTCCTCCAGAATGTCCGCCTCCCGGCGCAGGTCGTTCATGGCGGGGATGACCACGCTGCGGTAGAACCGGGCGGCCTCCTCAGCGTTGTCGGGCACATCCTTCAGGGAATAGCGCAGGGTCTCGATAGCATCATACAGCGCATCGGTGTGGAGGCTGAGCCGCTCTGCCATGGCCCGCTCCGCCTTGTGCGCGATGCCCAGGGCCTTTTTCTTCTCCAGGCCGTCACACAGGCTGCGGCTGTAGCGCAGGGCGGCAGGAAGAATCTGATGCAGGGCCATATCCACCATGGTCCGGGCCTCAATGCCCAGCTTCTTGTTGTAGTCGTCCAGATGGATGGCGTACCGGGCCCTCAGCTCCGTCTCGGTGAAGATGCCCCGGCTGGTGACGAGATCAATATTCTTCTGGGAGATGTAAGTCGGCAGGGCCTGGGCGGTGGAGGCCAGATTGCTCAGTCCCCGGCGGGCGGCCTCCTGCTTCCAGGCATCGGAGTAGCCGTTGCCGCTGAAAATGATCCGCTGGTGCTCCCGGAGGGTGGTGCTCACCAGGGTCTGCAGGGCGGCGTCAAAATCCTCCGCCTGCTCCAGGGCATCGGCGAACTTCCCCAGCTCCTGGGCCATGATGGCGTTCAGGGCGATGTTGGGCCCTGCAATGGACTGGGAGGAGCCCAGCATCCGCAGCTCGAACTTGTTGCCGGTAAAGGCCACGGGGCTGGTGCGGTTGCGGTCGGTGGTGTCCCTGGCAATGGGGGGCAGCACATCCACGCCGATGCGGAGCATACTTTTCTCCGGCTCGGTGTAGTTGGTGCCCTCCACAATGGAGTGTACAATGGCATCCAGCTGCTCGCCCAGATAGATGGAGACAATGGCAGGAGGCGCTTCGTTGGCCCCCAGCCGGTGATCGTTCCCTGCGGAGGCTACGGTGCACCGGAGGAAATCCTGGTATTCGTCCACACCGGCGATAAAGGCGGAGAGGAACACCAGAAACTGGGCGTTCTGGGCCGGTGTGCTGCCGGGGCTGAACAGGTTCTTGCCGGCATCCGTGGACAGTGACCAGTTGTTGTGCTTGCCGGAGCCGTTGACCCCCGCAAAGGGCTTTTCATGGAGCAGGCACACCAGATTGTGCTTGGCGGCGCATTTTTTCATGATCTCCATAGTGAGCTGGTTGCCGTCACAGGCGGTGTTGGCATCGGTATAGATGGGGGCCAGCTCATGCTGGCAGGGCGCGCCCTCGTTGTGCTTGGTCTTGGACAGGATGCCCAGCCGCCAGAGCTGCTCATCCAGATCCTTCATGAAGGCTCCGACTCTGGTGCGGATGGTGCCGAAATAGTGGTCATCCAGCTCCTGTCCCTTGGGGGGCAGTGCGCCGAACAGGGTCCTCCCTGTCAGCCGCAGATCCTCCCGCTGGGCATAGATATCCCGGGGGATGATGAAATACTCCTGCTCCGCGCCCACGCAGGGGATCACCCGCTGGGTCTCCCGATCGCCGAACAGCCGCAGAATCCGCAGGGCCTCCCGGGAGACCTCGTCCATGGAGCGAAGCAATGGGGTTTTCTTATCCAGAGACTCTCCGGTGTAGGAGAAAAAGCAGGTGGGGATGTACAGGCTCCCATCCTTGACAAAGGCGCAGGAGGTGGGGTCCCAGGCGGTATAGCCCCGGGCCTCAAAGGTGGCCCGAAGCCCCCCGGAGGGGAAGGAGCTTGCGTCCGGCTCCCCCTTCACCAGCTCCTTGCCGGAAAACTCCATAATGACCCGTCCGTCTCCGGTGGGTGTGATGAAGGAGTCGTGCTTCTCGGCAGTGATGCCGGTCATGGGCTGGAACCAGTGGGTGTAGTGGGTAGCGCCCTTGCCGATTGCCCACTGCTTCATGGCCTCGGCAATCTCATTGGCGGTGTCCAGGGACAGCTGGGAGCCGGTGGTGACGCATTTTTTCCACGCCAGATACACATCGGCGGGAAGCTGCTGCTTCATGGTGGCCTCGTTGAAAACATCGCTGCCGAAAAGGGCAGGCACGTCAAGTCCTTCGCTCAAGGCAAACACGTCCTTTCAGTAGGAAGGAATCGCAAAAAGGAGGAAATATCCTTCAAAACAGCGCAGAACCTTCCAAATTAGCACCTTGATTATAGGCTTTTCCCGGAATAATTGCAAGCAGTTATTCTGTTGCAAAAACCAAAGCTTCCCTCTGTGAACTTTGTGCATTCCTACGATTTCTGGATTTGACCTTCAAAAAATGAATTTTCGGAGAATATGATATTGCATTTTTGAAAAACAGAGCATATAATAGCCGGGAATATCAAGGGAAATTTGACAAGGAATGATAGACAGCCCATTCTTTCTTGCACGTTCCCCGACCCGGAGGTCGTATTTATGAAACCATACAGTGAACTGTCCCGGCAGGAGCTGCTGGAGCTCAAGGTGCAGCTCAAGGCACAGTACAAGGAATTTCAGAAGCGCAAGCTCACATTGAACATGGCCCGGGGCAAGCCCGGTCAGGATCAGCTGAACCTCTCCATGGGCATGATGGACGTGCTGAGCAGCGACAGCGATTTAAGCTGTGAGGACGGCACCGACTGCCGCAACTATGGCGTTCTGGACGGCATTGAGGAATGCAAGGACCTGATGGCCGACATGATGGAGGTTCGTCCCGAGAACGTCATCATCTTCGGCAATTCCAGCCTGAACGTCATGTTTGACACCGTTGCCCGCTCCATGACCCACGGCGTTATGGGCAGCACCCCCTGGGCAAAGCTGGATAAGGTAAAGTTCCTGTGCCCGGTCCCCGGCTATGACCGGCATTTTGCCATCACCGAGTATTTCGGCATTGAGATGATCAATGTGCCCATGCTCCCCACCGGCCCGGATATGGACATGGTGGAAAGTCTGGTGGCCTCTGATCCCGCCATCAAGGGCATCTGGTGCGTCCCCAAATACTCCAACCCCCAGGGCATCTCCTACTCCGATGAGACGGTGCGCCGCTTCGCCCGGCTGGAGCCCGCCGCCGTTGATTTTCGCATCTACTGGGACAATGCCTACACCATTCACCACCTGTACGACCACGACCAGGATCATCTGATTGAAATTCTGGCGGAGTGCAAGCGGGCAGGCAATCCGGACCTGGCCTACAAGTTCGCCTCCACCTCCAAGATCAGCTTCCCCGGCTCCGGCATCTCCGCCCTGGCCGCTTCGGAGAACAACCTCACCGATGTCCGGGCCCAGATGAAGATACAGACCATCGGCCACGACAAGGTCAACCAGCTTCGCCACGTCCGGTTCTTCGGGGACATCCACGGTATGGTGGAGCACATGCGCAAGCACGCCGACATTCTCCGGCCCAAGTTTGAGGCCGTCCAGAACACCCTGGAACGGGAGCTTGGTGGCCTGGGCATCGGCACCTGGACCAACCCCAAGGGCGGCTACTTTGTCTCCTTCGACGCCATGGACGGCTGCGCCAGAGAGATCATCTCCCGGTGCAAGAAGGCGGGGCTGATTATGACGGGAGCCGGGGCTACCTACCCCTATGGCAAGGACCCCCACGACAGCAACATCCGCATCGCTCCCTCCTTCCCCGCATTGTCCGATCTGCAGCTTGCCATGGAGGTGTTCACCTGCGTTGTAAAGCTGGTGAGCGTCGACAAGCTCCTGGCGAATATGGACACCCCTGCATAACCTTGCTTCTCTCATTCCCCTTTTCACCCATGGCCCGGACTCCAATGCCCGGGCCATGGGCTTTTTTCGTCTATCCGGCCCTCGTAGGGAATGCATTCATGCATTCCGATGACGCACCCCGGCGCGGAACGGATAAATCCGTTCCCTACGGCCCCGACGCACTGCATTCTTCTAACCGGCCCTCGGCATAACCGAAACACCCACCGCCTCTCGTAGGGGCGATTATCAATCGCCCGCCGTCTCCCCGCACCTCAAACGGGCGATTGGTAATCGCCCCTACCTCCGGGCGATTGCCTGCCCCTACGGACCGGACGCACTGCGCTCCGCTCACCGGGG
>CALYRG010000078.1 GCA_945482615.1 uncultured Clostridia bacterium | reverse complement strand
TGATCAATATTCAGCAGCAGCATCTTCTTCTCCTCCTTCAATTTCTTTCAGTCTTTTTTTGAGTAATATCCAGACGGGGACAATGGCCCCCAATTCCAGCACAGACAGGATCCGCAGAACTGCCCCCAGAAAGCCGCCGACCGCATAGTACCCCAGCAGAAGCAGCATCCCAACGGCAGGCAGAAACATCATCAGCGAGGACACCACGGCGCTGTGAATCGCGTCCTTCCGCCGCCTGCATTGCGCGTCATCATCAATATTTCTTGGCTTCATCTTCCTCGCCACCCTTAATCTCCCGCAGGCGCTGGCGCAGAGCAACCAGCACCCCCACAATGACGGCAACAATGACCAAACCGTACACCATCAGGAAGCCCATGGCGACTGCCTCCCCGCAGGCCTCCCCAATCAGCGGGAACAAAATGGCAGCCAAAAACAGGCCCAGAATCCCTACGATCACGGCGGCGCATACAATTGCCGCCCACTTCTTCTTAGTATTTTTTTGCATCCTCCATCTCTCCTTTCCGTATTTCCCCAACCCGCTGGGTAAAGGCCAGCACAACGCCGGTGCCCACAGCGGCGAACAGGCCAACGAGCAGCCACAGAAGTCCCACCGGCGGAGCATCCTCCGGGGCGACCCGGTAGGCCCAGATCATCAGGGCGCTCAGGAAGGCCATCAGCGCCACCATGCCCACCGTCACAATGCCGGGAGCAATGTAGTGTACCCGCACATCCTGGGTGTGCTTGTTCTGAAAGCACATACCATCCTTTTCCATGGTTTCCATCCGATCCAGAACGGCATCGGCGTCCAGGGCAGCTACCGGAATGTCCATGCTCTGCAGCTCCTGACACAGAAGGGCAGACTGCTCCAGATTCCGGCGCTCCCGCTCCAAAGTAATCAGATGGCGGCGCATCCCATCCGCCACGGTGAGCTTGCTCTCCAGCATCTGCCGGATTTCCTCGATGGGGACGCCCAGCTTTCGCAGCAGCTTGATCCTGCGCAGCGCCTGTACCTCCTCCTCGCCGTATTCCCGGTAGCCGTTTTCCGAATTGCGCCGGGGAAGGATCAGGCCCTGCTCCTCATAGAAGCGGATGTTCTTTTTGGTGATGCCGACCCTGCGTTCCACCTCGTTGATTTTCACTGCCCCACCGCCTTTCTGTCATCAGTATAAACCTTCCACAAGGGGGAATGTCAATAGGAAATCGGAAAATTCTTTGAAAAATCTGGAAAGATTTTTCGGTTCCGGCATCGAAGCAAGAGGTACAGGCCCTTTGCCTGCGGTATGGCAATGGCCAAAGGGCTGATTCTGTTTCCTGCGCTCTTTTTCTGTTTGCTTTCGTTTGCAGGCTCTGTTTTTCCGTTTTTTCTATCTTCCGTCATCCTGATTGCCCTGGGTTTTCGCACCTTCAAACGGATCAGGACGGAAGATATCAAGCACTTCCTCTTTATCGGCTTTAACGGATATTTCCTTGCCAATGCCGCATTGATGCTGGGTATTCCGTTTTCCACCGGTTCCTTTTCCTCTCTGATCAACTCCACCAGTCCGGTGTTCATTACCATGTTTGCGGTTCTGATCCTGGGAGAGCAGATCCGGAAAAAGGATATCCTGTCCCTGGTTCTGTCCATTCTGGGTGCGGCCATCGTCATCGGTTCGCCCGAGGAGGCCCCCGCTCCTTTTGGCGTTTTCTGCAGCGTGTTCTCTGTGGTCCTGTGGTCCTACGTCACGATCCACATCAAGAAGCTGTCCGAACAGTACCCGCCCCTTGAGGTTACCGCTGTCTGTATGGGAATTGCATCCGTATTCTCCCTCCCTGCTGCTTACGCATACTACAGGATCTCCGGCGAGACTTTGCACATGACCTCTTCCCTGATCCTGCCGATCCTCTACATCTGCCTGATCTGCACGGCGCTGAGCCATTTCCTTTGGAATCGGTCGCTGAGAACCTACGGCGCTGCCTATTGTGCATTCTTTTACCCGCTTCAGCCAATCGTCTCTATGGCCCTGGGGGTTCTGCTTCTGAGCGAGCCCATGACTGCTGCGTTTCTCATTGGGCTTGTCCTGATCGTTGCGGCTATGGTCATTCACGGAAAATGAGGGGCATTGTTCTGCCCTCTTCCTGTCTGTACTGGCCGGTATTCCGTGCAAAAGCGCCTGCTGCATCTGTTCGGTTCATGGACCTGACAGAATGCAGGAATATGATATATCCGTTATTTACATTTTTCAAAGATCCGGATACACAACGCACAATATGTCTCAGCCTGCATATCATAACGGCGCTGAATGCAGTATGTATTCTTTGTACTTTTCCGCACAAATGCTTCACAGTTTCAAAGGATGAACCAATCTTTTTTCTGGTAATCTAACAAATTATCAGAATTCTTTCCCGGATGTGTTGACAAAGCACTTTTTGTCATGCTATACTTGGAAAAACAATCAGGAGGAAGCAGCCATAATGAATTACACCGTTCCGAAAATCGGCAGACGTGATGTGGATTTTATTGGCATTTCTTCTATTTTTGCTTTTATTCCTGACTTTTGAGTGGGTTTTCCATTTTCAGAAGTCAGGTTTTATTATGTCTAAAGAAGGGTTGGATAACGTGAAAAATCTCATGAACATCACAGACCTCTCCAAAGAGGAAATTCAGGAGCTGCTTGTCACCGCTGAGGATATCATCGCAAATCCAGCAAAATACAAGGATGCCTGCAGCGGCAAACTGCTGGCAACCTTGTTCTTTGAGCCCTCCACCCGGACCCGACTGAGCTTTGAAGCCGCTATGCTCCGGCTGGGCGGCAAGGTTCTGGGCTTCTCCGAGGCAGCCTCCTCCTCCACCTCCAAGGGGGAGAGCCTGTCCGATACCATCCAGACTGTGGGCTGCTATGCCGATATCATTGCCATGCGCCACCCCAAGGAGGGTGCGCCTCTGGTGGCTGCCCGTCGGGCCGGTGTTCCCATCATCAATGCCGGTGACGGCGGTCACAATCACCCCACCCAGACGCTCACCGACCTGCTTACCATCTGGAAGTACAGACACACCTTTGACGGTCTCACCATCGGCCTGTGCGGCGACCTGAAGTTCGGCCGCACCGTCCATTCCCTGGTGGCCGCCATGGCCCGATACAGCGGCGTCAGGTTTGTTTTCATCGCTCCGGCGGAACTGAAGTTCCCCCGGTACATCATTGAGGACGAGCTGGAGAGCCGGGGCATCCCCTATGAGGAGGTTTCCACCATGGAGGAGGCCATGCCCAAGCTGGACATCCTCTACATGACCCGGGTTCAGAGAGAGCGCTTCTTCAACGAGGCTGACTACATTCGCCTGAAGGACACCTACATTCTCACGCCGGACAAGCTGAACTCTGCCAAACCGGATTTGGTCATCATGCATCCCCTGCCCCGTGTCAATGAAATCAGCGTTGCTGTGGACGACGATCCCAGAGCTCTGTATTTTGACCAGGTGAAAAACGGCATGTTCGTTCGGATGGCCCTGATTATGAAATTGCTGGAGGTAACGGTATGATCATCGGACAAATCAAAGACGGCATTGTGCTGGACCACATCACCGCAGGCCGCAGCATGGAAATCTACAACATTCTGAAGCTGGACAAGCTGGACTGCACGGTTGCCCTGATTCAGAACGCAGACAGCGAAAAGCTGACCAAAAAGGACATCATCAAGATCAGCACACCGCTGGATCTGAATCTGGATGTGCTTGGCTATGTGGATCCCGGCATCACTGTCAATTACATTAAGGACGGCAAGGTCGCCGAGCGGCGGCATCTGTGTCTGCCGGAGCGTGTGGTGGACATCATCAAATGCAGGAATCCCCGGTGTATCACCTCCACCGAGCGTTCTTTAGTCCATGAATTCAAGCTGGTGGATCCTGCGCGGCGTCTCTATCGCTGCATCTACTGCGAACAGCAGGCAAAATAACCGACCCGACAGGAAAATCATCCGGACGCCTATTAAAAAAACGTTGAGAGCAGTCACGAAAATCGTGGCTGCTTCTTCATATACGCAGCGGCGTGACCGAGGTCACGCTGCTTTCCTGAAACCACTCTGTTTTAAGCCTTCTTCCATTATTCTGATAGGTGTTAGTTAAATATCTTGGACTTATCTCGAAATATAGGATTCGTGGGGTGTTCGTAAGACCGTTAAGAATGGGGCTGCCTCACCGCGTCAGTGAGGCAGCCCCTGAACTGTCTTACAGGCAACCGCCCTTTGGTGCAGGGATTCCGGTGTGATTCGCGCCGGCTTTAGCCCTGCTTCCGGATGTCCTGCATGGTGGCAATCATGGGCTTTATGAAATCAAATCCCTGAGGCGGAAGCTATCCAGGGCGCGCAGGTAACATCATCCTCCGCGAATCTTGAGTAATACTGTTATCTAACAAAGACCGTTGGGTTTTATTAGATAACAGTATTACACCCGTTTTATTGGACAGAATTCCGGTATAATGGGGTCAGAAACAAGGACGGGAGGTTATGACTATGATTATCAAACTGTCGGAAGACTTGCTCCACTGGAGCAAGGAGGAGGAAGTGCTGGACGCGGAGTATGAACCCTTCCGGGATCAGCTGCGTCTGGCGGGGCTCAGCGAGGAAGAGCTGCGGAAAATGGACCCGGATGACCGGGTGGCTGCCCTGGAGCAGGCAAACCTTGACCCCTATGATTTCATTTATCTTGCCTGCTGAAACAAAAGCTATTTACAACCGGCGTGAAGAGGGCTAAAATGGAAGCAAAAAGGAGGGGATTCCCATGAAAAAGGTGCGCATTACCGCCATCCGAAAGACCTGCTATTCTGACCTGATGGAGAAGTACGAAAATCCCATCCAGCACGCCTGTGAAGTCAAGGAAGGGCAAACTTGGGTCGCCAACGGCTGGTGCAAGCCGGAGGGCTTCTGTGACAGCGCCTGGGACAGCATTTC
>CALYRG010000077.1 GCA_945482615.1 uncultured Clostridia bacterium | reverse complement strand
CCTCTATATGCTGGGCAGCGCCATAAACATTGACAATATCCAGTCCGTGGAAGTTTTTGGAAACCTCGGTGGTGCAACGCTGGAAGCTGATACAGAGTAATACGCCTGTATGACTTGCGGCAAGCGGAATGCTGCGCTGCGCGCTGAATCTGCGTAAAAAAATCATGGGAGGCAGGAAATAACTGTCTCCCATGATTCTTTTCTGGAAAAAGGGTGGTGCTTCCCTGATATCCTCCCCGCGGACAAAGCGGCCCGGGAACCACCGGTCACCCCCAGGGAATGGGCCTCCTCAAAGGCCCTGGCGGTCAGCTGTCGTCATCTGTTCTTTCCACGTTCAGCTCGTCCACCACGATGTCCTTATAGGGGTTTACCACAGCGGTGCGGTAGGTGTGGTAGATGACCATGCCGGGCTTACCCCCTGCCATCTTCTTTACCTGACGGACGGCGGTCACATCCACCGGGATGTTCTGGCCGGTTCCCGCGCCGGAATAGTAGGCCGCCAGCTGGGCAGCCTGGGTGATGGTATTGTCCGGAGGCTTGGTGCCGCCGCAGGAGATGATGACATGGGAGCCGTGAACCTTGGAGGCGTGGCACCAGATGTCGTCCTTCCGGGCCAGCTTAAAGGTCAGCTCCTCGTTCTGCTGGTTGTTCCTTCCCACGTAGATGGGATAGCCGTCTGTGGACTCAAAGCGCATGGGGGCAAGCCTTCCCTGCCGGGGCCGCTTCCGGTCCGTCTCCGCCTTGACGTAGCCCCCCGCCTGGAGTTCCCGGCGGATCTCCTCCAGCTCCTGCTCGCTCCCCGCCCGCTCCAGCTCCTCCTGGACGCTGCGAAGGTAGTTTAGCTCCGTCTCGCCAAGGGCCAGCTGATGCTTCAGCTCCTTCTCCGCGTTTTTCATCCGGGAATAATCCTTATAATATTTGGCGGCATTCTGCTGGGGGGACAGGGTGGGGGACAGGGGAATGTCCACCAGCTTCATTTCCTCGTCGTAGAAATCCTCGCAGGAAACCGACCGTTGGCCCTTTTGAATCCTGTGCAGGTTCGCCGTGAGGATATCCCCCAGCTGCCGCAGGCGCTCCCGGTCATAGGTATCGGCAAGCTCCTTCTCCTGCACGGCCAGCTTCCGGTTCAGCCGGGTGCACAGGTTCTGCACGGTTTTGCGCAGATTCTGGCTCTTTTGCCGCATGGCGTCCTTGTGATCCCGGAGGGTATAGAAATTGTCCAGAAGTGCACCGAAAGATGGGGCCTTCCGGCATTCGCCGTACTGGCGTACCGGGCAGAAGGCATACTGCCGGGGGGTGCCGTCGGGCTTGGTATCATAGTAGGGAGCAGGGTGGAGGCCGTACTCCCGGAAAAAGTCATGCAGTGCCTGGGCAGTTTCCTCCACCGGCAGGGCGCTGACTCTGGCGTCCGTATCTCCGGCAGCGGCCAGAGCTGCCTCCCGGCAGACCAGGGGCGACAGGCCGCCCAGGGCTTCCATCAGCCGCTCTGCCAGCACATCCGGGCCGGGCTGGGCCAGGAATCTGACAAAGCTCTGCTCATCCTCCAAAAACGCCGGAGCAAAGGGGTCAGTCTTTTCAATCCGCTCCGGCTCCTGGTATTTAAGCCCCGGCAGGGCGGGGCGTTTTGCCGTCTCGTCCAGACCGATCCGGCGCAGGCAGTCGATGATCCGGCCCTCCGGATCCAGCAGGTACAGGTTGCAGGTTCGCCCCATCAGCTCCGCCACCAGCCGCTTTTGCACCGGGTAGCCCATCTCGTCGGTGCAGTCAAACCAGAAGGTGGCTGCCCGCTCCATGGGAATCTGGGTGATATCCGCGAGCTTTGCGCCCATCAGGTGCTTGCGCAGAAGCATACAGAACATGGGCGGCTGGGCGGGGTTCTCCGGGGAGGCGGAGGTCAGGTGGAGCCGGGGCGCCGCGGGATTGGCGGCAAAGAGCAGCTTTTCCCGGCTCTCCCGGCAGCGCAGGAGCAGAATCACGGTGTCCCGGCTGGGCTGGTGGATCTTTTCCACCCGGGCGCCGATGGCGACCCCCCGAAGCTCGGCCAGCACGGCGGACATAAAACGGGCATCAAAGGCCATGGTATCCCTCCATTCCCAAAACAAACAGTTCATTGGCCCGCTCCAGCTGCCCCGACAGGAACAGAGCGCCGAACAGGGCTTCCAGTCCGGTGGCCCTGGCGTATTGGGCGGGGGTGGCGGACTTTGGCACAGCATGTACATGGGCATTTCTGCCCCGGCGGTAGCAGGCAAGCTCCTCCTCCGTCAGCGCCGGGAGGATGCGCTCCGCAAATTCAGCCTGGGACGGAGCCTTCACCAGGGCAATGGTGTCCCGGTGCAGTCGCTCCACAGTCTTCTCTCCATGGGCGCACAGCCAGCTGCGGCACAGCAGCTCAAATACGCCGTCCCCGATGTGGGCAAGGCCCAGAATGGAGATGGCGTCGATATCTGCCTTCTTCATTTCCGGATGAAAATAGTTTTCCATAGGTTCTCCAATTCAGGCTTGATTTTAACTTCATTATTATAGCATACCCAGCGGTTTTTGCAAGCATCGGCGGTTTTGCCCGGGAATTAATAAATTATTTATAATTGCGCTGAGGTTTTTTCGTTGCAATGGCTGAGAAATATGCTATAATATCATTAAATAATTTGTGTTTTCTCGGGAGAGGGCTATGTTCGAAAAATACCTTCTGTGCTTTTTCATATCCATGGTTCCCATGATCGAGCTGCGGGGCGCAATCCTGTTCGCGGCAGGATGGGAGCTGGACTATCTGCACGCCCTGTGGGTTTGCGTTCTGGGCAATATGCTTCCCATGCCCTTTATCTACCTGTTCGCCAGGAAGGTGCTGACCTGGGGTGCGGGCAGACCGTACATCGGCAAATTCTTTACCCTCTGCCTGAAAAAGGGCGAGCGGGGTGGACGGAAGCTGGAAGCCCGGGCCGGAAAGGGCGGGCTGTTTCTGGCATTGCTGCTGTTTGTAGGCATTCCTGTTCCCGGCACCGGAGCCTGGACGGGCACTCTCGCCGCCTCCCTGCTGGACATGGAGTTTAAGAGCACCACCATTGCGGTTTCCCTCGGGGTTGTGCTGGCGGGCATTATCATGAGCATCATCAGTATCACCGGCGTCCACATCTTCGGACTGTAACCGGTGTCATTATAGGAGGACTCACCATGGCTGACTGCTTATTTTGCAAGATCATCGCAGGGGACATCCCCTCTTCCAAGGTATACGAGGACGATCTGGTCCTCGCCTTCCGGGACATTGCCCCCCAGGCGCCCACCCACGTTCTGGTGGTACCCAAGGCGCACATTGCTGACTGCTCTGCCGTCACCCCGGAAAACAGCGCCATCATCGCCCACATCTTTGAGGTCATCCCCGGCATTGCCCGGGCCGAAGGCCTGGAAAACGGCTACCGGGTAGTGAGCAACTGCGGCCCCGACGCCGGTCAGACCGTACAGCATCTGCATTTCCACATTCTGGGCGGCAGACCGCTGGCCCTGGAGATGGCGTAATCGCCCAAAAAGGCTCCGTGACGGAGCCTTTTTTATTATGCTCTCATTTCCTGCCAGGTGTCGGATTTGTGGGAACTTCGGCTTTTCCAGGGGGAAACGTCCTCCTTCGGGATGCTTTTTCGGTGGATTTCTACTTGACATTTGTGTTATCAAACTGTAGAATAACTGTGGTATGGTGTACGCTGCCCCAGTATCCCGTGGGGCATTGCGTTTCATTGATAACCGGCGAAGAGGCCGGGTAACTGTTTTACGCCTGGTGGCGTTTCAATTTGTTCAATTGCCGGTTCTGGCCGGTCAGTTGTCATGCGAAAATAATACACCCAGGGAAAAACGCCCGTCCCTCCTTGCCAATTTTAGGAAGGAGGTGTGCTGCACAATTATGATTATAGCAATTGTCGTCGGACTTGGCTGTCTGGTCGTGGGCTTTGTTGGCGGTATCGTCTACCGCAAGAGCGTCGCAGAGCGGGAAATCGGTTCCGCCGAAGCAGAGGCTACCCGTCTGATCAATGAGGCAATCCGCAACGGTGAGAACCGCAAGAAGGAAATGCTTCTGGAAGCCAAGGACGAGATCCATAAATCACGTGCAGAGCACGACCGCGAGGTCAAGGAGCGCCGCGCCGAGCTGAGCAAGCAGGAGCGCCGCTTGGAACAGAAGGAATCCGCTTTGGACAAGAAGACGGAGTCCTTTGAACGTAAGGAAGAAGAACTGAGCAAGAAAATCCAGAAGGCCACCGAAACCGCCGCCCAGGCGGAGGAGCTGAAAAAGCAGCAGATGGCCGAGCTGGAAAAAATCTCCTCCCTGTCTCAGGAGGAGGCACGGCAGCTCCTGCTGAAGACCGTGGAGGAGGACGTCCGCCACGATGCTGCCATGAAGATCAAGGAGATCGAGCAGCAGCTCAAGGACGAAGCGGAGGAAAAGGGCCGGGAGATCATCGCCACCGCCATCCAGCGCTGCGCCGCCGATCACGCCGCCGAAACCACCGTCAGTGTGGTTGCCCTTCCCAACGACGAAATGAAGGGCCGCATCATCGGCCGGGAGGGCCGGAACATCCGGACTCTGGAGACCATCACCGGCGTAGACCTGATCATCGACGACACCCCCGAGGCCATTACCGTCAGCTCCTTCGACCCGGTCCGCCGGGAAATCGCAAGGCTCGCTCTGGAGAAGCTCATTGCCGACGGCCGCATCCATCCCACCCGCATCGAGGACATGGTGGAGAAAGCCCGGAAGGAAGTGGACCGCACCATCCGGGAGGAGGGCGAACGCGCCTGCTACGAAACCGGCGTACACAACCTGAACCCCGAGCTTGTGAAGATCCTGGGCCGTCAGAAGTACCGCACCTCCTATGGTCAGAACGTTCTGAACCACTCCATTGAGGTGGCGCATATCGCGGGTCTCATGGCCGCCGAGCTGGGTGTGGACGTGGCACTGGCCAAGCGGGCAGGTCTTTTGCACGACCTGGGCAAGTCCATCGACCACGAGGTTGAGGGCAGCCACGTTCAGCTGGGCGCGGATTTGGCCCGGAAGTACAAGGAAAACCCGGTCATCGTCAACGCCATCGAGGCCCACCACGGCGACGTGGAGCCCAAGACCGTCATTGCCGTGCTGGTGCAGGC
>CALYRG010000076.1 GCA_945482615.1 uncultured Clostridia bacterium | reverse complement strand
AAAAATATACAATTACTCCTTCCATTTTTGTGAATACTGTGCTATCATGGCAGCGTATCCACAAAGACGGAAGGAGTTTTTCACTTATGAAATGGCTCAGACTGCAATACCTGCCCTGTGTCGGCCTGGGGGAAGATACAAGGCGCATTTCCGGCTGCCGGGAACACGTGGCCCTTTCCCATCAGGCAGCTGCCGAGGGCATCGTTCTGCTGAAAAATGACCATGCCCTGCTCCCCCTCCCCCGGGGCAGGAAGCTCGTCCTGCTGGGCAAGGCCGGAGAAGAGTACATCAAGGGCGGCGGCGGCAGCGGCGAGGTCAGCTGCGCTTACGTGCGCACCCTGTATGAAGCACTGACCCGGAAGGAGCAGGAAGGGAAGCTGCAAATCTACCCCGGACTGCACGACTTCTACGCCGGGGCCATCGCCGCCCAGTACGCCGCAGGCCGTGAACCGGGGATGACTGTGGAGCCTACCCTGACGGAAGAGCAGCTCACCGCTGCCGCCGCCTTCTCCGACACCGCCGTGGTGGCCATCTGCCGGTTCTCCGGGGAAGGCTGGGACCGGTTCTGCAATTCCCAGAAGGGCACAGGAAAGGACTTTGAAGAGCTCTGGGAGTCGGAGCGCCAGATGCGGGAGGCCGGAAAGGAGGTCTTCCAGCGGGGTGACTTCTATCTTTCCGATGCCGAGGCGGCGCTGGTGGCCCAGGCCAAGGCCCATTTTGCCCACGTCATCGTGACCCTGAACGTGGGCGGCATCATGGACACCGGATGGTTTGCCGAAGATGCAGCCCTGGAAGCCGCCCTTTTCATCGGGCAGGGCGGCATGGAGGGCGCAGACGCGGCAGCAGACATCCTCTGCGGCGACGACTGCCCCAGCGGGCATCTGACTGACACCTGGGCCGGAGAGCTGGAGGACTATCCCTCCACGGAAGGGTTCCATGACAGCGACGATTATGTAAACTACACCGAGGATATCTACGTGGGCTACCGCTACTTTGAGACCCTGCCAGGAGCGGCGGCCAGAGTGCGCTATCCCTTCGGCTACGGCCTGTCCTACACCACCTTCCGCCGCACGGTACTGTCCTGCGGTGTCCAGGATAAGGCCATCGCCTGCCGGGTACGGGTGGAAAACACCGGCAGCGTCCCCGGCAAGGAGGTCGTGCAGCTGTACTACAGCGCTCCCCAGGGGCTGCTGGGCAAGCCTGCCCGGGTTTTGGGCACCTTTGCCAAGACGAAGAAGCTGGCTCCCGGCGAAGCTGAGGCGCTGACTCTGACCCTTCCCATCCGTGACATGGCCTCCTTCGATGACCTGGGCAAAGTGCAAAAAAGTGCCTGGGTGCTGGAAAAGGGAGCGTACCGGTTCTTCCTGGGCGGCAGCGTCCGGGAGGCGGAGAAGCTGGAGTTTGTGCTGACGCTGGAGCAGGACACCGTCACGGAGCAGCTCCACGACTACCTCAAGCCCCACAAGCTCCCCCGCCGTATGCGCTCCGACGGCAGCTATGAGGCGCTGGAGCAGTCGGAGAACCCGGAGCTGGTTCGCCCGGCGATATTCAACAACCCGGAAGCCCTGGAAGGCCTGCTGCCGGAGACCCGCTATGTGCCCCGGAGAAAGATGCAGAAGGTCACAGCCATCCAGCTGCAGCAGGTGGCGGATGGGGAAAAGACCCTGGAGGAGCTGCTGGACGAAATGACCCTGGCGGAGCAGGTGTATCTTCTGGGCGGCCAGCCCAACACCGGCCTTGCCAACACCTTCGGCTTCGGCAACAACCCGGAGCACGGCATTCCCAACGTGATGACCGCCGACGGCCCTGCTGGTGTGCGCATCCACCCCTGGCTGAAGGTCTACACCACCGCCTGGCCCACCGCCACCATGCTGGCCTCTACCTGGAACCGGGAGCTGGTGGAGCGCATCGGCCAAGCCGGTGCCCTGGAGCTGAAGGAGAACAACATGGGCTCCTGGCTGACCCCGGCGCTGAACATCCACCGCAGTCCCCTATGCGGGCGGAACTTCGAATACTACTCCGAAGACCCCCTGGTCTCCGGCGCCATGGCCGCCTCCCTGATCCGGGGCATCCAGTCCCAGGGCGTGGCCGCCACCCCCAAGCACTTTGCCTTCAACAACAAGGAGACCAACCGCAAGCACAGCGACTCCCGGGTGTCCCAGCGGGCGGCAAGAGAAATCTACCTCAAGGGCTTTGAAATTGCCGTCAAGGAGGCCGACCCCTGGATGCTCATGTCCTCCTACAATCTGGTAAACGGCCGGTATTCCTCCGAAAACCGGGAGCTGCTCACCGGCGTTCTGCGCCAGGAGTGGGGCTACCGGGGCATGATCACCACCGATTGGTGGACAAGGGCCGAGCACTGGCGGGAGACCCTGGCCGGAAACGATCTGAAAATGGGCACAGGCTTCCCCGAGGAGCTGCTCTCCGCCGTAGAAAAAGGCGACCTGACCCCCCAGGACATCCGCGCCTGCGCCCGCCGCATTCTGGCGTGCATCCTCAAGCTGGATTGATTGTCTCTCGTAGCGGGCTGTCCGGGAGGCCAGCCCCTACGGATGGATTGCACCTTCTTCTATCCTACCTACATATGCAAATGGGCAGGCCGTTTGGCCTGCCCAAATATGTTAAATTGGTTCTTGGCCCTTCCGGGCTTCCTCAACAGCCGCGGCCATCTGAATGATAGCACCGGCAATTCCGGCGTAAGCGGAAGCAGGAGGATTATCCCATGAGCCGTGCGTCAGTTTTTCTTTCCCAAGCCGATCTTCCGGAGAAGCTTTTCCGCAAGACGGCACAGAAGATTCCGGGCAGTAAGGCTCTCTCCATCCACGGAGGATGCAAGATAATCGTCACAGCGTTTTGGATGGAATACACGGCTGCGGCGGTATGCCTTTTCCAGCGGCTGGTCGAAAATATGACAGACATACTCGTTGAGCGCAGATTCCAGTTTGGCGGGATATTCCGGGTCTACAAGAATGGGCTGGCGCAGCATGGCGAGATATTTCTCGTCATCCTGATCCAGTTCTTTAATGCGCTCAATCGCCGCTTCAAAGGAATCATATTCCGCAACGTTGATGAAAGCATCCCTGTTGAAAATCTGCGCAGCTGCGGAACTGCCATAGTAAACAGGAATGGTGTCGGCATAGAAGGCATCCATAATCTTCTCCGTGACAAAGCCTTCATGGAGGGTACTTTCAAAGCAGAGTGTGAACTTACACTTCCGCTGGAAGTCCGTCTTGCTGTCATCCTTCCAGTTTACGGTCTCACCGCCAGGCATATTATTCAGATAGGAGCCAGGGGACTCCACCCGCCGGTACTGACACAGCTGCTTGAAAAAATCGCCCCGGATGTTGTATTCGGACTCGTGGCTGCAAATGAAATTCGCAAAAAACGTTTTATTCTTTACAAATTCCATCGTGTAGTCCCGACTCTTTTCAGGCAGAGCAATCCAGTGGCTCCGGGGCCACACACAGGTGGGAAGATGGAAGTTACGATCGCCAAACGCAATGGGATAAGGACAAATGGAGTAATCAATCAGGTTGAAGTCCGGGATGATATTTTCTCCGGAATACATAATCCGAACCTGAGGTGTGCCGCAGTATTCGTAGGGATTTTCACCAAAAACATCACAAATGAGATACTCAGGTTCATTGGATATTTCTACGTCATATCCGTTGAGAACCAGAATATCGTAAATCAGATTCTGCTTTATGTCAAATCCATTTTGAACTCCGGAATAGTTTAGTTTGATGGTTTTCTTCATGGCAATACTCCTATGCGTCTATCGTATAGTTTCTGGGACAAATTGCAAATGTACATATCAGCTTGACTCAGCAAACCGGAAAATTGTTTTTTTCGAGTTTCTACCGTAGGGGCGTGGTGCGCCGCGCAGCGAATCAAAATTACCATGATTGCCGGTGGCAATCATACCATAATTTCCTATCATGCCGCCTGCAACCTTCCGGTTCTGAACGTGCAGCGTTCTATCGGAAATACGTAAGAATCGGAACGCCTCGGGCGGCTAATAGCCGCCCCTACGATGGCATTTGCAATCCTTCCGGCACCAATTTATCAGGAAGCTGCGTTAACCCGACAAGCATAATTGCAAATAAAAAGCTGCTTTCCATCTGGTTTTCCTTGCTATGAATACAGGGACTTTCCCATGTGTCTAAGGACGCACTTACTGCCTGATTTTGTAAAGCGGGCAGGCCGAAAAGCCTGCCCGCAACAATTTGAGGCGAAAAACCGGGATTTTAGCCCTTCAGCGCTTCTTCGACCGCAACAGCGACGGAGACGGTAGCGCCGACCATGGGATTGTTGCCCATGCCCAGGAAGCCCATCATCTCGACGTGAGCGGGAACGGAGGAGGAACCGGCGAACTGGGCGTCAGAATGCATACGGCCCATGGTGTCGGTCATGCCGTAGGAAGCGGGGCCAGCGGCCATGTTGTCGGGGTGCAGGGTACGGCCCGTGCCGCCGCCGGAGGCCACGGAGAAGTACTTCTTGCCCTGCTCGACACACTCCTTCTTGTAGGTGCCGGCCACAGGATGCTGGAAGCGGGTGGGGTTGGTGGAGTTACCGGTGATGGAAACGTCCACGCCCTCATGGTGCATGATGGCAACGCCCTCACGGACATCGTCGGCACCGAAGCAGCGGACGGCAGCCCGCTCGCCGTTGGAGTAGGGGATCTCCCGGACGACAGTCAGCTCGCCGGTGTAGTAGTCGAACTTGGTCTGCACATAGGTGAAGCCGTTGATCCGGGAAATGATCTGGGCGGCATCCTTGCCCAGGCCGTTCAGAATGACCCGCAGGGGCTCCTTCCGGGCCTTGTTGGCGGAGCGGGCGATGCCGATGGCGCCCTCGGCGGCGGCGAAGGACTCGTGGCCGGCCAGGAAGGCAAAGCACTTGGTGTCGTCCCGGAGCAGCATGGCGCCCAGGTTGCCATGGCCCAGACCGACCTTCCGGTCCTCGGCAACGGAGCCGTCGATGCAGAAGGCCTGCAGGCCGATGCCGATGGCCTCGGCGGCCTCAGCGGCGTTCTTGACACCCTTCTTCAGCGCGATGGCAGCGCCCACGGTGTAGGCCCAGCAGGCGTTCTCAAAGCAGATGGGCTGAATGCCCTTGACGATCTCGTAGGGGTCGAAGCCCTTTGCCTGGCAGATTTCCCTGCACTCTTCCACAGAGCCAATACCGTACTGAGCGAGGACACCGTTGATCTTGTCAATTCTTCTTTCGTAACTTTCAAACAAAGCCATGGTATTGTCCTCCTCTTAGTCCTTGCGGGGATCGATGTACTTGACAGCACCGGCGAAACGGCCGTAGGAACCCTTGGCCTTCTCCAGAGCGGTGTTGGCATCGTCGC
>CALYRG010000075.1 GCA_945482615.1 uncultured Clostridia bacterium | reverse complement strand
AGTGAATAGCCGCGCTCTTTCAGCAGGGCCACGTCCCGGCCAAGGGTGGCGGGATCGCAGGAGACGTAGACGATGCGCCGGGGAGCAAACCGAACCAGGGCCTCGATGGTATCGCCGTTCAGGCCCTTTCTCGGCGGGTCTACCACAACCACGTCGGGGCGGACACCGTTTTTCTCCAGCTCCAGGGCGGCCTGACCCGCGTCGCCGCAGAAAAACTCGGCGTTTCCAATCCCATTGCGCCGGGCATTGTCCCGGGCATCCTCCACCGCCTGGGGAACCACCTCCACACCGATGACTTTTCCGGCGGCCCCTGCCATGGCCAGGGTGATGGTGCCCACACCACAGTACAGGTCAAGAACCGTATCGCTTTTGCGGATGTCGGCCAGAGCAATGGCGGCGGCGTAGAGCCGCTGGGCCTGATGATGATTGACCTGATAAAAGGAACGGGGGGACAGGCGGAAGGTCAGACCGCACAGGGTATCTTCAATATAGCCCGGGCCGTACAGGGTCACAAACTCATCCCCCAGGATGGTATTGCCGGGCTTGCGGTTGACGGAAAGAGACAGGGTGGTAAAGCCTGGAATTGCTTTCAGACGCCTGATGAGCTGCTCTTGTTTTGCAATGGCAGTGCCATTGACCACCAGACACACCAGAATCTGCCCGGACACGGCGCCCCGGCGGACAAAGATGTGGCGAAGAAGCCCGGTGTGAGCGGTCTCGTCATAGACACTGACGCGAAACTGGTTTACATAATCCATAACTGCATTCTTCACCGCATCCATTTCCGGGGGGAGGATGCGGCAGCAGTCATGCTCCACCACCTCGTGGGTTCCGGCGCGGAAGAAGCCGGCCACGGCCTTGCCCTTTCGCATGGTCACCGGGTACTGGGCCTTGTTCCGATAGCCCAGACAACTGGGAGCGCCCAAAATGGGAACCTCTGAAAGATTCTCTCCTGCCAGACGGTTCAGACAGTCCCGGACACGCTGGGCCTTCAGCCGCAGCTCCTCGTCATAGTCCATGTGCCAGAAGTCACAGCCGCCGCACAGCTTTGCTGTAGGGCATTCCCGGTTGACCCGGTGGGGAGAACGCTCCAGAATTTCCGTCATCTTTCCCGAAGCCCAGGTCTTCCGGGCCTTCTCAATGCGCACCCGAACCGTTTCTCCTGCAATGGCATTGGGGATGAACACGGCGCAGCCGTCGATTTTGGCCACGCCCATACCCTCGGCGGTGTAGTCGGTGATGACAGTCTCGTAAATATGATTCTTTTCCAGCATAGAAAACGCTCCAAACATAATTTCGCCTACAGTATACCACATTCTGCTCCCGGGGTAAAGTCTGTGGCATTCGGGAAGAAAAATATTTCCAAAGGGAAGACAAGGAAGGCAGAATGTGATAGGATAGGAAACAGAGGAGGGAAAGCTAATGGATTACAGCAGATGCACATTATGTCCCCGGATGTGTGCGGTAAACAGAGCAGCGGGAGAGCGGGGCTTCTGCGGCTGTCCGGATACAGCGCTGGTCGCCCGCACCATGCTCCACCGGTGGGAGGAGCCCGCCCTGGCAGGCAGCGGCGGCAGCGGGGCCATCTTTTTCGGCGGCTGCACTCTGGGCTGCCGGTACTGCCAGAACAGGGCCATCAGCAGAGGCCCTGCCGGAACACCTATGGACCCATTGCAGCTTCGCACCGCCATGGAGGATCTGATTGCCCAGGGGGCGGAGAATATTGACCTTGTGACGCCGACCCATTTTCTTCCATCCATTCTCCCGGCCCTGACCCCCAGACTGCCGGTGCCGGTTGTGTACAACTGCGGCGGCTATGAGCGGGCGGAAACCATCGCCAGGCTGGCGGGCCTGGTGGACATTTTCCTTCCGGACATGAAGTACGCGGATAATGCCCTGGCGGAGGAGCTGTCCGGTGCGCCGGATTATTTTGAGGCGGCGGCGGAAGCCATCCGGGAGATGGTACGCCAGACAGGCCCGGTGCAGCGCCGGGGTGAGAAGCTTAAAAGAGGGGTGCTGATTCGCCATCTGATTCTGCCGGGGCATGTGGACAACTCCCTGCGGGTGCTGGACTGGATCGGGCAGACCTTCGCCCCCGGGGAGGTGCTGGTGAGCCTGATGCGGCAGTATACCCCTATGGGCGGCTTGCCTGCTCCCATGGACCGGGCGGTGACCCAGGAGGAATACGAAGCGGTGCTCAGCTGGATGTACCTCAACCGGCTGGAGGGCTACACCCAGGAGGCCAGCGCGGCAGATACCGGATTCATTCCGGATTTTTAATACTGTTATCTAGGGTCTATCTGAAATCCGGAAATATGACCAACAGCGAGGGATTTTTCGCCTGATGAAGCCATTTTTCCGCAGGAATACTTTGTGTATTGCAAGGAAAAATGGCGTACAGCAGGCGGAAAAGACCCGCTGTTTGGGCATGTTGACGGTTTTCAGATAGACCCTAATAAAAACCGTTGGTTTTTATTAGATGGGCCCCGCCTGACGGCGTCGCCGTTTCTATGATTTTCGGGATAGAAAATCATAGAAATCCGTCTCATTGTCATCTTCATATAGAAACCTTCAATTTGTACCAAATTAAAGTTTTCTATTGAATATCAGCATAAAAAATCATGGAGCAGACCAATGGCCTGCTCCATAAAATTTTTCATGCGCGGTTTGCATGGAGATAGACATCCATATAGGTCACGCCGTCCGCCTGGTACACATGCTCAAAGCAGCTGAGGATCTGCTCCGAGGGCTTTTCATGGAAGCCGCTGGCTGCCAGGTATTCCAGAACACGCTTATAGGCGTTGGGGATCCGCTCAAAGGGCTGGACGAAGGGCTCCGTTACGGTGATGACTGCGTAGTCCGCTTCCTGGTTCCGGGCGTATTCCACCCCCGGGCAGGCGGGCTTGAAGCCCTCGGGAAGAATGTAGGCGGCTGCATAGCCCCGCAGACCGAACCGGTTCTGCTGCTCCTGGGTGACGAAGGGAAAGTCCCAGCCGATGCGCATGGCCTCCGGACACACGGACAGCAGACCGCAGTTCTGAGCCCAGCGATCCATGTAGCCGTTTACATCATCCTCCGGGTTCGGGGAGATGATGACATAGCGTGCCATCTGAAAGTCCGCCAGATGCCGGATGGAAACCGGAGAATAGATATCTGCCTGGGCGGGGATATCCTCCCGCACCAGGGCGTCCAGCTTGCAGGAAAACAGGGAACACATTTCCACCAGCTTCCCAAGCTCCGGGGTGACCTCCTCGGATTCCCACCGGGAAACGGTCTGCCGGGACACCCCCATATGCTCGGCCAGCTGCTCCTGGGTGATCCGCTTCTGTTTGCGTAAAAATTGAATGTTGCTGCCCAGACCCATGTTATCCACTCCTTATCAATTTGATCTGGCAGTATTGTAGCACAGAAAATGAAAAAGGGGAAGAAACCGCTGCGCGCTTTATTGGAAAGTGGTGCAGCCTGTGGGTTTGCATTCTCACTCCACCTTGATCATCCGGTAGCCCACGCCAATATGGGTCTGAATGTACTGAGGGGAGTCCGGGTCGGCTTCCAGCTTCTTGCGCAGGGTGGCCATAAACACCCGCAGGGAGGCCACGTCGTTGTCCCAGCTCCGGCCCCAGATGTTCTGGGTGATGTAGGTGTGGGTCAGTACCTTCCCCACGTTCCTGCTCATCAGACACAGGAGCTTGTACTCAATGGGCGTCAGGTGCAGCTCCTGGCCGTCCAGGTAGGCGCAGCCCCCGGCGTAGTCCACCCGGAGCTTGCCGTTTTCGAAGATGGACTTGTCCGACATCAGCTTGGCAGGCATGATGGCCAGCCGCCGCTGGGTTACCCGGAGCCGGGCCAGCAGCTCTTCCACGGAGAAGGGCTTGGTCAGGTAGTCGTCCGCTCCGGCATCCAGTGCTTCGATCTTGTCCGAATCCTCGCTTCTGGCGCTGATGACGATGATGGGCATGTTGGACCAGGAGCGGATGTTTCTGATTACCTGCACGCCGTCCATGTCGGGCAGTCCCAAATCCAGCAGGACGATATCCGGGTTGTGAGAGGAGGCCTCCAGAATGGCGCCCTCTCCGTTTGCGGCTACCAGGAAGCGGTAGTCATTGGTTTTCAGGGTGGTGGTAACCAGATTGCGTACAGACGGATCGTCCTCCACCACCAGAATCAACGGTTTATTCATGCAGTTCGACCTCCCCTGCAGGCAGTGTAAAGGTAAAGACGGCACCGGTTGGGTGATTATCGGAGACGGTAATGCTGCCCCCATGGGCAGTGACAATGGATTTGCACAGGCCAAGGCCCAGGCCCAGACTCCGGCGGCTGTCGGCAATCTTGTTGGTGCCGCAGTAGAACATCTCGAACACCCGTTCCTTCTGCGCGTCGGGAATGCCCGGGCCATTGTCCCGGACGGAAACCAGCACCTGCTTGGTCTGCTTCTCCGTGTGAATTTCAATGGAAGATCCGGCAGGGGTGTACTTGATGGCATTGTCCACCAGGTTGATGATGACCTGAATGATGAGCTTGGCATCCATGCTTGCCAGAACGAAATCCGCATTGCTGGTGACCGTTATGGTATGCTCCCGGCTCTTGCGGTTAATGTGCTTGAGGGCTTCGGTGATGACCTCGTCCATCAGCTCCATGGACCTGTTCAGATGCATCTGACCGCCCTCGATGCGGGTGACGGCCAGCAGATTTTCCACCAGATTGATCAGCCACATGGAGTCGTCATAGATATCCGTAAAGGTCTGCTCCCGCAGGTTATCGTCCATCTTCCGGTAGTTTGCCAGAAGATTTCCGGCACTGCCGGAGATGGAGGTCAGAGGCGTACGCAGATCGTGGGAGATGGAGCGCAGCAGATTGGCCCGGAGCTGCTCGTTCTGCGCCAGAACTGCGGCGGCCTCCTTTTCCCGGGCGTTGCGGATGTTTTCAATGGCAAGGGCACATTCGCCCAGAATGGACAGCAGAATGCTGTTTTCAAAGGAGTCCAGGCCGGTTCCATCCATGGCAATGCCTACCACCCCGCAGACGTGGCGGTTCACCCGGATGGACAGGTACAGCCCGTTGGCTCCGGACAGGGTATCCGTGGTGGCCCCGGCATGCTTGTTATTGCGCAGTACCCACTGCGCCACGGCCCGCTCGCTTTCGGACACCAGATCGGTGCCGCTGCTGTCCTCGGTCCGGAAGACGGTAGGCTCCGACAGCGTGCTGCCGTCGGACAGATAGATGACCAGATCTTTATTCAGGAGCTTTCGGATCTGACCCGCTGCTGCATTGATGACTGCGGGTTCCTCCGTCTCTTTCTGCAGCAGCTGGTTGGTTTCAAACAGGATCTTGGTGCGGTAGGCCGCGTGGGCGGACTGCCGGGCATTTTCTTTCAGCCGGGTGGCGAGAGAACC
>CALYRG010000074.1 GCA_945482615.1 uncultured Clostridia bacterium | reverse complement strand
TCTACGGCGACTATCATATGCTGTTAAAAGAAGATCCGGATGTATTTGCATATGAGCGGACCCTTGACGGTGTCAGGCTCATGGTGATCTGCAATTTTGCGGATCACGAAGTGGAGTGCTCGCTGTTGTCGGGTGACGCGCAGATACTGATTTCCAACTATGAAGACCGCGCCCGGAGCGTCCTGAGGCCCTTTGAGGCGGTCGTATATGAGTCGGTGATTTCGCCGTTGGAGAAATGACCAGCACCAAAACAAATCCCGCCCGGTTCGCGTGAACCGGGCGGGATTTATATCAGGCACTGTATTACTCTTCCTTTCGGGCTTCCACTTCCTCCACCACGTTCATAGAGCGCAGGACGCTGTAGGAATCGTAGCGGGTGTCGGCGGTCTCGGACAGGAAGACCACCCGGGCTTCCGGGTCATCCACCGTCACCTGGGAGATGGTCCGGGCGATGGAGTTGGGGTCGATGTTTTCCAGGTACATTCGGCTGCGGCCTTCCGGCAGCTGGAAGGTGGGGTCGGTGACGCCGAAGGACAGAACAAAGCCGGAGGTGGAGCAGGCAGACATCAGATTGTTGGCAGCGGTCTGCAGGGCGGCCTGCTTGTCGCCGTTGAAGATGATCTGGTCAGTGTTGGGGAAGGCAAAGTTGGAAAGCAGAACCTCGTTAAAGCCCATGTCCCGCAGCTCCAGAACCACCGAGGTGATCCAGCTGGTGACGGCGGCGTTGGTGGGATCCAGCCAGTACATGCCGCCCGGGTCCATCCAGAGTCCTGCCCGGCTGAGCATATACAGGCCGCAGGGCACATTTTTGTCGCCGTATTCCCGGTCCCGGAAGGCGCTGACCTGGGCGATGGTGTAGAAGCCCTTGCTCTGAAGACGCTTCACCAGATTGCCCATGGCAGTGATGTCGGTACTGGCAGAGATGGTGGCGCCGCCGATCTGAGAGTCGTAGAAGAAGGAGCCATAGGGACCCTTCATTTCGATCATTATGGTGGTGTCGGCAGGCAGCCGCTCCACCTGGAGCAGGACGTTGCTCAGATTGGTTTTTACCATTTCGTTGGTGATGTAATAGCCGGACAGCTGCTTCAGCTCCCGGGTGGTGTCGATGGCGTTGGCACCTTCGTTGTAGAAAATGGACACCTTGGCCTCCACCTTTGGCTCCACCGCCTCCTCGCCCCAGATGTCGTTGGAGGAGACGTTGAAGTCCAGCATGGCGCCGTCATCGACGTACACCACATAACGCTGGAGCCAGAGGACCCAGCACAGCCAGGCGATGACGCCCACCGTCAGCAAAACGGCGGCAAGCACACCCAGCCGGTGCAGCGTCCGTCGGGTACGATAAGGGATGCTCATAGTATGAAACTCCTAAATTCGGTTATGTCAGTCTGGCGGCAAAGCAGCGCCAGGTTTCCTTACTGTGGACTTCGGTGATGGTAAGCCCTGCCCCTTCCAGAGCGGCGCGAACCTCCGCCTCCCGGACATCCAGAATGCCGGAGCAGATGACGGTGCTCTGAGGTCCCAGGAACGCAGGAATTACCGGGGAAAGGGCGATGATCACATCGGCCACGATGTTCACAAGAACTACGTCGTAGGTGCCGGCCAGAGAGTCCATCAGAGCCTGATCCTCCAGGACGTTTCCGGTGCACACGGTAAATGCCGGGGCGGAAAAGCCGTTGAAGGCGGCGTTCTCCCGGGCGGCGTCCTCGGCCTTGGGGTCGATGTCCACGCCGGTGGCGGTCTTGGCCCCCAGGCGCAGGGCGGTAATGGACAGGATGCCGCTGCCGCTGCCCAGGTCCAGACACTTGTCGCCGGGCTTTACGGTGCGCTCCATGACCTCCATTACCATCTGGGTGGAGGGGTGGGCGCCGGTGCCGAAGGCAATGCCCGGGTCCAGAATGATTTTGTGCCGGGAGGTTTCCTCCTCCCCCCGCCAGTAGGGAAGGACGATGAGGCTTTTCCCCACCTCCTGGGGCGGGTAGTTGTCCTTCCAGCTCTCGGACCAGTCCGTCTCCGGCAGAGGCTTGGCGGAAACAGGCAGCCCCAGCTGGGCGCAGACCTGCCGGAGGCGGGCCATCCCGGCTTCGTCGCTGCTGTCCAGATATAGCCGGATGCGCTGCAGGCCCTCCAGCTTCTTCTGCAGGCCCTCGTCTATGTAGTCCCAGTAAGCCCGGTTCTCGTCCAGAAAGGTTTCCAGCTCCTGCTCGTCCTCAATGACCAGGTCGGAAAAGCCCCGGGCAGTGAGGGCGGCAGCCGCGTCGTCCGTATCCCTGCCCGCGGTATCCACAGTGATCTCCAGCCACGCCACGATGCTACCTCCAGTGAATCATTTTCTGTCTAGTATACCGCAGATTGGGGAAAATGACAACAGAAAAAGTCTTAATTTTTTGTGTACCTCTTCCTATTTTGAAAAATATGGTATATAATAGCTATCAATGTGACTTTGATCATCGGCAAGGAGCTGTTTACCATCGAAATCATTGAACTGTTCCCGAATGTGACACTGCGGTGCTTCCGGGACACCCGCTTCAAGCAGGGCTGCCTCAGCTTCCAGCTGGTGGGGCAAATGACGGCGCAGGATGCGGCCTGGCGAGCGCTGCTCCCCTCTGTGCTGCTCCGGGGCACCGGGAGATGCCCGGACCTGCGCACCATCACCCAGCGGCTGGATACCCTGTACGGAGCTTCCGTCAGTCCCCTGGTGCGCCGGGTTGGAGACTGCCAGACCACCGGCCTGTACTGCAGCTTTATGGATGACCGGTTTGCCCTGCCCGGCGACCGGGTGCTGGATCCGATGACAGAATTTCTGGGGGAATTGCTGCTGGATTCTCCGGTGGAGCAGGAGGGCTTTCTGCCCGCTTTTGTGGAGAGCGAAAAGAGCAATCTGATCTCCACCATTGAGTGCGAGCGAAACGATAAGCGCCTCTATGCCCAGAACCGGCTGCTGGAGAGAATGTGCGCCCCGGACAGCTTTGGCCTGCCCCGGCTGGGACGGCCGGAGCAGATCCGCGCCATTGAACCCATCGCCCTGCGCCGGAGCTATCTGGACGCCCTGCAGACGAACCCCATCCACATTTTCTACGTGGGAAGCGCTCCGGCAGAGGAGGTAGCCCGGCTGCTTGCCCCCATTGTCCGGGGGCTCAGCAAAAAAAGCGTGCCGGTGCCGCCCCAGAGCGGCCTGGAGACCGGTGTGCCGGGAGAGCTCACCGAGGAAATGGACGTAACCCAGGGCAAGCTCTGCATGGGCTTTACCACGCCCATAACCAACCGGACAGAGGAATTTGCCGCCATGCAGGTGCTGAATGTGCTGTTCGGCGGCGGCATGACCAGTAAGCTCTTCCAGAACGTCCGGGAAAAGCTGTCCCTGTGCTACAGCATCGGCTCCGTGTACTACAGCGTCAAGGGGGTGGTTACGGTGTCCGCGGGGATTGACTTTGACCGGAAGGACTGCGTCCGGGAGGAAATCCTGCACCAGCTGGATGCGTGCTGCCGGGGCCATATTTCCCAGACGGAGCTTACGGCCGCCCGGGAAGCCCTTTGCAGCAGCCTCCGGGCCACCCATGATTCTCCCGGCTCCATCGAAGGCTACTACGCCACCGCCGCCCTCAGCGGTCTGGGGATGACCCCGGAGCAGTACATGCACGCCGTGGAGGCAGTCAAGAAAGAGCAGGTGGTCAGCTGCGCCCGGCAGATGGAGCTGCACACCACCTACTTCCTGAGAGGAGAGAGCCGATGAACAAGACCCATTACCGGGATCTGGATGAGACCGTCTACCGGATAACCCTGGAAAACGGTCTGGACGTTGTGGTGATCCGCAGAGAGGGCTTTACCAAGAAGCTGGCCTACTTCATCACCGATTTCGGTTCCATCCACACCGACTTTACTCTGGAGGGCCGGGAATACCATGTGCCCGCAGGGGTTGCCCACTATCTGGAGCACAAGCTGTTTGACATGCCGGACGGACGGGATGTCAGCGCGGAGTTTGCCTCCATGGGGGCCATGACCAATGCCTTTACAGGCTACGATATGACCGCCTACTATTTTTCCTGCACAGAGCACTTTGAAAAGTGCCTGCGTCTGCTCCTGGAATTTGTGTCCACCCCCTATTTCACGGAGGAAAGCGTGCGCAAGGAGCAGGGCATCATCGATCAGGAGATCGGCATGAATGCCGACAGCCCGGACAGCGTGATTTTCGACAACCTGGCCGGGGCCATGTATACAAGCCACCCCATTCGGGTGCCCATTCTGGGCACTTCCGAGAGCATCCGGGAAATCACGCCGGAGATACTCTACACCTGCCACCGGGCCTTCTACACCCCGGAAAACATGCTGCTGTGCATCATCGGCGATGTGGAGCCGACCGCCTGCGCAGACATTGCCCGGCAGGTGCTGGGAACGGAGCGCCGGGAGGCCGGCAGGAAGCTGCGCCCCTGGCAGGAGGAGACTGCGGTTCCCACGGCCCTGACCGAGGAATCCATGGAAGTTGCCATGCCCATGTTCAACCTGGCCTTCAAGTGCCGGGATGGCGGCATCGGGGAGGCAGCCATCCGCCGGGAAATGGTGGCGGATCTGGCGGCGGAGGCCCTGTTTGGGGAGTCCTCCTCGCTCTACCTCAGGCTGTACGAGGAAGGACTCATCGATTCGTCCTTCGGCGGCGGCTTCGAGACCGTGGACGGCTGCGCCATGCTCCTGTGCTCCGGGGATTCCCGGGATGCCGGGGCGGTGCGGGACGCGGTTCTGGCCCAGGGGGAAATTCTGGCCCGGGAGGGGATCGGACAGGAGGAATTTGCGCGGATGAAGCGCAGTGCCCTGGGCCGGCGCATCCGCTCCCTGGATTCCTTTGATGCCACCTGCTACCGGCTGTGTGCCTACCATGTGGCGAAGTTTGATTATTTTGACTTCCCGGCTCTCTACCGGCAGATCCGGCGGGAGGAAATTCAGGCGTTCCTGGGGGAAGTCATCAGGCAGGACAACTGCTGCCTTTCCGTTATTTATCCTGTGAAGGAGGCATAAGCATGTACCCAAGAGATTACGGCGCTATTTCCTTCCCCGCGCTGGGGATCGAGGTTAACCCGCCCCGTTCCATTGCGCTGGGGCCCATGAATATTTATTTTTACGGCATCGTCATTGCCGCGGGGCTGCTTCTGGCGGCCCTCTACTGCTCCCGCCGGAGCAGGGAATTCGGCCTGACGGAGGATCACGTCTTTGACGGCATCCTCTGGGTCACCCCCTTCGCCATTGTCTGTGCCCGAATCTACTATGTGGCGTTTTCCTGGCAGGATTACGCTGCCAACCCCATCTCGGTGCTGTACATCTGGGAGGGCGGCATCGCCATCTACGGCGGCATTCTGGGGGCCATTGCCGGTATTGTCGTGTTCTCCCGGATCAAAAAGCTGGATCTGGCCGCTGTGCTGGATCTGGTGAGCCTGGGCTTCCTCATCGGACAGTCCGCCGGACGGTGGGGCAACTTCTTCAATCGGGAGGCCTTCGGCGCGGCAACGGAAGCCTTTACACGGATGGGCCTGTACAATACACGCACCGGGGCCTGGGAGTATTACCATCCCACCTTCCTGTATGAGTCGGTGTGGAATCTGGTGGGCTTTGTCCTGCTGCATTTCCTGTCCAGGCGGAGAAGGTACGATGGACAGGTGGCCCTTTCCTATGTCGCCTGGTACGGCCTGGGCCGGGCCATTATCGAGGGACTGCGGATGGACAGCCTGTACTGGGGCCCCTTCCGGGTCAGCCAGGTGCTGGCGGCGGTGAGCTGTGTGGCAGCGACGGCGGTGCTGATGGTAAATGCTTTCCGTCCCCACGACCCGGAAAAACTGTTTGTCAATCAGGCAAAACAGGCGTAATGAAATACATGCCCTGCGGAACATTCCATGGAATCTTCCGCAGGGCGTTTCTGATACGATTATCAAATAAAACCATTTGGTTTTATTTGATAGACACCGCCT
>CALYRG010000073.1 GCA_945482615.1 uncultured Clostridia bacterium | reverse complement strand
ATGACACCGTTTCGGAAATGGGTTTCCTCGTACATACCAAAGAAAACAAATAATCCGAACCCGTCTCCCACAGGGAAAACTAGGTTCGGATTATATTGGTTTGGTGCGGGCGACAGGACTCGATTACACTATGGTGTCGGCGTCGTCCAGCCGCCGCCGAGGGACAGTCCACCGGACTGTCCCATCCGATGGGTTCGAGTCCTCCACGATACCAAGAAAGCAGATACCCGGTTGGGGTATCTGCTTTCTTGGTGCGGGCGACAGGACTCGAACCTGCACGCTTTCGCAGAGGAACCTAAATCCACCGAGTCTACCAATTCCACCACGCCCGCATATTCTCCTATTTTTACACGGGGGAGTACCCGAGGTGGGGCATATCGCCTGATCCACGATTGCTTCTAAATTTCGCCCGGTGAAGCAGCCGAAGCGGAGGATTTCCCTTGATCCGCATATCAAAACAGGCAAGCCTGCTTTCCACTTAATCACACATCCATTGGAATCGCTTCATATCCACTTCCGCTTTCCACCCATTCTACCACGCCGGGGCGGGCTTGTCAATCATCCGCCCCGGTCACTTTTTTCACTCCTCGAAGGGGAAGCGCACGCCCCAGTCGGCGCGGAGTTTGTCCATCCACTCCATCATGCGAATGGTCTCGCTGTGGGGCATCTGCGGGCATTCCAGTGCTCCCTCCTCCAGGGCTTTCTTGCAGGCGAGAACCTCGTACTCATAGCCGTTGATCTGCTTGGGCACCTCCACGGTCTTCAGCAGGTTGTGGTTCAGGTCGTACACCTCAAAACCCTGGATGTTGTTGATGTTGATGCAGTGGATATAGCCCTTTGTACCGTAGATCAGCCCCAGCCGGTGGGAGGCGGTGAGCATGGAGGCAGTGAGGGATGCCATCTTGCCGTCGGGATAGGTAATCGTAATGCTCTCCTGGCAGTCCACGCCGGTGTCGCAGTAGGTACACAGGCCCTTGATTTCCTGCACATCGTCCCCCAGCACCATAGAGGCAAAGTTCAGGACATACACGCCCAGATCCAGCAGGGCGCCTCCGGCGAGGCTGGGATCGGTGAGCCGTTTCACATTGGGGATGGGATAGGACAGGTCGGCGCTGATCCGCTGCACCGAGCCGATGATGCCGGAGTCGATCAGCTCCCGGAGAATCCGGCGGCTGGGCATGTAGCGCACCCAGATGGCCTCGGTAAGGAAGACGCCCTTTCGCTCTGCCATGGCGATCAGCTCCCTGGCCTGGGCGGCGTTGGCGGTGAAGGCCTTCTCCACCAGGGCGGGCTTTCCGTGCTCAATGCACAGCTTTGTGTGCGCAAAATGGTGGGAGTGGGGGGTGGCAACGTACACCAAATCCACCTGTGGGTCCTGGAGCATTTCCTCGTAGGAGCCGTAGGCCTTTTGGAAACCCCAGGTATTACAGAACGCCTGGGCCTTGCTCAGATCCCGGGAGGCCACCGCATGCCCTTCCACGCCCTCCAGACCGTTCACGGCCATTGCCATGGCCCGGGCAATGGAGCCCGCGCCCAGAATACCAACCTTCATACGTGTTCCTCCTCATCGTTATAAAAGATCAGTGACACCCAGGTGACCACATTGCCGCCGTAGGAAAAGGCAAGTCCCAGTTTTTCCATGGCGGGGATCAGGTTGATTCCGTGGCTTTCCACGCAGGGGTGCATCTTGTCAGGATGAGCGCAGGGTCTGCCTGCCTCGTATTCGCAGGATGGGCACAATGTGCAGCTCCGGCAGGACAATATGAAAATCTCCGCCCCCTGGGAGCGCAGAAAGCGCCCTGCCTGCTCTGTGATCGCTTCATGGGCCTCCCGGGTGGCCAGGGTCTGGGCCATGTCGGTGATGTCCCCTGCCTCCCCCACCGTGCAGAGCATCAGGCAGCCGGCATAGGAAAGGCACCGCTCCCGGCAGCGCTCCTCGCTCCCTACCGCCGGAGGACAGGCCCAGGTTTTGCCGTACATGGGGCACTCCCCGGCGCAGACGGCGCGCACCCGGGGTGTAAAATCCAGCTCTCCCGGCTCCAGAAAGCCGTAAGCCAGCAGCGGCAGGGACGCAAGCTGCTTTTCCAGTTGTTTTTGGTTCATACGCCCCACCTCTTTGCACCCATTTTACCAGAGATTGACCCCAATGGCAAGAGAAAATTGCCCTCAAAATGGAAGATAGCGTTTGACTGCCGCCCTCCTGTTTGGTATAATGAGGGGAAATTCGGACTTTGGAGGAACACACTATGCGAATGCGGAAAATGCGGAATCTGGAACCCCGCACGGAAAAATGCGGCGACTACCGGGTGACAAACGCCCAGGACAGGAAGGGCCGCTGGCGGGAGAAAATGCCCGGCTGCAAGGCCCTGTGGGTGGAGCTTGGCTGCGGCAAGGGCAAGTTCACCGCGGAAACCGCCGCCGCCAACCCCGATGTGCTGCTGGTTGCGGTGGAACGGTGCCGGGAGGCCATGGTTGTGGCCATGGAAAAGGCCCAGGCCATGGGACTTACAAACGTGTTTTTCATCGACATGGATGTTGCCAATATGGAAAGCGTCTTTGCCCCCGGGGAGATCGACCGGCTGTTCGTCAACTTCCCCGACCCCTGGCCCCGGAAGAAGAATGCCAAGCGCCGTCTGACCTTCCGCACCTTTCTGGAGATTTACTGCCGGTGCATTCAGGAGGGTGGGGAGCTGCACTTCAAGACCGACAACGCCCCCCTCTTTGCCTTCTCCCTGGAGGAGTTTGCCGCCTGCGGCCTGGAAGTGAAGAACGTCACCGACGATCTGCACCGGGACGGCATCGTGGGCATTATGACCGGGTACGAGGAAAAGTTCCACGCCCTGGGCACCCCTATCCACCGGTGCGAGGTGGTGTGCCGCCCCTTCGTCCTGCCCCCTCAGGAAAAGAAGAAGGAGGAGAAAGCCCATGAACAATGACATCATTCAGAGCCTGTATGACCGCAAATCCGTCCGGGTGTATGAAGACCGCCCGGTGGAGGAAGACGTGAAGCAGGCCGTCCTCGCCGCCGCCATCCAGGCGCCCACCGCCGGGAACATGGCCCTGTACACCATCCTGGACATCACCGACCAGGACATAAAGGAAAAGCTCTCCCACAGCTGCGACAACCAGCCCTTCATCGCCACGGCCCCTGTGGTGCTGATCTTCTGCGCGGACTACCGGCGGTGGTACTCGGTGTTCCGGGCCCAGGACGAGCATACCCGCGCTCCCGGCATGGGCGACCTGTTCCTTGCCCAGGCCGACGCCATCATCGCCGCCCAGAACGCCGTGGTGGCCGCCCAGAGTCTGGGGCTTGGCAGCTGCTACATCGGCGACATCACCGAACATTTTGAGTACCACCAGCGTCTTCTGAAGCTGCCCCAATACGTTGTCCCCGCCGTCATGCTGTGCATGGGCTACCCCACCATGCAGCAGCGGGAGCGGGAAAAGCCCCGGCGGTTTGAAACGGCCGACCTTGTCCACGAAAACGGCTATGACGAGGAAAAGGCCGCCGCCATGCACCGGATGCTCTCCGGTCTGTGGAGTCTTACCGGGGATGCTCTGGACGAACGGCTGCGCCGCTTCCGCCTCCGGAAGTGGGACAGCGCCTTCAGCGAAGAAATGAGCCGCTCCTGCGCCGCCATGGCGAAGCACTGGTGCGGTAACCCCGAAGAACAGAAGGAAACACTATGACCTATTTTGCAGGAAGCTGCGACGTGGCCGTCATCGGCGCAGGCCACGCCGGGATCGAAGCTGCCCTGGCCGCCGCCCGGCTGGGACTGCACACGATTCTCTTTACCATCAACCTGGACGCCGTGGGCAACATGCCCTGCAATCCCGCCATCGGCGGCACCGGCAAGGGCCACCTGGTTCGGGAGCTGGACGCCCTGGGCGGGGAGATGGGGGTGGCCGCCGACCACAGCTGCATCCAGTACCGGATGCTGAACCTGGGCAAGGGCCCCGCCGTCCACTCCCTCCGGGCTCAGGCGGACCGGGCGGAGTACCGCAAATACATGAAGCACGCCCTGGAGCGCCAGCCGGGGCTGGAGCTGAAGCAGGCCCAGATTGTGGAGATTCTTACGGAAGCGGGAGCCGTGTCCGGGGTGGTCACCCAGCTGGGGGCGGAGTATCGCTGCCGCGCCGCGATCATCGCCACCGGCACGTATCTCGACAGCACCGTCATCACCGGGCCCAGCGTCATTTCCTCCGGCCCCGATGGGATGCACCCCAGCATCGGCCTTGCCGACTGTCTGAAAAAGCTGGGCTTAGAGCTGCGGCGCTTCAAAACCGGCACCCCGCCCCGGGTGAACCGCCGCTCCATCGACTTTTCCAAAATGGAGCTCCAGCCCGGGGATACCCAGGCGGAGCCCTTCTCCTTCCGCACGGAGCACCGGGTGGAAAACAGCGCCGTGTGCTACCTGACCTACACCAGCGAGGAAACCCATGAGATCATCCGCCGGAACCTGAGCCGCTCTCCCATGTACGACGGCACCATCTCCGGCGTCGGCCCCCGGTACTGCCCCAGCATCGAGACAAAGATCGTCCGCTTCCCGGACAAGCTCCGCCATCAGCTGTTCGTGGAGCCCTGCGGCCTGGACACCGAGGAAATGTATATCCAGGGCCTGTCCTCCAGCCTGCCGGAGGATGTGCAGCTACAGATGCTTCACACCATCCCGGGGCTGGAGCAGGCGGAGATGATGCGCCCTGCCTACGCCATCGAGTACGAGTGCATCGACCCCACCCAGCTGGACGCCACGCTGGAGGTCAAGGCCGTGCCCGGGCTCTACGGCGCGGGTCAGTTCAACGGCACCTCCGGCTACGAGGAGGCAGCCGCCCAGGGTCTGGTGGCGGGGATCAACGCCGCCCTGAAGCTGCTGGGCCGTCCCCCCATGATCCTCACCCGGGACACCAGCTACATCGGCACCCTGATTGACGATCTGGTGACCAAGGGCACCGAGGAGCCCTACCGGATTATGACCAGCCGCTCGGAATACCGGCTGCTCCACCGTCAGGACAACGCCGACGCCCGGCTCACCGCCATCGGCGCGGCTGTGGGTCTGGTGAGCCAGGAACGGCTTCATCAGGTGGAGGAAAAGTATGCCGCCGTGGAAAGAGAAATTGCCCGGCTGGAAGGCTCCGGGGTGTGCGAAAACGACGCCCTGAACGATATGCTTGCCGCGAAGGGCAGCGCCCCGGTCAGCGGCTCGGCAAGGCTTTCCGACCTCCTGCGCCGCCCCCAGGTCAGCTATGAAGACCTGGCCCCCTTCGACCCGGAGCGCCCGGAGCTGCCCTTTGCCGTACAGCAGGAGGTACAGATTCAGGTGAAATACGCCGGGTATCTCAGCCGCCAGGAAAAGCAGGTGGCGCAGTTCAGGCGGGAGGAAAGCCGTCTGCTCCCCGAGGACATGGACTACAGCGCCATCGCAGGACTGCGGCTGGAGGCCCGGGAGAAGCTGCAGAAAATCCGCCCCCGGTCTGTGGGCCAGGCGGGCCGCATTTCCGGGGTCAGCCCCGCGGACATTGCTGTACTGCTCATCTATCTGGGCAATCAATAGGAGGACGCTATGGAACGCAAATTTGCAGCCGCCTGGATAAAATCCCGGGAAACGGCCATGGAGCTGGGGGTGCGGATGCGCCCGGTAAACCCCGAAACGGCCCTGACGGATGCCCACAGGATGCTTTCCGGGCGGCGGCTCAGCGACGGCTTCAACGATCTGTTAAAGCTTCACCGTCTCGACCTGAGCCTGGAGGCCCTGGCCACGGACAGACGCTACACCGCCCTGTTTTCCGACGAGGAGGTCAATGAAGCCCTGACACGGCTCCTGGAAGCGGGCTACTATCAATTGTGAGAAATATCCCACCGCCAAATTTGGCGGTGGGATGTTCTGTCGGGGCCTCGTTAAACGGCAATCGCCCCCCGGCGCCCCCTCTGGGGTTGTGCCCCAATCGTAGGGGCGGTTATCAACCGCCCGCAATGCGCGTCCACCGGCCTGGGCGTTGAATGGTACGGTGTCTGGTTTCGGTACGTATTCGCCTCACCTTTGCCGGGATTGCGGTGCTCTGCCGCTCGGGCGGTTAA
>CALYRG010000072.1 GCA_945482615.1 uncultured Clostridia bacterium | reverse complement strand
AAGGCGGCAAACCGCTCCATGTCAAAGTTGTAGTCCTTGGTGGGCTGGTTGGAAAGGTCGCCGTACTTGAGAGCGGCCATGGCAATTTTGGCGGTGGTGGCCTCCACCTCGCTGCTATCCACGATCTGGTTTTCCACTACCTTGGCCCGGACGAAGTCGGTCATGTCGGAAATCAGCTGCTCCAGCCGCAGGACGCCGCCGTCTCTTGTCTTGAAGGGCTTGCCGTCGCTGCCGTTCATGGTGCCGAAGCCCACGTGCTCCAGCTGAGTGGTTTCCTTCACAATACCGGCCTTCCGGGCGGCCCGGAACACCTGTTCAAAGTGCAGATTCTGCCGCTTGTCGGTGACATAGAGCACCTTGTCGGGGTTCCAGTCCCGGGTGCGCTGCACCAGGGTGGCAAGGTCGGTGGTGGCGTAGATGGAGGAACCGTCGGATTTGACGAGGATGCAGGGAGGCACTTCTTTCTTGTCCCCGGCTTCGCTTACGGGGATGACCCAGGCGCCCTCGGACTGTACGGCGATGCCCCGGGCCTTCATGTCCTCCACCATGGCGGGAATATAGGGATCGGCATCGCTCTCGCCCAGCCACTTTTCAAAGTGGACATCCAGGTTGTCGTAGTTTTTCTTCAGGTCTGCAACGGACACATTCATAATGTGCTGCCACAGTGCCCGGTAGCCCCGCCGGCCCTGCTGCAGCTCCAGGGTTGCCTGGTGGGCCTTGTGGGAAAACTCCGGGTCCTTCTTCTTGGCGGAGGCGGTGGGGTAGATCTCCTCCAGCTCGTCCACCGTAAAGGGAGCCTCGGCAGGATATTCTCCGGTGAAATCGGGATCAAAGTAGGGAAGCTCCGGCTGGCGCTCCTGAAGCTCCGCAATGATCAAACCCATCTGAAGTCCCCAGTCGCCCAGGTGCACGTCGCCGATGGCGTTCCAGCCGAAGAAGGTGTACAGCCGCTTCAGCGCTTCGCCGATGATGGCCGGGCGCAGATGGCCGATGTGCAGGGGCTTTGCCACATTGGCTCCGCCGTAGTCCACCACGATGGTCTTACCGACACCCGCGGGCTGGAGCCCAAAGCGGTCGGCGGTACGCATCTTTTCCAGGTAGGAGGCCAGGAAGGAGCCGCTGAGGCTCAGATTCAGAAAGCCGGGACCGGCTACATCCACCTTGCTGAAATCCCGGCTGTCCAGCTTTTCGGCAACGGCTCTGGCGATCTGAATGGGGGCGCAGTGGTACTGCTTGGCGGCGGCCAGAGCGCCGTTGCACTGGTATTCGCACAGGTCGGGCCGGTTGGACACCACCACCGTGCCGTAGTCGGGGTCATACCCCGCATCGGCAAAGGCCTGCCGCATTTTTGCGGTAATCAAATCCAAAACGTTTTCCATAAATTATTAACTCCACATTCTTCTATCCGGCTTTCGTCATAATCGAAACGCCCAACGCCTCTCGTAGGGAATGCATTCATGCATTCCGATGACGCACCCGGTTCGCGGAACGGATAAATCCGTTCCCTACGGACTGGACGCACTGCGTGCCTCTCACCGGGGCCGTGTCAGTACATTGGCGAAAGCGCCATATTGCTGACGAAAGCCGATATGCACAATATCTCGTATCTGACGCTTACTTTCCCGCCTTCTGCTCCGCCATCCAGTTCAGATAGTCATCGTAGTTGCCGTACTTGTCGATGATGGTTCCGTCGCTCTGGAAGGCGATGACACGGTTACATACGGAGGAGAGCATCTCGTGGTCGTGGGAGGCCAGCAGCACCACCCCGGGGAAGGCTTCCAGACCCTTGTTCACGGCCTGAATGGATTCCATATCCAGATGGTTGGTGGGCTGATCCAGCAAAATAACGTTGGCGCCGGAGAGCATCATCTTACTCAGCATACAGCGCACCTTCTCGCCGCCGGACAGAACCTCCACGCTCTTGAAGGCGTCCTCCCCGGAGAACAGCATCCGGCCCAGGAAGCCCCGCAGGTACACGTCGTCCTTTTTCACCGAGTAGCCCCGGAGCCAGTCCACAAGAGTCTCGGAGTTGCCCTCAAAGTAGGCGCTGTTGTCCTTGGGCAGATAGCTGCGCATGGTGGACACGCCCCACTTGACGGAGCCCTCGTCCGGCTCCAGCTCTCCCATGAGGATCTGAAACAATGCGGTCTGGGCCAGCTCGTTTTCACCCACAAAGGCAATCTTGTCGGTGCGGCCTACGGAGAAATAGACCTTGTCCAGCAGCTTCACGCCGTCCACGGTGACGGATACATCCTTGACGGTGAGCACGTCCTTGCCCAGCTCCCGCTCGGGCTGGAAGCCCACGAAGGGATAGCGGCGGGTGGAGCAGGGCATTTCCTCCACGGTCAGCTTGTCCAGGAGCTTGCGGCGGGCGGTGGCCTGCTTGGCCTTGGCCTTGTTGGCGGAGAAACGCTGGATGAACAGCTGCAGCTCCTCAATCTTCTCTTGGTTTTTCTTGTTCTTGTTGCGGATCATGGCCTGAACCATCTGGGAGGATTCGTACCAGAAGTCGTAGTTGCCCACGTACATCTTGATCTTGCCGTAGTCGATGTCCACGGTGTGGGTGCAGACGGTGTTCAGGAAGTGGCGGTCGTGGGAAACGGCGATGACCATGCCGGGGAAGTCCAGCAGGAAGTCCTCCAGCCAGTTGATGGCCTCGATGTCCAGGTTGTTGGTGGGCTCGTCCAGCATGACGATGTCGGGATTGCCGAACAGCGCCTGGGCAAGCAGTACCTTCACCTTAAGCCTCGGGTCGGTGGTGGCCATCAGATCGTAGTGCATATCCGTGGGAATCCCCAGGCCCTGGAGGAGCCGGGATGCATCGGACTCCGCCTCCCAGCCGCCCATTTCCGCGAACTCCGCTTCCAGGTCGGCAGCCCGCAGGCCGTCCTCGTCGGAGAAGTCGGGCTTTTCGTAGATGGCGTCCTTTTCCTTCATTACGTCGTACAGGTGCTGGTTGCCCATGATGACGGTGTCCAGCACCGAGTATTCGTCAAAGGCGTTCTGGTTCTGTTTCAGAACGGACACCCGTTTGGTGGGGTCGATGGAGACGCTGCCGGTGGTGGAGTCCAGGTCGCCGGTGAGGATGCGCAGGAAGGTGGATTTGCCAGCACCGTTGGCGCCGATGATGCCGTAGCAGTTGCCGGGGAGGAACTGCAGATCCACGTGCTGGAACAGCCACTGGCCGCCGAACTGCATTCCAAGATTGTTGACTGTGATCATGTTCTACTCCTTCGTTACATCGAATCATTTCTTATCGCTTGGCGCATAATCTTACACAATAATCATACCATATAATTTCAAATAATCAATGCAGTTTTTGAAAAATCAATGCCGAGAAAGTACCATTATTCCCACATTTTCCTATGCAATATCACCACCGCCGGAGAGACCCTTCCCAGGGCGGGGGCATTTATGAATAAATGAAGAACTTTTCTTGACAGGGGTTGCTTTTTTGCAAATGTGCGCTATAATATTAGCACTCAGCAACATAGAGTGCTAAATAATATAAGGACGTGAAGAAACACTATGGAAAAGCAGCAATTCAAAGCAGAGTCCAAGCGCCTGCTGGACCTCATGATCAACTCCATCTACACCCACCGGGAGATCTTCCTCCGGGAGATCATCTCCAATGCCTCCGACGCCATCGACAAGCTGGCCTACACCGCCCTCACCGATGACAAGGTGGGCATCTCCCGGGACGAGTTTGCCATCACCATCACCCGGGACAAGGAGGGCCGCACCCTCACCGTCTCCGATAACGGCATCGGCATGACGAAAGAGGAGATGGAGGAGAATCTGGGCACCATCGCCAAGTCCGGCTCCCTGGGCTTCAAGCAGGCCATGGAGAAGAACGAGGACATCGACATTATCGGCCAGTTCGGCGTGGGCTTCTACTCCGCCTTTATGGTGGCCTCCTCCATCACCGTCATTTCCCGGAAGTATGGGCAGGACACCGCCTGGAAGTGGGTCTCCGACGGTGCTGACGGCTATACCATCGAGGAAGCCCACCGGGACGGCCCCGGCACCGATGTGATCATGACCCTGAAAGCGGACACCGAGGAAGAAAAGTATTCCGAGTACCTGGACGAGTACGAGCTGCGCTCCCTGATCCGCAAATACTCCGACTACATCCGCTACCCCATCAAAATGGAAGTCACCAAGTCCCGCCCTGTGGAGGAGCCGGAGGCCGCAGAAGGGGAGGAAGCCGAGGACAAGGCTCCCAAGTACGAGTCCTACACGGAGCTGGAGACCCTGAACTCCATGGTTCCCATCTGGCAGCGCCCCCGGAAGGATGTCACCGATGAGGAGTATGAGACCTTCTACCGGGAGAAGTTCTTTGACTACAACAAGCCCCTGCGCATCATCCACTCCAGCGCCGAGGGCGCTGTGTCCTTCAAGGCTCTGCTGTTCATCCCCGGCAAGGCTCCCTATGATTTCTACACCAAGGATTACAAGCGCGGCCTGCAGCTGTACAGCAGCGGCGTGATGATTATGGAAAACTGCGAGGATCTGCTGCCCGAGCACTTCCGCTTTGTCCGGGGCGTGGTGGACAGCCAGGATCTTTCCCTGAATATCAGCCGGGAGATGCTCCAGCACAACCGGCAGCTGACCATCATTGCCCGGAACATTGAAAAGAAGATCAAGTCCGAGCTCAAGTCCATGCTGGAAAACGAGCGGGAGAAGTACGAGGAATTCTACGCCGCCTTCGGCCGCCAGCTGAAATACGGCACCGTTTCCGACTACGGTGCCCACAAGGACAGCTGCCAGGATCTGCTGCTGTTCTACAGCCACAAGCAGGGCAAGCTCATCTCCCTCAAGGAGTATGTGGAGGCTATGCCCGAGGGCCAGGAGAAGATTTACTACGTTCCCGGCGAGAACAAGGACCGCCTTGCAAAGCTGCCCCAGGTGGAGACCCTGAGCGGCAAGGGCTATGACACCCTGCTCTTTACCGAGGATGTGGATGAGTTTATCCCCCAGACCCTGATGACCTACATGGAGAAGTCCTTCTGCAACGCCTCCTCTGAGGATCTGGGCCTGCAGACCGAGGAGGAGAAGAAGGCCGCCGAGGAGAAGGCTGAGGAGCTCAAGGGTATGCTGACCTTCGTCAAGGAGACCCTGGGCGACAGCGTCAAGGAGGTGCGGCTCTCCGACAATCTGGGCAAGGCCCCTGCCTGCATGGTTCCCGATGCCGGTATGAGCTTCGAGATGGAGAAGTATATGAAGCGGATGAATCCGGAGTTTGCCTACCCGGTGGGCCGGATTCTGGAGCTGAACCCGGAGCATGACGCCGTCAAGGCCATGCAGCGGCTGATGACTGAGGATGTCCTCAAGGCCAAGGACTACGCCCAGCTTCTGATGTACCAGGCCATGCTCATGGCGGAGCTGCCTCTGGATGATCCCTACGCCTACACCGAGCTGGTTTGCCGCCTGATGAACTAACGGATATTGTTTCCGATTTGCGGGATGTGAAAAGCATCCTCTGCCGCACAGATAGGAGAGGACGTTTATGTTTGATGAAGTTGTGATGGGTATCCTTGCGGGGCTGGGAGCCGCCGTGCCCTCGGGAATCATCGGTCTGGCTGTCTATGTTCTGACTTCCCTGAGCCTCTATACCATTGCTCAGCGCCGGGGGCTTCATGCCCCCTGGCTGGCCTGGATTCCGGTGGCCCGGGTATATCTGCTGGGTTCGCTGTCTGACCAGTACTGCTACATTCTGCACAGGCAGCGCCATTCCAGACGCAAGGTTCTGCTGGTGCTTGCCATACTCAGTGCTGTACTGAGCATGGCGGCCCTGGTCATGGGCGTGATGGTGGCGGTGGGAGCCGTCGGCGGAGTTCTGGGCGGTCACCACGGACGCTACATTCTGGAAGCCATGATGGGCCCGCTGGTAGGGCTGATGGGCCTGAGCCTGCCCCTTTGCGGCGTGGCCATTGCCCTGGCAATTCTCCGCTTCATGGCCCTTTACGATGTGTACAAGTCCCTGGACCCTGTCAATGCCGGACTGTATCTGGTGCTGAGCATTCTCATCCACCCAACCGAAGCCTTCTTCCTGTTCTTTAACCGGAATAAGGATGACGGTATGCCTCCCAGAAAGAAGCAGTCCCAGCCCAGACAAGACGCTGGGGCTGATGAGCCGGAGCAGCCTGCACAGGACTGGCAGCCCCAGCCCACCGCAGAGCCGGTTCCCGGCTGGCAGAATACCCCGCAGACAGAAGACCGGGAAGAAAACCAGTAAAGGCATGGAATAACCCCGAAGCCCTGGTGATATGCTCCCTCTATGAGAGACAGTGAAATAAAACACTGTCATCATGGAGGG
>CALYRG010000071.1 GCA_945482615.1 uncultured Clostridia bacterium | reverse complement strand
GAGAAGGCCAATCCAGCCGTCGCCGCCGGCGTTCCGCTCCCGGAGGGGCGGCTCGGTCTGCCGGGTGGGGGCCTGCGTCTCAGGAACCGTAGGCGCTTCGGTGGGAGCCTGGGTGGGGGGCACGGTGGGCGCCTGGGTAGGAGGTGCGGTGGGTGCTTCCGTGGGGGTCTGGGTAGGCGGCGTGGTGGGGACTGTGGTGGGAACGGTGGGAGGCTCCGTGGCAGCGGTGGTGGGCACGGTGGGTGCTTCCGTGGCCTCGGTTTCCTGGTCATCGGAAGCTGCGGCGCTGACGGTCTGAACCTCATCCAGAATGTCCGGGTTGGCCCCATAAATGGCCAGGTGCGAGCCGTAGGAGCTGAGCAGGGGAGAGACATACTCCGAGGGCCAGGGGTTATTCAGGGGGTAGTACAGGTCGATGTGGCCCACGGTCCACAGGCAGCTGTCCCGGAAATGGGGCATGGGGCCGTAGCAGTACACAAGGCTCAGATTGTCGCAGTCCTGGAAGCACTTTGCCTCAAAGGAGCGGAAGGTGGCAGGCAGCACAAGACGCTGGATGCGGTTGCAGTCGTAGAAGGCCTCCGGGCCGATCTCCCGCAGGGAATCGCCGAAGTCAATGTCCTTGAGCTTTTCAAACTGGCAGAAGGCCTTGGCGCCGATGCGGCTGACCCCGCCGGTGAGCACCACACTGCGGATGTCGTCCTTGTATTCCTCCCAGGGGCAGCCGTCCTCCATGTCGCCGCTGCCGGAGATGGTGAGGGTGTGATCCTGCAAAACCCAGGTCAGCCCCTCGCCGCAGGTGCCTTCGGCCTGGACGGAGGATGCCAGCACCCCCAGGGGCAGAATGCCTGTGAGAAGAAGTACGAAAATGGCGCACAGAAGTTTTTTCATATGGGTTCCTTCCTTTCGGAAATAGATTTGTCACCCTCGGCTCCCCCCTTGGGGGAGCTGTCACGAAGTGACTGAGGGGGTGTCGTTTCTAGGACACTCCCTCCGGCCTCCGGCCACAGACAAGTATGGTATGATTGCCACCGGAAATCATTGGGATTTTGATTCGCTGCGGGTCGCACCACCCTCAGAGAGGGAGGCAAGGCACAGTATATTTAATTGAGTGTCCCCTGAGAACGCTGAAACAGCTGGCTGATCCGCGCCCTCAGAGACTGGGCCTCCGGCAGGTCGCTGTCGCCCCACTGGTCGATCCACTGGGCAGAGGCGGACTGGGCCTGCCTGAGGGTGTCAAGATCCATGTTCATGTCCGCTACCCGGAATACCGGAAGACCGGACTGCCGGGAGCCAAAGAAATCTCCGGGGCCCCGCTGACGCAGGTCCTCCTGCGCAATGCGGAAGCCGTCGTTGGTTGCGCACAGGGCTTTGAGCCGCTGGAGGGTCTCGGGGTTTTTGTTGTGGGACACCAGAATGCAGTAGCTCTTGTCCCTGCCCCGGCCCACCCGGCCCCGAAGCTGGTGCAGCTGGGAAAGGCCGAAGCGGTCTGCGTCCTCAATGACCATCAGGGTGGCGTTGGGGATATCCACACCCACCTCAATCACGGTGGTGGCCACCAGAACGTCGGCCTCCTGCCGGGCGAAGGCAGCCATGACCTGCTCCTTCTGGGAGCCCTTCATCTGACCGTGGAGCAGAGACACACGAAGATCGGGGAAGACCGTCTTCTGGAGGGTCTCGGCCCAAACCTGGGCTGACTTGATGCCCAGCTCCTCGTTTTCCTCCACCGCAGGACACACCACAAAGCACTGGTGGCCCTCCTGAACCTGCTTGCGGATGAAGGCGTTGATCCGGGCACGGAAGCTCTCCCCCACCAGAAAGGTGTCCACATTCTGCCGCCCGGGGGGCAGCTCGTCCAGGATGGACACATCCAGGTCGCCGTAGAGAATGATGGCCAGTGTCCGGGGGATGGGGGTGGCGGACATCACCAGCAGGTGGGGGTCCGTGCCCTTGGCGGCAAGGCTGGAGCGCTGCTCCACACCGAAGCGGTGCTGTTCATCGGCAATCACCAGCCCCAGCCGGTTAAAGGCGGTGGCGTCGGTGAGCAGGGCGTGGGTGCCGATGACCACCTGGGCATCCCCTGCGGCAATGGCCTGACGGCACTGCTTCTTTTCCTTCGGGGTCATGGAGCCGGTGAGCAGGGCGGTGGAGATGCCCATGGGGGAAAAGAGCTTGCGGAGCGTATCGTAGTGCTGCTCCGCCAGAATCTCCGTGGGGGCCATAAAGGCGGTCTGAAAGCCGTTGCGGGCGGCACAGAAGGCGGCGGCGGCCGCCACCATGGTCTTGCCGCTGCCCACGTCCCCCTGAACCAGCCGGTTCATGGGGGTTCCCCGGCCCATATCCCGGAGAATCTCATCGATGGCCCTTTGCTGGGCGCCGGTGAGGCGGAAGGGGAGGGCGGCGTAAAAGGCGGTCAGGTCGGTGTTTTCGTAGGGGAGGGATTTCTTCCGGGCCCGGGATGCCCGAAGCAGGGACAGCCCCGCGCTGAACACGAAAAACTCCTCAAAGATCAGCCGCCTGCGGGCCTGCTCCGCCTCCTGCATGGATTTGGGCTGGTGGATGGCGGTATAGGCAAGCTCCGCCGGGAGAATGTCATAGCGCTGGCGGATGGATTCCGGCAGAATCTCCCCGGGGGGATCGCAGATGGCCAGGGCCTGCTGGACGCAGCGCACAATGGCGGCGTTGTTCAGCCCGGCGGTAAGGGGGTAGACGGGCAGAATCCGCCGGGTGGCGACGCCCTGGGAGGAGGGACTTTCGAAGACGGGATTGGTCATGCCGTAGCCGCCGTAGTCCCCGGTGACGGTTCCGTAAAAGATGTACGTTTCGCCGTAATGCAGGTTCTGTTCGGCATACCGGGAATTGAAGAAGGTCAGGTTCAGCCGCCCGGTGGTGTCCGCCACCTGCACCCGGGTCAGATCCAGACCCTTGCGGATGTGGGCGGTGCGGGGGGTGTTCATCACCACCGCCTGGAAGCAGGCCGGACGGTCTACCTCCAGCTGGCAGATGGGAACCAGCCTGGTACGGTCCTCGTAGCCTCTGGGGTAGTGGCAGATCAGATCCTCCAGCGTGTAGATATTCAGATTGTGGAACAGCTCTGCCCGGGCAGGGCCAACGCCCCGCAGGATGGTAATGGGATCGGATGGTTTTGCCAAATTATTCACCGCCTGGATTCTTCTGCCAAATGAGGTTCCTCTATATTATAACGAAAAGCCCGTGGATTTTCAACGCTGTTTTTTCGGGGGAAAGAGACAGCTTTTGGCATGATCCGAATTCTTCAGAAAAAGCGTCTAAGCTTTTTTGGAAAGAATTCGATGAGACGGGAATCTGCAAGCCATTGCAGATTCGGCTGTGCTTTGGCACAGCCTTTTTGATGAAGCATTTCATCAAAAAACAGTATGAAAAAACTCCCTCCTGAAATTGGGAGGGAGATATTTTCAGAGAGCTCAGGCCAGGGCGTTCAGCTTCAGCGTCATGCTGCTCTTCTTGCGGGCTGCGTTGTTCTTGTGCAGCAGACCCTTGACCACAGCCTGATCCACAGCCTTGACAGCCTGGGTGTAGGCGGTCTGGGCGGCGGTCTTGTCACCGGCCACCAGGGCGGCGTCAAACTTCTTCAGAGTGGTCTTCAGAGCGGACTTGGCGGCCTTGTTCTTCTCGTAAGCGGCTTTGGAAGACAGGACATCCTTCTTGGAGGACTTGATGTTGGGCATGTATGTTTCACCTCCTTGGTAAAATGATTCCATACGGATGCTTATTATAGCGCTTTTGGGAAGCAAAATCAACCCCCAATTTGAAAAAATTCCTGGTTGGGTTTGAAAAAAGCTGATCGGAAAGACGGTAGGGGCGATTATCAATCGCCCGAAAGACGGCAGGGACGATTATCAATCGCCCGAAAGACGGCAGGGGCGATTATCAATCGCCCGAAAGACGGTAGGGGCGATTATCAATCGCCCGAAAGACGGCAGGGACGATTATCAATCGTCCGAAAGACGGTAGGGGCGATTATCAATCGCCCGCGCGGTGATGGGTTACCATTTTGACGAAGGTCAGGTGAATGCGTACCAAAGCCGACATTGTGCCATTCAACGTACAGGCAGGGTGACGAATGTTGCGGGCGGTTAATAACCGCCCCTACGGGCAGGGGTGTCACGGGGCCCGGCAGAAGGATCTGTCAAGAGGGGAATTTTTGCACAAAGAAACAGCTATCGTCAAAATACACCAGACGGAAAAAGTGGAAAAGCGGCCTGTTTCCCGCTTTTTGCTTATGTCAACCGGAATGCATATTCACAATGTATGCGCCCCTGTGGAAAAGTGCTGTGGATAAACCTGTGGAGAATGTGGAAAACTCCGGGTTATCAACAGGTATTTCCGGGCAAACGCATCGTGGCCGGGGGTGTGGAAAAGTCTGTATATCCCAGTGCATATTCTGCGCTGTCCTTCCAAAAAGCGCGTGTTACGTTACCGTTTGCCCCCTGGCTGTATTGGAAAAAACCGGGTTAAAAGTTACAAAACTGTAAAAAATAGATGACAAAGACGGAAACAGAAATCCGTCTTCCCCTGATTTTTTGTGAAAAACCCCCATACCCGGCGTATTCACAGCAATTATCTGGCCTTTTCCAACTTTTCGGTATTATCTGGAAGACCCGGGGCATACTGTTCCTGGGAAACCCGGAAGGGAACGGCAGGCTGGATCCTCTCCGGGCATCTTCGTTTCGACAAGAACGAAATGGGGGAAGAGCATGCAGGGAAAAGTAGAGATCTGCGGTGTCAATACCGCAAACCTGGCGGTGCTGGCACCCGCCGCAATGGAACAGCTGCTGCGACGGGCACGGCAGGGGGACGCAGGGGCCCGGCAGACATTGATCGAGGGGAATCTGCGCCTGGTGCTGTCGGTCATCCAGCGCTTCGACAGGCGTGGGGAAAACCCGGACGACCTGTTCCAGGTGGGGTGTATCGGCCTCATCAAAGCCATTTCCAATTTCGACCCGGACAAGCAGGTGCGCTTTTCCACCTACGGCGTACCCATGATTGCCGGGGAGGTGCGGCGGTATCTGCGGGACAACAGCCCCATCCGGGTCAGCCGCTCCATCCGGGACGTGGCCTACCGGGTGCTGCAGTGCAAGGAGGCGCTGACCACCCGCCTGGGCCGGGAGCCCACCCTGGACGAGATATCCCGGGAGCTGAGCCTGGGGGTTGAGGAGGTGAGCCAGGCTCTGGATGCGGTGTGCGCCCCGGTGAGCCTGTATGACTGCGTGTACTCCGACGGCGGTGATCCGCTGACGGTGATGGATCAGGTGCGGGATACAAAGAACACCGAGGAGGGGTGGATGGAGCACATCACCCTGCGCACGGCCTTCCGGGCTCTGAGCGGCCGGGAAAAGCAGATTCTGACCCTGCGCTTCTATGAGGGGAAGACCCAGATGGAGGTGGCAAAGGTTCTGGGAATCTCTCAGGCCCAGGTGTCAAGGCTGGAAAAGGGAGCCATCGCCTCCATGCGCAAGGCCGTGGCGAGCTGAAGGGTTCTATTGTGCGGGCAGCGGGCATATCCTATCCCTGGGGAAGCTCTGAATAAGTCGACAAGAGCTGGCGGCAAAAGATCCGTCGTCCAGCCGCAGTCGATCTGTTCAGAGCTTCCCCCAAATGAGGAGGGATGCGTCTGTGACAATGCGGTTTACGGAGCTTCAGTGCAAGGAAGTCATCTGCGTGGGCAGCGGCACCCGGCTGGGCTTTGTGGAGGATGTGATCGTGGAGGTGCCGGAGGGCGATGTGTGCTCTCTGGTGGTTCCTCCCCAGAGCAAAGCCCTGGGGGTGCTGCCCTGCCGGGAGGAATATGTGATTCCCTGGAGCTGCGTCCGGCGGATCGGGCCGGACATTGTGCTGGTGGAGACCAAGCCGGAGGAGTGCCGCTGCCCCCGCAGCAAGCCCAGGGGCGGCCTGCGCCCGTAGGGACAGGAAAAATCCGGAAATTCCCCGGAAAAAACACTTGCAAAATCAAACTCTTTGTAGTACAATGTATCGGCATGGGCTCTTGCCTGTGACACCATCAATCCACACACCCGGGGACTGACCCCTTCCCGTGCCGAAAGGCGGAGGGGCGGGATGATCGGGGTGGAGGAACAACAAAAGGAGAAAACAAAATGGCTGTCGTATCTATGAAACAACTGCTGGAGGCCGGCGTGCACTTCGGTCATCAGACCCGCCGCTGGAACCCCAAAATGGCTCCCTACATCTACACGGAGCGCAACGGAATCTACATCATCGACCTGGCAAAGACCGTCAAGAAGCTGGAGGAAGCCTACAACTTCGTCCGTGACATCAGCGCTGACGGTGGCTACGTCCTGTTCGTGGGCACCAAGAAGCAGGCCCAGGACGCCATCCGGGAGGAGGCTGCCCGCTGCGGCGGTTACTATGTCAACGCCCGCTGGCTGGGCGGTATGC
>CALYRG010000070.1 GCA_945482615.1 uncultured Clostridia bacterium | reverse complement strand
TTCGCTCGGGTCAAAACACTGGCCGAATCTCCTTGCCCCATTATGCGGTGCTGCCTTAACCCTACATAAACGCTCCACAGCCGGACTGCTGTGGAGCGTTTTCTGTCCGGGCAGCACCCAAAAACAGCGAAATGCCCTGCCGGTGGGCCCGGCAGGGCAAGGGGTATTTCCCGATTACGGAAAGAGGACCAGCGAATTGGCGGTTGTTTCCATGGCGTGACGGGCAAGGTCCTCCGGCGTTCCGGAAGGGTCCATGGCCAGTTCCATGTAGGCCATGCTGTTCAGCCCCACAACCGTGCGGCAGTGCTCCGGATCCTGGGCGGAAAGAATCGCCGCCAACTGGAAGGGTGTGGCACCGGGAAGATCCACACACAGAAGGAGTTCCTTTCCCTTCAGGCTCTCCGCCAGGGTATTCAGGCTGGCTTCCAGCTCGCTTCGGTCCATACCCATGGTGAAGTTCAGAAAATGCATGGCTTCCGGAACACCAATCACCATTTCCAGATTGGACCGAATTCCCTCCGCGTAGCCCCCGTGGCCGATTACAATGATTTCAGCCATGGCATCAGCAGTAGAAACCGGTGGCGTAGCCCAGTCCGGTGAGGACGGCCGCCAGCGCCAGGACTGCAACCATCAGCTTCATGGGAGACCACTGCTTCTTGGCATACAGATGGTACACACCCAGCGTCAGACCCAAGGGCAGAATCCTGGGGAAGATGGCATTGAGCATATTGTCCGCATTGAAGAGCACCTGGCCGGACAGCACCGTATCGGTGGTGGCATCGTAAACATCTCGCACAATCTGGATGGGCAGGCTGACGCTGACGAAGGAAGCGGTCAGGGCGCCAACCACGATGAGGCCCATCACGGTCATGGTGCTGGTCAGCTTCTCCAGCTGTCCGTTTGCCATAATGGTCTGCATCCCTTCCAGACCGGACTTATAGCCGAAGCGGAAGAGCTTGTAGCTGATAAAGCAGGTGAGCACGGGATAGATGACCATGTAGAGCACCGCGCCCAGCCAGGAGGTAGAGGCGCTGGCCTGGGAAATGGACAGGCAGATGGTCAGCAGAATGGGAATGATGGTGGCAACCCACAGGGAGTCACCGATGGCGGAGGTGGGCCCGATGAGAGCGGTCTTGACGCTGCTGATGATTTCGGGGGTGCACTCGCCGTTGGCGTTGGCTTCTTCCATGCCGCAGACAATGCCATTGACCACGGAGCCCACCTGAGACTCGGTGTTGAACAGCGAAACGTGACGCTTCAGCGCTTCCGCTTTTTCTTCCTTGGTATCGTACAGCTCATCAATCACCGGGGCCATTGCCTGGCCAAATGCCATACCCAGCATGCTTTCCGCCTGCTGAGAGCAGCCGTTCCAGAAGAACCAGTTGCGGAAAGACTTCTTTAATGTTTGTTCACTGATTTTTTTCGTCATGATTATGCCTCCACTTTTACCTTGTCATAGGCCATGAAGTACAGCACAGCGGTGATGACTGCAACTACGGCCACTGCCATCGTGTTCAAACCGAAATAGGTAACCAGGATGAATCCAGCCAGGAAAATCACGATATGATACCGCTTTTTCAGCAGGAAAGACAGGATGATGCCCATGCCCAGTGCAGCCATCATGCCGCCGAAAACGCCCAGCAGCGTGGTGATCCAGCCGGGGATCATGGAAGCGAAGTCGCCCTGGCCGGAAGCAAGGGTCAGAGAAGTCAGAACGATGATTGCGGGGATGAAACGGCACAGGAAACCGATGATCTGGCCGCCCACCACATTGGGGATGTACATCTTCCGGGTTTCACCGGCTTCCGCGTACTTGTTGGCAAGCCGGTTCAGGGGCAGGTTCAGCGCGTAGGAAACGTTCCACATCAGCTGGCCCACCAGGCCGCCGATACCGGCGAAGACCACAGCAAGGCCGATGATTTCCGTGGTGCCCAGGCCCTTGCCCAGGGCCAGCGCGGCGGCGGTGCCGATGTAGGTGGCGTAGCTCAGATCCCATGCCACAGCGCCGCCGGGGGTAACATTGCCCATGTACATAATCTGCAGGGGGATGCCGATTGCCATGGCGGTGGGAACATCACCCATAATGAGGCCCACCACAAAGGAGGCAACCAGAGGACGGCCCAGGGTATACCAGCCGATGGTATTGCCCACAATGGAGCCGATGGAGCCAAGGTAAATAAACAACGCGATCAAGAAAATCTGAAATGTGCTCATCTTTCATTCTCCTATTCAATTTGTTTGGCGGCACCCCGGATACAGGTTCCGCGCCGCCAGGGTGATTACAGGGTTGCCATGAAGTCCTTCCAGGCTGTTTTCGCGGAGGTGGGGAGCTGGTGGAATACCACATCGATTCCGCTCTGCGCCAGGCTGTCCAGAATCTCCACATCGCTGTCGCTGAGATAGAAAATGCCTGTGGCGCCGCTTACCTTGTGTACCGTGTCCGGCCGCTTTGCCAGGTTGCCCAGAATCAGTTTCTCGCATCCGGCGATCTGCTGCCGAAGCTCCTCCAGCTTCTGGGGGAATTTGACAATGAGGAGCCGTGTTTTCTCACTGCCGTCACAGAGCAGCTCCCTGGCCTCCTGTGTTGTGACAATGCTGGTTTTGTAGTTCTTCGGTACGCCCATGGTCAGAATGGACTTCAGCATGGGGTTGGCGGCGCTGACATCATCCACCGCAACGATTTCCTGAATTCCCAGCGTCGGGCACCAGGCTACGATGGTCTGCCCATGAATCAGGCGGTCATCGACGCGTACATATAGTTTGCCCATAGTTGTTCCTCCTTTCCGAGAAAAGTTTTTTGAAGATTGACGTTACCACAGGCTGGGCTCGATGAGGCTGGCATACATATAGTTGACGGTAAACCCGTCGCTGCCGCTTTCAATCTGCCGAACCTTGCCGTTGTTTGTGTAATAGGGGATGTAGGGAAAATCGTTGATCTCACCGTTGAATACCTGATATTCCTTCAGGCCCCGGAACCACTGCTCCTTCTCTTCCTCGGTGAGCACGAAGTATGCCTGGGGAATAAAGCCAACCAGATCCTCAAAGGTTTCCCCGTAGAGCAGACGGATGGGGTTTCCCTTCCGGCGCAGCCGCTTTACCGCCAGCGTGACGGCATCGTGGGTATTGATATGTCTGGGATGCATGGAGCCCCGCCAGTGGGTGATGACCAGCTCCACCTTTTCATCCTCGAAATAGGCTTCCAGCCGGTCCGCGAAGGCCTCCGTGGAGGGCATATTGCTGGATACATAGCCCAGCCAGATGGTATCGCCGCCCAGGGCTTCGGCCGCCCGCCTGTTCTGCTCCAGAAGGGATCTGAGGTATGCCTGTTTGGCTTCCTCCGTTGCGTTTGGATCCTCCAGCCGTCCCTGGGTCACATGGACAAAGGTGCAGTGGGCGCCCTGTTTCGCGTATTTCAGCATCAGGGGCCCGCCCATGAGCTCCGCGTCCAGAGAATGGGCGCCGATACTGACGATTCGTTTTAACGTTCCCATTGGCCTAACCTCTCAATCTGTCAAATTTTTCTTGTAAGAAATGCAGTGCCGGTACACCTTCACGCCCTTGCGCTCGTAATAGCGGCGGCCAGGGTCATCGGTGGAGATGAAGAACATATGATAGATTCCCCGCTTGGCCATTTCCTGTTGGGCAAAGTCCAGCAGGATGCTGCCCAGTCCCTCATTGCGCAGGCTCCGGTCAATGCCGATGGGTCCGAAGCGGGCCGGGTTTCCATCAATCATGCGCATACAGAAACCGCAGATCCGGTCCTGGGGATTGATGACCAGAAGAATCAGGTCCTCCGCCGTGCCGTTGCGCATGGCAATCAGGGCATTGCGCTTCCAGCCGCCGCCGAACTGAACCCGGTTGAATTCCAGCAGCTCCAGTGCCCGGTCGTAGGTAAAGTTCACAAACCGATAGCCCTTTTCCTCCGCTGCCTTTTTCTTCGCCAGCCCCTCCGGGCTCAGGCGGAAGCCGTGAAGGTCCTTACACATAGAGTATTCGTGTTTGCCTGGTTCATAACCCAGCTTTTCAAAGAAAGGAATGGAGGCGGGGTAGTTTTCCCCGTCCACTCCGGGGAAGAAATAGCCGGGGCTGTAGGCAAAGAGGGTGATGTTCTTCGCCCCTGCCTGCTGCATATCCGATTCCGCCCGGTGCACCAGCGCCGTGCCGATTCCCCGGCGGCGGAAGCTCTCTTTCACAAACAGCGCCACAATCCAGCCCCTGTCCGGCTCCAGGCCCCGCTCCAGATAGGGGAACTTCCGGCGCATACCCAGGCAGAAGCCTACGCACTGCCCGTCGCTCAGCGCCACATAGCAGAGCCCCGGGTCAAAATTCTCGTCGAACAGCGCCTGGGTCCGAAACTTCTGAACGGTTATGGGGTCGGCGGTCATGGTTTCGTTCCACAGCGCCACCACCGGTCCTTCATATTTCTGCGAATAGTTTACAATTTCCATGATTATCCCTCGATTCCGTCACTGGGCAGACGATTTATTCCGGTTTCTCCAATGCCACAGCCTGCCGGACGCTGCCGCCGCAGCGGTCCAGCCGCTCCCTCGCCTCTTCCACGGTGCACGCTGCCAGAAGCATGGTGATTGCCAGCTTGCAGGAGCCTCCCGCCTGGGCGATGGCGTCCTTGGCAACCTCTCTGGGAACATCCGTTGCCGCCATCACGATGTTCTGCGCCCGAACCACCAGTTTTTCGTTGGTCTGCATCACATCCACCATCAGGTTGCCGTAGGCCTTGCCGCAACCCACCATGGTGGCGGTGGAGATCATGTTGAGAATCAGCTTCTGGGCGGTTCCGGCTTTCAGCCGGGTGGAACCCGTCAGGCATTCCGGCCCGGGCGCCACCTCAATGGCCAGCCTTGCGGTTTTTCCCACCTCAGACCCGGGATTGCAGGAAATCGCCACGGTTTTACAGCCCAAATGGTTGGCGTATTCCAGGCCCCCCAGCACATAGGGCGTCCGTCCGGAGGCAGCGATTCCGATGACGATGTCCTGCTCGGTCAGACCGATGGCCTGAAGATCCGCTTTTCCCAGGTCATAGTTGTCCTCCGCGCCCTCAACCGCCTTCACAAAGGCCCGCTCGCCTCCGGCGATGAGCCCAACCACCATATCCGGCGAAACGCCAAAGGTGGGCGGGCACTCCACCGCATCCAGCACACCCAGCCGTCCGCTGGTGCCCGCGCCCATGTAGATGATCCTTCCTCCGGCGCGGATGGATTCCGTAGCCCAGGTAACACACTGGGCAATGTGGGGAAGCTCCGGCCGGATGGAATCCGGCACCTTGGCATCCTCCTGATTCATGGCGGTTACAATTTCCAATGCCGTCATACTGTCCAAATTCATCGTCTGGGGATTTCTGGCTTCCGTCAGCAGGTTATCCAATGTCAAGCCCATGTCTATTCCGCCTCCTTTGCGGCAGAGCTGCCTTTTCACCATTGGCCTCCCTGCCGGATTGATTCCATCATACGGCATACGTTACAAGATGTCAATATTGAACTGCAAATATGAAACAATGTTACATAAAATGAGCTTTTTGAGAATTGTTTGGCACTTTCTATGAAACATCTTTGGTGTCCATCTTCAGAAATGTGCAATATAAACAATTATTCTCCCTGGATTTAGATATTCTGCGAATAGCATCTTTTCCGGAAACCAGGTAAAATGAAAAAGTTATCCACAGAACCAGCAAAGGAGGGATGGCTATGAGCAGTCCGCTGCTCCGGCTTCGGGAGGCATCCGAAGCATTAAGTCCTACAGAACGATCCGTGGCCACCCAGATTATCGCGGATCCAAAACTGGTGCTGAACCACAGCGTCCGTTCCCTGGCCCAGCAGACCTTTTGCTCCACCGCCACCATTGTCCGGCTGTGCAACCACATCGGCTATCCGGGCTACCGGGATTTCCGTCAGGCGGTTGCCTACGAGCTGGCTGTCCGGGATCAGACCAAGCTCCGGCAGCAGCGCGCCATTGAGCGGACGGATTCTCTGGAAGGGATCATCGATAAAATCACCTACCAGAACATCGTTTCCCTGGAAGAAACCCAGGAGCTCATGGATGCCCAGGTGCTGCAGCGCTGTGTCAACCTTCTGCATCGGGCCAAGGTGATCTATCTGTTTGGCATGGGCGCCTCCTTCTGTACGGCAAAGGACGCCTATCTGAAGTTTCTCCGGGCCAACAAGCTGTGCGTTCTGAACGAGGACTGGCACTCCCAGCTTTTGCAGGCCCGCAACGCCACCGCCGAGGATGTGGCCATCGTGCTGTCCTATTCCGGCGCCACCGTGGAAATGATCGAGTGTATGAAGGCCCTGAAGGACAACGCCACCCCCATTATCGCCATTACCCGCTTTCTCAAATCCCCGGTATCCGATCTGGCAGATGAAAAGCTCTACACCGCCTCCAACGAAGCGCTGTTCCGAACCGGCGCCATGGCATCCCGGATTTCTCAGCTGAACATCATTGACATT
>CALYRG010000069.1 GCA_945482615.1 uncultured Clostridia bacterium | reverse complement strand
CCCTCCATGATGACAGTGTTTTATTTCACTGTCTCTCATAGAGGGAGCATATCAAAAACGCAGAACCGGGGGCAATTTGTACGATGAAGAACAATCCTTCTGCAGTCCGTCCCTTTCGCAGGGGCGATTATCAATCAAGAGAAAGGATTCTGTAGGGGCGATTATCAATCGCCCGCCCCTACGACGCAAATGCACCCGCCGGTAGGGGCGATTATCAATCGCCCGCAACGCAGACGCCGGAGCGGGGGTGGGGGCGTGGTGCATCGCGCAGCGAATCAAAATCTCTATGATTGCCGGTGGCAATCATACCATAATTTCCCATCAATCGCCCGCCTGTCCGTCTCTTTCCGCAACCCAAGCGGGCGGTTAATAACCGCCCCTACGGGTGCGGAGGGTGCGGGCGGTTAATAACCGCCCCTACGGGTGCGGGGGGTGCGGGCGGTTGATAACCGCCCCTACGGGTGCGGGGGGTGCGGGCGGTTGATAACCGCCCCTACGGGTGCAGGGGATGCGGGCGGTTGATAACCGCCCATACGGGTGCGGGGAAATGCGGGCGGTTAATAACCGCCCATACGGGCGCGGGGAAATGCGGGCGGTTGATAACCGCCCATACGGGTGCGATTATTTCAAAATACCGCTTATATCGGTGCCATTGCCGAGGGTGAAGGTGACGGTTTCGCCGTCATGGGTCAGGGCATAGCTGTCCCCGGCGGTCATGCTGGCCAGAAGGTCAGCAAGGGCAAAGGTGGAGGTTGCACCCTTTGTCACAAAGACGATGGTGTCCACCCCCTGGGCGCGCAGCCCCTGGAGGCCGCCCAGGTAACCAGTGAGGCTGGCGAAGTCCGCGTCCACGGTGATGGTGAGCACGCCGTCCTTCTGCTCCGTCTTACCGCCCACAGCCATGCCGTCCTGTCCCTTGAGCTGGTAGAGGGGCGCGGGAAGTCTGGTGCCGGGGTCGGTGATGGTGTCGGATGCGTCACAGCCGGGATGGTCGCACTTGGCGGTCTTGGTGCCGTCCTTTTCATAGGTGGCATCGTTGTTGGAAACGTAGTTGGTGAAGCTGTGGCCCTTAGCCGGGTCAGTGACGGTGTCGGTTGCCGTGCAGTTCTCGCACGTTGCGGTCTTGGTACCGGCCTTGGTGCAGGTGGCAAGGTTATTGGCATCGGGGATATATTCGCCATATTCGTGCGGCAGCTTGGAGTTCGAAACCGTTCTTGTGTGCTCTGCGCTGCATCCGGGGACACTGCACTTGCCGTTCTCGGTGCCATTTTTGGTGCAGGTGGCGTCGTTATTGGATACATAATTGGTGTAGTAGTGGGTTGTGACTGTGACTACCTCATTACCCACCTTAAAACCGGCTTCGTGACCATGGGCATCAGCAGTGGCGGGCTGTGCAGCTTTCAGCGTGATATTGTCCGCGGTTGCGGTTTGCACTGTTCCGCTGGCAGCTATATAGGTCAGACTGTTGGGGATAGCAGAATCCAAGTCGGTGGTACCAGGAGCGTAGGTGGCAATCCAGCCCTCGTCAAGAGCATTGGTGATGGGTGCCACTTCCTGCCCCTTATAAGGCTCCGCATCCGTTGTACCGTATTGATAATCACCACCGTTGCCGATGGCTGCACCTTCTCCTATTACAGAGTTAGGACCCACAACACTTACACCGCCCTGGGCTTTCACCTGGGCATCCTCGGAGATTGTGATGTTGTTACTGTCGGTGCTTTGACCGCCACCGCCGATGCCGGCACCGCCCCCGAAGCCGCCAGTAGCGGTCACTTGTGCACTACCACTGATGGTGATGTTACTGCCGCTGCCCCGATCGCCGCCGCCGATGCCGGCACCGCCCATGTCGCCTTGGGCATTGACTTTCGCACTGCCGGTGATGATGATATTACTGCCTTTGCCACTATTGCCGCCGCCGATACCGGAGCCGTAATAGCCGCCTTTGGCGGTGACTTCCGCGCTGCCGGTGATGGTGATGTTGCTGCTGCTGCCAGTTTGGCCGCCGCCAATACCGGCACCGTGGCCGCCACCGGTGGATTCCAGGCTGCCCTGGATTTCGTTTTCGTCGGTGATGGTGAGATTGCCGGTACTGGTAGAGTCATTCTTCTCCACACCGGCACGCCAGAAGCCGCTCTTGATGGTATTTTCTCCGTCCAGCTCCATGGTCACATCGCCTTTGCCCTGAATCTGGACGGCTGCTTCGCCGGTGTAAAAACTACCATAATAGCCGCCGGTTCCGCCCACATCGATGCTCACGCCGTCCAAGGTGACATTGGCTTCCGCGTTCTCCGCCACATTGATGGTGACCGCCGCCTGGCCGCCGTGATTCTGGGGAGAACCGGCGGGGTCGCTGATGACAATGTTCACATCCTGTATGGTCACATTGGCGGTGGCGTTCTCCGCCGCCGTGATGGTGACGGTGTTGGTGGTGGAAGAAGTTTCACTGCCTGACTGTTTGATGACGGTGTCTGTCGTCTGCTTTTCGTCTTTGATGTTATTGGCCTCCTGGGTGACATACTGCCCGCTGTCGTTGGCGGTGACAGTGATGCTGCCGTTTGCAAGGTCATATTCCTCCGCAAAGGCCGCCAGGGGCAGGCTGCAAACCAGCAGCAGGGACATGGCCAGGGCAGAGAGCCGACGGCCAAGGCTGCCTCTGTTTGCTGATGGCTTCCTGGAAGCAAACTGCAATTGGGTCTTGTTCATAATCGTTCCTCCCATGTATGGATGTCAACCGCGGCCCGCAGGAAAGCGTACCGCAGGTCTGTGCGAAAGCGGATTTCAAACGATACAACCCTTCACGTTATCATTATAGCATAATAATAAGCCGTTGTCACTACCCAATTTGGAAGCAAAATGGCCCTTTCGCCAATGAACGGACAAGGCCTTTGTGAGAAGGGGAAGGTGCGTCCAATCCGTAGGGAACGGATTTATCCGTTCCGCGAACCGGGTGCGTCATACGGAATGCATGAATGCATTCCCTACGAGAGAAACCGGGCGGTTGATAACCGCCCCTACGGGTGCGGGGTATGCGGGCGGTTGATAACCGCCCCTACGGAGAGGTCGGAGATTGTGCAGCAACCCACAGACAAAAGCTTGCCGGAACCAGTCGGCTCCGGCAAGAGGGTTTACTTTTCGAAGAATGCCACGGCAATGGCGCCGGGGCCTACGTGGGTACCGATGGTGCCGCCGATGGTGCTGATGGGAAGCTGATGGGTGTGGCCTTCCCAGAGGGCGGCGCTGTCGGCAATATACTTTTGCAGCAGCTTGTCGTCCAGGCCGGTGTAGCCCAGAGTCAGCGGGCGGGAAAAGTCGATGCCCGAGGTGGCCCGAATCTGCTGGATGAGAAGATTGCTGCCGTTTTTGGAGCCCCGGGCCTTGCCCAGAACCTTCACGGCCCCGTCTTCAACGGCAACCACCGGCTTGATGGACAGAAGCCCGCCCAGCACGGCCTCGCTTTTGCTCAGGCGGCCGCCCTTGTGGAGGTATTCCAGGGTGTCAAGCAATGCGATGACCCGGACCTGCTTTTTCTCCTGCTCCAGCTGCCGGGCAATTTCGGCAGCCTCCATACCGGTTTCGGCCAGGTCAAGGGCCCGGAGCACCAGAATCTGCTCCCCGATGGCGGCGTTGAGGCTGTCTACCACAAAGACCCGGCCTTCATAGTCCTGGGCCGCAATGCAGGCGCTCTGGTAGGTGCCGGAGAGCCTGGAGGAGATGGTGACGCACACGACGGTTTCCCCAGCCTCTGCGGCAGAGCGGAAGGCATCCTCAAACTGAGCCGGGGTGATCTGGCTGGTGGTGGGCAGGGTATCATGTTCGATGAGCTTTTCGTAGAACTCGCCATGGCTCAGGGTCACGCCGTCGAGATAGGTTTCCTCCCCGAAGGTCACGGCCATGGGCACGATGGTCAGGTTCTTCCGGGTAAGCCCAGTGATATCCGATGCGGAATCGGTGACAATGCGAACAGACATTTCAGTTCTCCTTTTCGTTTGTTTTTGGGGGAAAGGATAGGTCAGCTGCCCGGAGCTTGCTGCAGATCCGGACAAAATGGGCCGCGTCCTCCGCGCCGACAATATCGATGATTTTACGCACCATGGAAAGGGACTGCTGATGGACGGCAAGAAAATCCTCCAGCCGTTCCGGCCGCATTTTGACATAGAGCGCCCGCCCCCGCCGCTCCCGGGTGAGGTACCCCTTTTTCCACAGGGCGTTGATGGTGCGGTTCATCAGGCTTTTGAGAAGCCCGGTACCCTTGAGCAGCTCCTGGACGCGGATGGCGCCAACGCCGTCCTCCCGATAACGCTCGTAGGTCAGCAGCATCACCACCGCCTCGTTGTAGGTAAGGGTTTTTGTCATCTGGGTGTCCTTGAGCATTCCGTTGAGCCCCACCCAGCCTCTGAGCACGGCTTCTTCCAGGGCACTGTCCTTCATAACCGACATTCCTTTCTCTGCTTTTGAAAGTTCACAAAGTGAACAATTGAGATGATACCACAGATGACGCAAAAAAGCAAGAAAAAAATCCTTGCCGGAGCATTTTGCTCCGGCAAGGGCGTTGTATTTGGTTTACAGTTCGATATCCAGCTTGGAGATGACGGCGGCGCAGCGGGGGCACAGGCCGTTTTCGTCGGCAGCTTCGCTGTGCATCCAGCACCGGGGGCACTTGGTACCCTTGGCTTCGCTGACACCCACGGTAAGGCCGGGGAGGTTCTCACCCTGGGCCACCTCGGCGCCCGCCTCGGGGCTTCCCCACACGCAGGAGGAGACGATGCAGATTTCCGCCAGGTTCTTGCCCAGGCAGGCGGCCTTGATGGCCTCGTCTTCGGTGGCAAGGGTCACATGGGCTTCCAGTGCCTTGCCGATGCGCTTGTCGGCCCGGGCCTTTTCCAGAACACCGTTCACATCCTGGCGCAGCTTCATTACGGTGTCCCAGGCTGCCATGGCCTCGTCACTCAGGACGTAGGCGGCGCAGCTCTCGGGCATCTGATTGAGCAGGATGTTCCGCCCGTCGTCACAGTCCCGGTGGGGCATGGCCTGCCAGATTTCATCACAGGTGAAGGCCAGGATGGGGGCAAAGAGCTTGGCGATGGCATCCAGAATCAGGAACAGGGCGCTCTGGGCGGAGCGGCGGCGCAGGCTGTCCTTCTCCTCGCAGTACAGCCGGTCCTTCAGAATATCCAGGTAGAAGCTGGACAGCTCCACCACGCAGAAGTCGTTGATGGCGTGGGTGACCAGGTGGAACTCATACCCATCGTAGGCCTTGCGGCAGGCGGCAATCAGGCTGTTCAGCCGGGTCAGGGCCCAGCGGTCCAGCTCCTCCATATCCTGGGGAGCCACCAGATGGTTGGGGTCAAATTCATTGAGGTTGCCCAGGCAGTACCGGGCGGTGTTGCGGAATTTCAGGTAGTTCTGGGCGATCTGCTTGAAGATCTCCTTGGAGCAGCGCACATCCGCATGGTAATCGGAGGAGGCGGCCCACAGGCGGACGATGTCCGCGCCGAATTCCTTGATCAGGTCGGCGGGGTCAACGCCGTTGCCCAGGGACTTGTGCATGGCCCGGCCCTGGCCGTCCACGGTCCAGCCGTGGGTCAGCACCTGGCGGAAGGGAGCGCCGTGATCCAGCGCGCCCACGGAGGTGAGCAGGGAGGACTGGAACCAGCCCCGGTACTGGTCGGCGCCCTCCAGGTACACGTCGGCGGGCCAAAGCTCGGGATTGTCGTGCATCAGGGAGGCGTAGTGGGTGGAGCCGGAGTCGAACCAGCAGTCCAGGGTGTCCTTCTCCTTGGTAAAGGTCTTGCCGCCGCAGTGGGGGCAGGTAAAGCCATCGGGGATCAGCTCCATGGCTTCCTTCTCGAACCAGATGTTGGAGCCGTACTCGTCAAAGAGGCCGGACAGCTTCTCAATGGAGGCGGGGGTGGACACAGGCTTGCCGCAGTCTTCACAGTAGAACACCGGGATGGGCAGACCCCACCGGCGCTGCCGGGAGATGCACCAGTCGGAACGCTCCCGGATCATGCTCACCATTCGCTCGCCGCCCCAGGCGGGGTACCACTGGACATTTTCGATGGCCTCGATGGCCTTGTCCTTGAAGGACTCCACGGAGCAGAACCACTGGGGGGTGGCCCGGAAGATGACGGGCTTCTTGCAGCGGTCATGGTGGGGATAGGAGTGGACAATGTCCTCGGAGGCAAAGAGCATACCGCTTTCGCGGAGGTCTTCCAGAATGACAGGATTGGACTCCTCGGTCTTCAGGCCAGCGTACTTTCCGGCGTAGTCGGTGTGGCGGCCGTAGTCGTCCACAGGCACCACCAGCTCCATGCCGTAGCGCATACAGGTCTGGTAGTCGTCGGCACCGAAGCCGGGAGCGGTGTGGACACAGCCGGTGCCGGAATCCATGGTGACGTACTCGGCGTTGACAAGCCGGGAAGTCTTGTCGATGAAGGGATGCTGGGCCAGCATGTTTTCAAAGAAGGAGCCGGGGTAGGAGGCCAGAACCTGGTAATTCTCAATGCCGCCGATCTTCATTACCTTGTCCATCAGGGCCTCGGCTACGATGTAGGTCTCGCCGTTATCGGCCTTCACCAGCACGTAGCTGTCCCGGGGGTGCAGGCAGATGGCCAGGTTCCCGGGGAGCGTCCAGATGGTGGTGGTCCAGATGACGAAGAAGGTGCGGCTCAGGTCAAAGCCGC
>CALYRG010000068.1 GCA_945482615.1 uncultured Clostridia bacterium | reverse complement strand
TACCGGTGCAGCGACAGCCAGTGGATCATCTTTGCCGACAGCGACGACTGGATGCACCCCCAGATGCTGGAGCGGATGATCACTGCCGCACAGGAAAACCAGGTGCGGATTGTGGCCTGCGGCTATGAGGAGACCTCCGGCGCCGACCCGGTGATCCGGGAGGAAGACCTGCACCCTCAGGTGTGGAACACCATGGACTTCTATCAGGAAGACTATGTCAACGCCATTATGACCTGCTGCAAGCTGTACCATAAGAGCCTGTACAAGGATATCCGCCATCCCACCGACAACTACTTTGACGATGAATTTGTCTCCTACAAGATGCTCTATGCCGCAGAAAAAATGGCAGTGATCCCCGCTCCGCTGTATGCCTATTTTGTCAATATGCAGGGGCTGACCAAGCGGCCCTGGACCCCCAGGCTTCTGGACGCCTGGGTTGCCTATGAGGAGCAGATCGCCTTCTTCCGGGAAAAGGGACGGCAGGATCTGGTGAACTTCCGTCTGCGTGGGTATCTGGAAAATGCCATGGTAAACTTCCACGCGGCCAATCAGGCACAGGACACCCCGGAGGTCATCGCCGCCCGGAAACGGATTCGCAAAAAAATCAGGCAGCTGATTACCCGGATGTACAGGGCAGGCTGCCTGAGCTACCGGCTCGACTTTGAAACCCTGATTACCTTCTACCCTTACGCGACCCGGGTGGTTCGGCTGTGGCGGGAAACCAGGGAGCGGCTTGGGGGCGGAAAGCATGGCTGACATCAGTGTCATTATTCCGGTCTTCCAGGCGGAGCGTTATCTTCGGCAGTGCCTGGACAGCGTGCTGGGACAGACCTGTTCCCCTCTGGAAGTTCTGCTGGTGGATGACGGAAGCACCGACGCAAGCGGAGAAATCTGCCGGGAATACGCCCGGAAGGACAGTCGGGTGCGCTGCTTTCATCAGGAAAATGCCGGACAGGCTGCCGCCAGAAACCGGGCGCTGAAGGAGGCCCAGGGCAGCTGGATCTGCTTTGTGGACAGCGATGATGTCATCCACCCCCGGATGATCGAGCTTCTGTACCGGGCGGCAGTGGATGGGCAATGCCCCATCAGCCAGTGCCGCTATGTGGAGGCGCCGGAGCTTCCCGGGGACTTTGCAGGGGAGAAGAAGGGCTCCTTCACAGTCCTTCCCATGGACGAGGAATCCCTGGCCCGGCTTCTGGATCAGGATGCCTATCCCGGCTGGATTGCCTGTGCAAAGCTGATTCGCCGGGAGCTGATCGAAAGCTACCCCTTCCGGGAAGGTCGGGTCTACGAAGACAACGAGGCAGTGTGCCGCTGGATTGTGGCGGCAAAGAGAATTGCGGACGTTCCGGAGCAGCTGTACTACTACCGAACCAATCCCGGAAGCACTACCAAAGGCGTCTTCTCGAGGAAAAGTCTGGACTACCTGTGGGCGCTGGAGAGCATTTTGAAATTCTATGGGGGTCTGGGATGGTCCGCGGTTCGGGATTGCTTCCTGCAGAAGTATCTGGAAGCCGCAGTTGGTCTTCACAGACAGGCAAAGCAGACGCCCGGATTGGAGCGGGAGGCAGGACGTGTTGAAAGGAACATGGTTTGCTTCCTTGTGGGCCAGAGGATTCCTCTTTCCAGCGGACAGATTGCCGCACTGCTGGAGGAAATGCATCCCAGGCTGTTGAGATCGTTCTGGACGATGTGCGGCCTTTTCCGGATCGCAAAACAGGAGGGCTTTACTGCCCTGGTCAGGAAACTGAGAGAACTGCTGGGAGGAAAAGGAAAATGATTCCGAAAATCATTCACTACTGCTGGTTCGGCGGGAAGGAAAAGCCTCCCCTGGCCCAGACATGTCTTCGCTCCTGGAAACGGTTTGCACCAGATTTTGAGCTGAAAGAGTGGAACGAGAGCAATTTTGATTTGTCTGCCGCCCCTGCGTACGTCCGTCAGGCTATGGAGGCCGGACGCTGGGCCTTTGTGACGGACTATGTCCGACTGGTGGCGCTGACCCGGTACGGCGGCGTGTACATGGATACGGATGTGGAGCTGAAAAAGCCCCTGACCCCCTATCTTGAGCACCGGGCCTTTGCGGGCTTTGAAGCAATTGACCGGGTGCAGACCGGACTTCTGGCCTGCGAGCCGGGGTTTGCGCTGTTTGAGGAATTTCTCCATTATTATGATACGGCGGTGTTCCTCCGGGAGGATGGGAGCACCGATCTGACCACCAATGTGGAGGTCCTCACCCGGCTGTGCCTGGAGCGCGGTCTGCGCCTGGACAATTCCAGGCAGTGCGTAGATGGTCTGACCATCTATCCCAAGGCGGTTTTCTGCCCGGTGGAATATGAGACCGGGAAGCTGAAAAAATCCCGCAATACAGTCTGTATCCACTGGTTTTCCGCCAGCTGGCACACCCAGCAGGAGCTGGATCAGATCGCAAAGGAGAAGCGTCAGAAGGAGCAGGAGCGCCGAAGCCGGCTTCGCGTCCGGGTTGGAACAGCTCTTTTCGGGGAGAAGGGCTATGAGAAGCTGAAAGCCATTTTGAAAAAGTAGAAACAGGAGAAAGCTATGGCCGAAATAACCGTGATTGTCCCGGTATACAAGGTGGAACAATATCTGGACCGATGCGTGGACAGCATCCGAAACCAGTCCTTCGGGGATTTTGACCTGGTGCTGGTGGATGACGGTAGCCCGGATAACTGCCCCCGGATGTGTGATGCCTATGCCGCCGGGGATCAGAGAATCCATGTGATCCATCAGCAGAACGGCGGCCTGTCCGCTGCCCGAAATGCCGGTATCGACTGGGCAATGGCTAACAGCGACAGCCGCTATCTGTCCTTCGTGGACAGTGATGACTGGCTGCATCCTTCGTTTCTTTCTATCCTTCTGGACGCGGTGAAAACCTCAGGGTGCTCCATCAGTGCCTGCGGTTTTTTCAAAACCATGGGGGAACCTCTGCCGGAGGATGGGTGCAGCTTTCAGGTTCTCCATGCGGATGATTATTACTGCGGAGAATGCCACGGCGGTCAGACAGCCACGGCGTGGAATAAGCTCTATCAGAAAAGCCTGTTCAAGACGCTTCGATACCCCAACGGAAAAATCCATGAGGATGAATTTACAACCTACCGCCTTGTCTATGCAGCCGGGAAGGCTGCGGTGACGGAGGCAAGGCTTTATGCCTACTTTCAAAACCCGGCGGGAATCACTGGAGTCCGATGGTCTCCCGGGAGAATGGACAAGCTGGATGCCTTTGTAGAGCAGATGGATTATGCCCGGGCGCAGAAGAACGAACGGCTTCTGCGCAAGGCGGTGGAGTGCCTCGTCTATATGAGCTATGAGCAGTTGGAGCAGGCGCAGCCAGATTACAGGCGGAGCATTCGCAGAAAGCTTCGCCTGGGATTGAAAGCGGCAGGAGAGCTTGGCATGTTCCCCTGGAAAAAGTGCCTTTGGGCTTACGAAGCGGCCTATCCATGCAAGCCTTTGTGGTATGTGGTATTGCACCTGGGAAAGGAAAAGCACCATGGATAACGTGATCTCGGTGATTGTGCCGGTATACAATGTGGTGGCCTATCTTCCGGAATGCGTCCGAAGCATTCTGAGTCAGGACTATCCCGATCTGGAGGTTATTCTGATTGATGACGGTTCCACCGATGGCTCCGGCCGGCTGTGCGACGAGCTTGCAGCCGGTGACAGCCGGGTTAAGGTGATCCACCAGCCCAACGGCGGCGCAGCATCTGCCAAAAATGCCGGACTGCGCATTGCCGGAGGAACCTACCTCAGCTTTGTAGACAGTGACGATTTTCTGGAGCCCAATGTCTATGGCTATATGGTTCGCACGCTGGAGAAGACCGGAGCGGATGCCGTGGAGTTTGGCTTCCGGGATGTGTATGTGGGGAAAACAGAGGATCAGATTCCCCAGAGTGCGGTGCTGACCGCCCGGGAATATCTGCTCCGGTTTCCCAATGACTGGCACTGCGCTCTGCTGTGGAATAAGCTCTACCGCCGAAAGCTGTTTGACGGCATCTTTTTTGAGGAAGGGCATCGCATCGACGATGAGTATTTCACCTACCGGGGCTTCCTGGGGGAGGGAAAGGTGGTTGTGGATGAGAGGATCATTTACAATTACCGCAAGCGCGCCTCCGGTGCCATGAACAATCCTGCTGCCGCCGAGCAGCTGATCCTGGACAAGCTGGATTGTATTGTCAAGCGCCGGGAGCTGGTGTGCAGCCGATGCCCGGAGCTGAAGCCGGTATTTGACGAAAATTACCTGGATGCCATGTGGTATCTGACCTATGGCGCTGGCGCAACGCAGAAGACCATCTGTCTGATCCGCGCCCACATGCGCGCTTACTTCCGAACCCCGGGAAACCGGTTCCCGCCCCGGTGGCTGTGGGGAAGGCTCTGGCGGGCCTATTTCACCCCGGAAGACAAGCTGCTGCGCCAGATAAATGAGCAGGAAAAGCCTGATCTGACCGCATTTTACCCATAATTTTTGGGCCCCTTCCGGAGCCCAAAGAGAATCAGTCCAGCTTTTCGGAGATGGTGTCGGAAACCTTCCAGGCTACATCCTCCATCTTGTCGGCGGCCTTGGCAGCAAGACGCCGGGTCGGATTGTTTCGCGGCATCATCAGAACGGCAACGGCCCCCATGGCTGCACCGATTCCCGCGGTGATGGCGTACCCTTTGATATGCATTGGGACTCCTCCTTTCAGATTCGTATGTGCTTAGTATGCCCCGATGCGCCGGTTTCATAATTACCGAAAAATGATTACAGGCGATCAGCCGGAACAGGAGAAAATGATGCTTAAAATATATGGAAGTATGCTGTGCAAGGATTGCGTTGCCTGCCGGGAGGCTCTGGATCGGCAGAGGATCGGCTATGAGTTCCTGGATTTTGCGGATCAGCTTCAGAATCTGAAGGAGTTTCTCAGGATCCGGGATGAAAACCCACTGTTTGCCAGGGTCAAGACCGAGGGCAAAATCGGCATTCCCTGCATTGTTACGGAGGACGGCAGGATCGTCACGGACTGGGAAACCCTTCTGTAATTGTTTTGGGCCGTCCGGTTGGACGGCCCAAAATTGTCAGCCTCTGGAGCTGCCGGCATTGCCGACCAGACCGGAATTTCCGGAGCTGCCGGTTCCCCCCGCATTGCGGGAACGGCTGGGAAGGGTCGTTTCGGTGGTGGTATTATCCAGAGGCCCATTGCCGTGATCCACTGTTGGGGCTGTGGTTAACCCGTTGCTGCCCTGATTTCCCCCATTTGCTGCGGAGCTTTCCGTGGGCGTGGTGGCGGGGGTGGTGGGAACGGTGGTGGCGGTTGTTGTCCAGTTCTCCTCATTTGTGGGAAGGACTGTGGGCATGGACGTATTATCCATGTTCTGATTGGTACAGCCGCAGGCGGCCAGAACCCCGGCGGTAAGGACGAGGGTCAGAGCCAGAAAGCCGATTTTTTTCATTATGATTACCTCCCATAATAGTTGCAGGCTACAGTGCTAGTATTTCCGAAGTTTCGGGGTTTATACCGGTCTTCTCTTTCCCACAGTCTCCGTCCGTCAACCAGGGAAATATTGGAAAATGATTAAGAAATCCGAAAGAATGAAAAATTCTGTTGCATTTCACAGCGGAATCATGTAGAATGTACGAAGTATTTCCAGGAGGCATCGACATTATGTATCATGGACGCTTTGAAGCGCAAAAACCGCAAAAATCGCAAAAACCGAAAAAGAAAGGCAAGGCCGGTAAGATCGTTCTGATCGTGTTGGCGGTGGTTCTTCTGCTGCTGGTCGTTGTCGGCGTTGTTGGCTACCAATATATGCGGAGCATTTTCGCCAAGACGAACTACATCGAAATGCCCACCAAGACCTATCCTACTGAGGTTTCCACAGAACCTGCCATGCAGGCACCAACCAGTCCGGAGCAGACGGAACAGGCTGACGTGACCACGGAGCCCACCACCGTGGAAACCACCAGACCGCCCATGAAGCCGGAGGACATCATTAACGTTCTGGTGATGGGCGATTCCAGCCGTGCGGGTGAGGAAGCCAGGAATGCAGATACCATGATCCTGGTGAGCCTGAACACCTACACCAATACGGTTACTCTGACCTCCATCCTCCGGGATGCCTTTGTGAAGCTGCCGGACTACAAGGGCCATGAGTGCGGCCGCAGCAAGATGACCTTCTGCTACAATCTGGGCTACCAGTGGGGCGGCGGTGAGGCCGGTGGCTTTGAGATGACCAATCTGTGCCTGTACAATAACTTCGGCATCGATGTGGACTACAATGTGATCATCGACTTTGAACACTTTATCAACATCATTGACTACTGCGGCGGTGTCCTCATTGAGCTGACGCCCCAGGAGGCAGACTATCTGAACAGCGACACCGTGTATGTCAAAACTCCGGTGACAGAGGGTGTCAACCGTCTGGACGGCATGGCAGCCCTGTGCTTTGCCCGGATGCGCCACGCCGAGGGCGACAACGACAGCGACATCACCCGTACCTCCCGGCAGCGCCGGCTGATCAGCGCACTGGTGGAGCAGTTCCGGTACTATGATCTCAAGGAACTGAAAAATCTGATCGAGGTGGTTATGCCCTTTATCACCACCACCATGGATCCGGACACGATGATGGGACTGGTTGCCAAGATGCTGCCCATGCTGGTAAATCTGAAGATCGAGAGCGGCGAATGTCCCTATGCGGATTCCAAATCCAGATGGGGCGATATGGTGGACATCTTCAGCGACGGAAATACGCACAGCGTGATCCGCTTTGACGAGGCCCTGAACAAGAAGCACATGCGGGCCATCACGGAAGGCATTACGGAATAATTCTTACTGCGGGGGGCTGTCTCAAAATGATTTGCAAAAATCATGAGAGGCAGCCCTCTTTTTTGCG
>CALYRG010000067.1 GCA_945482615.1 uncultured Clostridia bacterium | reverse complement strand
GCCAGCACTTCAAAGCCAACCATTTCCCGGGCGGGGCCGGTTTCCTTCACCTTCAGCAGCGCTTCCTTGCCGATAAAGTCCTTGTCCCACTTGATGTTCTTGTCCAGACCCACTTCGATGGGATTGGTGTGGGCCAGATCGCGCATGTAGTAGATGCCAGCCTCGGTGGGTAGAGTCCATGCCATGATCTGGAACTCGGTGACACGCATACCGCCGTTTTTCACGACCTCGGCATCCACCAGCTGCTCGATGGTTTCCAAATCATCGGGGGACATATAGATCTCGTAGCCCCATTTCTCACCGGTGAAGCCGCCACGGTTGATCTTCACGGGGATGCCATTGATCTCATTGTCCCGGATCTCGAAGAATTTCTGATCCTCCACGGAATTGGCGCAGAGGGCCTCGATGACAGCCTTGGACTTGGGGCCCTGGACGGCCAGCATCTGCCAGTCCTCGGTGATCTCGGACCATTCCACATCATAATCGCCCTGATGGTAGTACCACCAGTCGTCAGCCTTGGTGGCATACAGCGTGGAAACCCAATAGGTATCCTCGGAGACCCGCATGATGACCACGTCATCGATGATTTCACCCTGTTCGTTCAGCATGGTGGTATAGCGATCCCGTCCCACTGCCAGGGAGGAGATGTTGCCGGTATAGATGTGATCCAGGAATGCTACCACATCCGGGCCGGTGATCTCAATGAGCTGATGGGTCCAGAAATACCAGCCAACGTTTTTACGGACAGCCATGTGTTCGCTGCGCTTCATGTCGTCATACTTGAAAATGTTCTTATACATGGTGCTTCCTCCCCATTAAGCGAACTTGTCGATTTTCTTGGCAATTTTAATGCGGAGCTTCCTTTCGGGGGAGTCCTCTTCCCAGCAGGACCACTGGGCGTTGATCAGGGTCTTGGACATACCGTACCACATAGCCAGATGGGCTTCGGGCAGATCCTTGGTGCCGGTGATTTCCAGACCGCTGCGGTCGATGACCAGAATGCATTCCTTCTCATTAAAGGCTTCCACCTCATAGGAGCAGACCAGTGCCTGCAGCTGCATTTCGATCAGACCGGCAAGCAGGCGGCCGTCTTCTCCAATGCTATTAGGTACGCCCATCCAGTCCCGCAGGCCCTTGATGGCGTAACGCTCGCCAAACATAGCCTTACCGGCGGCCTCCAGCACACACCACAGGATATGGTCGGCCTGCTTCCGGGTCACATAACCGCGCTTGACGGTCTCTTCAATAGCAGGCAGCACATACAGGGAAGCGGCTGTGGACATGTTCATCATCTGGTTGGAAGAATCGGTTTCGTTGTTGGTGCCGTTGACGAAGTGATAGTTACATTCTTCACGGAACATCATGGACTCTTCCACGGTGTCCTCTTCCTGGGTGTACTTCTTATAATCATCTGTAACGGCCGGGCCAAAGCTCTCCCACAGCGCGTGAGGGGGAGCGGGGTACTTTTCCCGGTTCTCGGCGATGATGCGGCAGTGACGGTCACCGCAGCCCTTTGCCTCGACCATCATGTAGTCCAGGGTGGGGCCGTCCGGACGGCGTTCCCGGGATGCTTTCGCCTGACCCTGCAGGGACATTGTGGTGGTTCGGCACAGCTCGGAGCCGACGATATCCCAGTCACAAACATCCAGCTCCTTCTCGCATCGGTAGGTGCCGAAGTCCTGGCAGCGTCCGCACATCAGCAGGGCGTCATCACCCTTGTCGCCGATGAGAGCGCCCGGATAGTCACCGCACATAAACGGATGAATGCCAAAGCCGTCATCGTCACCGTAATATTTTCCGGTCATGTACAGACGCTGGAATGCTTCCTCACACATCAGCTGAGCGCGCTCCGGGTAGTCAGGTACAATAATGCGCAGAGCCTGGATCACGGCAGCGGAGAGAACGGACTCGAAACGGCTGATATAGTGCATGGCTTCCTGATAGCTGATCAGCTTATTCCAGGGAGACTGCAGCGCCACATATTCCTTAATATTGGCGCCCACACCGGAATCCTGAGGGATCCTCGCATCAATTTTCTTACCCATAATCCTGCTCCTTTCTTAGTCCTCGGGGGGATACTGCTCAATGGCGGGCTGGAAACGGAAAATATTGTGGCTCGCACCGGAATCCGCCACAACGCACTCGCCGGTGATGCCGTCGGCCATGGGGGTAGCCAACGCGTAAGCAATGATAGCCACTTCATCAACGGGCTGCTGTCCGTCGGTTCTCCAAGCCATCAGTTCGTCATAGATTTCATCCTGCTTCTCTTCAGAGATCAGGTCAGAAGCCAGATTGCCTGCGGAGCCGGGAGTGACCATGCCGCCGGGCGCCACCGCGTTGACCATAATCCCGAAACGCTTCAGCTCCTTGGCAGCCTGGGTCGCCAGGGCGATCACCGCGCCCTTGCTGGCCGCGTAATGGGAATAGCCGCCGAACACCGGATAGGGCATCCAGGGACTGTTGGAAGCGATCAGCACCATCTTTCCTTTCACACCATTCTCAACCATATAGCGGCTGACGTACTTTACCAGGAAGAAAGAGCCGTTGACATTGGTGTCCATAACCTTTTCCAGGTCTTCCCTGGGCAGATCGTACAGATGGGCGTAGTTCCAGGTGGCGGCGGAGTTGATAAAGATATCCAGACCACCGAAGGTTTCCACGGTGAAGCTGACCAGCTTTTCCACCTGTTCCTCTTCCCGGACATCGCAGAAGCAGAACTGAACCCGATCGCCGTAACCCTGCTGGGTCAGCAGATCCATGGCCGCTTCCTTTTCCACTTCGGAGTTGGAGGCGATGACCACCTTGGCGCCGCCCTGGAGCAGACGCAGAGCAATGTCAAAGCCCAAACCGGAGCTGCCGCCGGGTACCAGGGCGACTTTGCCTTTTACAGAAAACATATCCTCCAGGGGACGGGCAACTTTGATGTAGCCCTCCAACATGGCCTTATCAGCGGGCTGAAATGACATAAAGATTCCTTCTTTCTTAGTCACCATCGTTTTGAGGGGTGATTGATAATAAATGCTCTTCTCGGGATCGAACATCATGGTTATTGTAATTTGAAAAAGGAACTATGAATATGCACAAAGCACAGGTTTTTACGGCTCGAAAATCCGACAAAATAACGGGTGGAACATTGACTTCTCCATCACATTCCCCTATAATGAGGGCAGAACGAAAAAGGGAGGGAATCCCATGAAACTGAATGCGGATATTGTATTCGGAGCGTTAAAGCAGCGGTATCCCGTTAGAATGATGGGGACAAGGATCACGGAGATGACGATTTCCCGGCCGGAGCTGTACCTGGATAATGAGGTGGAGTTTCTGTCCGACCATTTGTACCTGGCTACGGTGGATCACCTTCCGCTGCACCCGCGGCTACAGAAAAATGTGGTGATTGTCGTTATCGGCGAGGGCGCAAAGCTTTCCCACTACCGGGAGAAATGCTGCCTCATAGTAATCAAAGAAAAGGCGGATTTCTTTGGGGTCAACAAGTATATCTGTCAGGTTTTTGACCGTTACTACGCATGGGAGAAGAAGCTCTTTGATATCTTCCTGGAGTCTGCTGATCTGCAGGAGATCGTGGACTGCAGCGTTCCCATATTTGAGCGGTCCATCCATGTTCTTGATGCCTCGTTTCATTACCTGACGCAAATGAAGGGGCATCCCGAGGAAATCCGCCTGGAACCGGAGGAGATCAGTCAATATCTGGAATCCTTCGAAATGATCACGGATAAGCATGGCGCAGTATTGCTGGATATGGGAGGTACACAGTATCTATGTGTCAATCTGTTCAATGAAGCAGGTGACTATATAGGGTGTACTTATCTGGAAGGCGGGGATCGCTCTTTCGGAGAAGGCGACAAGGTTCTGGCGGAGTTTATGGGAAGCCTTATGGAAAAGGCCATTGAAAGGAATCCTTCCATTCTTACCAGCGAGCAGACCACGATCAAAAACGCCCTGATGAATCTGGTCAATGAATACCCCCTGACTGCCAATCAGAAATGGAAGCTGAATCTGGTTAAGCCCGGCCAGCATTTCGTCTGCATCACCCAACACAGCGCAAACCGGCTCTCCCGGCTTCCCAAGGGCTATATCTGCGGCGCTTTTGAAAGCGAGTTTCCCGGTTCTTTCGCATTCCCGAAGGAGAACGTCATTGTCTGCTTTCTGGATGTGTCCGGGTTCACGGATAAAAAGGGAAGCTATTATTCCAATCTGAACGGGAAACTCAAAAAATTCCTGATGGAAACCAGCGGCATTGCGGGCATCAGCAACGGGTTTTCGGAGCTCTCCGGCGCGCGGATCGCCTACGCTCAGGCAGAGGCGGCCATTGAAAACGGAATGGTTACCAATCCGGAGACGGTGCTGTTCTATTTCCAGTCCTATGCGCTGATCAGTATGGTGATCAATGCGGTTGGAAACCTGCCGGCAGAGGCCTATTTCTCAGAACAGCTTCAGAATCTGATAAAGCATGATAAAACCGGCCCTATTTCCTATCTGGACACGCTGCGGGTCTTCCTTCGCAACAGCATGTCTTATTCTCAGACAGCGGAGGAGCTGTACATCCACCGCAGTACGGTGGTGGATCGAATCAGCCGGATTGAACGGGAACTGGATGTGAATCTGAAAGATCCGGACACCCGTCTTCAGTTGGAAATCATACTGAAAGCCATGGAAATAGAAGATATGGTGCAGCAGTCAAGAGAGTAAGAAAACCGCCGCAGGATTTTTCCTGCGGCGGCATTTTGCGTGAGGAGATTCAGCGGGCGCATTTCTTCAGATCTTCATCGATCTGATCGGCGAACTTAGCAACCTCGGCGGATTCGGGGTAGGACAGCAGCGTGCGGTAGGTCAGAGCGCCCACCAGCTTCATGCGGGGATCCTTGCTGGAGCCGGGTACATACTTTTCCATAACCAGTTTGCCCTCGGGGCTGCGCATAATGTCGCGAATCTTGGAATCCAGGGACAGTGCCATAATCGTTTCCTCCTTAATATGGTAAAGTGAATGTGTTGAAAATTCTTTCCCGAGAATTTTACCACCCATAGTATATCTCATTGATATAAAAAACAATATCCACAAAAAGAAGAGCGTTTTGAGCTAAAAACACGACATTATGACGGTACATCACCTTAGCTTGGTGCGTGAAATCTGCAAACCTTTCAAGTTACAATTGATCCAGTTCCTCGAGCATGGCATTCATAACATTCTCCGGGAGACCAAGCATGGGAGCCAGGGCCTGGAAGGTCATACCGTATGCCTGCTTTACCTGCTCGTTGTCAGCAAAGCCGGGAAGATAGCGATTGACTATGGCAGCACCTTTGGAATCCTCCATGATGGCTGCAATGGTGCTGCGGGAGCTGAGCGCCTCACCGGTAATCAGCTCCGGGTGCTTCCAGGTGGTGACACTTTTGTGACCTGCGGACAATGCGCCGTCCACGGGAATTGCCGCACCGGAAATATACCGTGCCATGTCACTGGCCAGGAAGAGGGCGAGATATGCGCATTCTCTGGGATCGCCCATTCGTCCGGAGGGGCAGTCCTTTTCAAAGAAGGACATGGCAGCATCCGCAGCGTCACCAAAGATGGAGGTACGGGTGTAGCCGGGGCAGATGGCATTGACAGTGATGCCGTACTTGGCGTAATCCATGGCGGCAACTCTGGTCATGCCGATGACACCAAATTTGGTGGCGGTGTAGAGCGCCTGACCGCTTTGGGGCATGAGACCTGCGACGGAAGCTACGTTAATCAGGAAGCCGCCATCACTTTTGCTTTTGAAGATTGCCTCTGCGCCGTACTTCATGCCGGCAAACACGCCCTCACTGTTCAGTGAGAAAATTCGATTATAGTCTGCCATTTCGTATTCATGAAGAGGTGTGCCGCCCATGCCCATACCGGCATTGCTGACGAATCCATCCAGTCTGCCATAGTGGGCGATTGCGGCATCCACAAGGGCCTTGATCTGCTGCGCGTTGCTGCAATCGGTCTGCACAAAAATAGCGTCTGCGCCCTTGGAAACGATATTGTTTACGACGGACTGGCCTTGGTCTAAGCTCCTGGCGGCGCAGACAACCTTCATGCCGTTTTCTGCAAACACCTCTGCGATTGCTTTTCCGATTCCTCGGGATGCACCCGTTACAATTGCCACTTTTCCCTGAACACTGCTGAAATCCATAGTTGACCTCCTGTAATATTTCCAATATAATAATGGAAATCCGACATGATATCGGATCTGATTTATGAAGAAGTATATTTCATTTGACAGATTGATTCAATCAGTATATTTCTTGATTATGTTGTGAATCCAACATAACGAGCCGCTCTGTTGGATGTTTACAATTCTTTTACAGGAGGATGTTCATGCAGAAGGAAAACCGTCGGGTGAAAATGACAAAAGCCTTGCTGAATGAGAGCTTTCTGAAGTTCCTGGAAGAAAAGCCGATTTCCCGAATAACCGTAAAGGAAATATGCGAGGACGCGGATGTGAACCGGTCAACCTACTATGTCTACTATTCCGATCCCTATGACCAACTGCACAAAATAGAGGATGCCCTGATTCGGGAGCAGGCTGTTTACATAGACGCAATTCTCCAAAATGGGGGGCATGATGACCCCAGCTTTACCAATGTCATCAACAACCTCCTCCACTATTACCGGGAACGCAAAGATATGCTTCAAGTGCTCCTGGGCAAGCACGGGGATATCCATTTGGAATATGATATTCTTGCTTTCTTTGCGGAGCGAATTCTCTCAAACGGCAGCAACAGTTGCAAGCTCCCGCAAAAGCAGCTGCAGGATTATACCTACGCTGCTTCGGGGAGCTTCGGGTTAATTATTTACTGGATTATGACGGACTGCCAGGAGGATCCAAACGAACTGGCAATTCGGATTACAGAACTCACAAGAGGTGTTCGAATAGCGAATGATTCACAATGA
>CALYRG010000066.1 GCA_945482615.1 uncultured Clostridia bacterium | reverse complement strand
TGCAATCCTTCCGGCACCAATTTATCAGGAAGCTGCGTTAACCCGATAAGCATATTTTCCAAAATGGATTCGAACCCATCGAAATGCAGCCCCCTCTGGCACTTTATTCAGGTTCCTTCGTTTCTGCCTTTTCTGCGCCGTCCCAGATAGCGGGAAACCCGGTGCTGGTAGGCAAGATATGCTTCCCCGAAAGAGGCTGCCAGATACTGCTCCTCCTGCAGAATCTGCCGGTGCAGCATGGAAATGGCGAAGATCGTGAAGCCCGCCGTCAGGAGATTGCAGAACATCAGCGTCACACCGATGTACTGCAAATAGAATCCCAGGAAGGCCGGGTTGCGGCTGTAGGCGTAGATGCCGCCTGTCACCAGCTCCGTCTTCCCGCTTTCCGGGATCCCCGCCCGCCAGCTGTCCTTCATGGAGAGCACGGCGGTCAGGAAGATCATATCTCCCAGCAAACCAACCAGGAACCCGGTAAAGCGGGCGTTTGCGCCCAGATGGCTCCAGCCGAGCAGGATGGACATAAGCTGGGCCGGGATGATTCCCACCGTGGCAATTCCCATCAGGGTCTCCACAGTGTTGGTCTTCCCTTCCTTCCCACGGCCGATCTGCATGGTCCGGATGCCCCGGCGCTTCTGGCTCCACTGCTTGGCAAGGTATGTGCCGTAAAACAGAGTCAGCACCAGCACCGCCAACAGTCGGTAGGGCATCGCTTCCTCCACAGGATATTTCACTGCCATATACCCTCTTTCATTCCATGATAAAGTCCTGGGTCTGAGCGTCTACCGTGCCAAAGCGCATGACCTCGCCGCCCACCTCCACGTAGACCGCGTATCGTCCGTCTCCCAGATTCTCATAGTATTCCGGGAGTACGCCGTATTGCCGGAACAGTTCTTCCCCAAAGGCAGCCATCCAGGGCTCCTGCGCTGCCGTTTCCACAGTGGGAGCCGCGGTTTCCTGTGCCATCGGCTGGGTCTGGGGCGCTTCCTTCCTGCCGCAGCCGGCCAAGGACAGCACCAGCACCGCCGCAAGAACGGCGGCAAAATTTTTCCGTTTCATGTTCGTTCTCCTTCCTTCTCATTTCAGTCGATGATCCCTATTTTACAAGAAAAGGCAGTCCGGAAACAGACATATTTTTCAGTGGATTGTGCCCGATTTTCAGATTCCCTTTTTCCTTGCAGACAGATACAGTACCGTTGCCAGAACCCATGCGCACAGGATGGTCAGCACGCCGGTCTCGCTGACAAAGAACATCTTATTCCCGCCGGCGGTGATGACCTCAAACACCATCTGGTCAAAGTTATTGTGGGCCGCATGGAGGAAGGCCGCAGGCCAAACGCTTCCACTTTCCAGGGTCAGCAGTCCTGTCATCACCCCCACCGGGAAGATACACAGCACAAAGGCCGGCAGTTGATACCACAGAGGGGTTCCCGGCATATAGCCGCCGCCAATGAGCAGCGGAAGATGCCAGGCGCACCAGAACAGGCCGGAAATCAGCAGGCACTTGTTCAGGCCCAGCCGCTGATACAGGGCAGGAACCAGAAAGCCTCGCCAGCCGATCTCCTCCCCCATGGCAGACAGCAGAGAAATGAAGGTGCCAAGCACCATAACAGGCAGGAGGTCCCGGAGAATCACCGGCAGCGAAACACCGTGATAGGCAAAGTTTTCCGGGTAGAGCGCCCAGTACACCATGTAGGGAATGAGTAAATACACAAGGGGCAGCAGCCACCCCAGCAGCAGATACCGCAGCTTGCATCTGCGAAAGCCTCCAGCGAAAAAGAGCTTTTTCAGGCGGAAGGGTTCCCCATTTTCCCGGAAGGAAATGCAGTTTGCAATGGTAGCTGCCAGTGCAGGTGTCCACATCAGCAGCAGATACAGCCATTCCGGCCCTCCCAGACAGATCAGGGTCTCCGCCACTGCAGATGCGGAAATCACCACCGCAAAAAACACGGTGAGGGCTATTTTTCCAGTCCTTTTGTCAATCTGCTTCATACAAATACGATCCCCTTTCACATAATACGGTAGCCCGCGTTCATGAGCGCCAGCAGGTACTGCCAGAACAGATCTTCCTCTTTGGCAATGCTCTTCCAATTCACCACCGCGTGGAAGGATAGAATCCTGTTTTTTTCATCAATCCAAACCGTCTTCTTTGCTGCGCTCATGTTCCTGACGCTCCTTTCAGCAGTGGCCAAAGGAACGCTGCCAGGAGTGCAAACACCAGCAATACCACCGCCAGAGTCGCCAATCCCGCCGCAAACATACCGATCAGCAGTATGGGGATGCCAATGACATACAATACTCCCTTTGTGATCCCCCAGGCGGCCCTGATGGCAAGCCGTGCAAGCTTCCATGCAAAAATCAGGATGCCAATTGCAAACAATGTGACCATATAGAACCTTCTTTCTTATTACTTCCTGTCGTTCGGCAGGGCTCTTGCGGCAATGCCGTCGACGGCACTGCGGATGTTACCTGTACAGGACGAACCGAACCAACCTCACATTTCCATCCATCTCCTCAGAAACAATGCGAAAGCCGCATTTTTCCGTATAAAACCGTATGTTTTCCGGGTTATCTGCCGGCGTGACCAATGTAAAACACTTCCAGCCTTTATACTGTTCCTTCACAAAGCGGATGGCCTGCGTCCCAATTCCCTTTCCCTGCCAGGCCGGGATGACGCACAGGCAGCCAATCTCATATACCTGCGGCGCCTGCTCCCTGCAGGATATGCAGCCAACCGCTTTCCCATCGCAGAGGATGATGAACTTGGGACAGCGCCGGATGGACTGCTCCATCATTTCCTTGGTTTTCCCATAGCCGGGGCATTCCCCGAATTTCAGATAATCCCTGTAAAAAGCGGCATTATAGATATCAGCCAAAATTGCCGCATCTTCCACCGCCGCATGACGGTACGCGATCTTCACGGCACCTGCCCCCTCTGTTTTTCCTTCCCTATTATACCTACCTATCGTTAGTTAGTCAACTCTTTTTTCTTGCTGCACGAAAGAATTCCTCTGTCGTGTTCGTCTTAACATCATCTTAACATCAGCGATGATTTTTTATTACGGTCTTTATCAGTTTTTCTGTAATATTAAGATAAAATAAGGAAATCAAAGGAGCTATCTTTCATGGGTCTTCCCTTTTCCGGTAAGAAGCTTACCTCCTCCCAGATCATTCTTCTGGGCTTTTCCGGTGTCATTGCCCTGGGGACCATTCTTCTGATGCTGCCTGTGTCCTGCCAGGGCCGGCATATCACTCCCTTTGCCGATGCTTTGTTCACAGCCACCTCGGCGGTGTGCGTCACCGGGCTTATTGTCCACGATACCGCCACCTACTGGTCTTCCTTCGGCCAGGCTATCATCCTGCTGCTGATCCAGATTGGCGGCATGGGCGTCATCACGGTGGCCGCGTCCATCGCCATGATCTCCGGCAGAAAAATATCCCTGATGCAGCGAAGCACCATGCAGGAAGCCATCGCCGCCCCCAATGTCGGCGGCATTGTCCGGCTCACCGGGTTCATTGTGAAAACCACTCTGTTTCTGGAGCTTCTGGGCGCGGTGGTGATGGCGCCGGTGTTCTGCCGGGACTTTGGCCTTCGTGGACTGTGGATGGCGCTGTTTCACTCCGTTTCCGCCTTCTGCAATGCAGGCTTTGACCTGATGGGCATTCGTGTTCCCTTCTCCTCCCTGACAACCTATGCCTCACAGCCGGTGATCAATCTGACCATCATGCTGCTCATCGTGACAGGCGGCATCGGCTTTCTGACCTGGGATGACATCCGCACCAATGGACGGCATCTGAGTAAGTACCGGATGCAGAGCAAGGTCATCCTCTCCACCACCGCTATCCTTCTGCTTTTGCCCGGGCTGTACTTCTATTTCGCGGAGTTTTCCTCCCTGCCGCCTGCACAGCGGCTGCTGTGTTCCCTGTTCCAGGCAGTCACCCCCAGAACCGCAGGCTTTAATACGGCAGACTTTTCCAGCCTGAGCGAGGCAGGGCAGTCCATCACCATCGGGCTGATGCTCGTCGGCGGCAGCCCCGGCTCCACTGCCGGCGGTATGAAAACCACGACCATCGCTGTGCTCTTTGCCACTGCCCTATCTACCTTCCGGCGGCGGGAGCACGCCCATTTCTTCGGGCGCCGGGTCGATGACGATGTGGTGAAAAACGCCGTCACCATTTTCCTCATGTATCTTTCCCTGTGCTTTTGCGGCGGGTTGGCCATCAGCATGGCGGAGGGACTTCCGGTCCTCACCTGCATCTTCGAAGCAGCTTCCGCCGTGGGCACGGTGGGTCTGTCCCTGGGCATCACCCCGGAGCTGGGCTGGCTCTCCAGATCCGTACTGATCCTTCTGATGTTCTTCGGACGGGTGGGCGGTCTGACTGTTGTTTTCGCCGCTCTGTCCGACATTCCCAAAAAGGTATCCAAGCTTCCAAGAGAGAAAATAACCGTAGGATAAAGGAGACAATATGAAATCCATTTTACTGATCGGTCTGGGGCGGTTCGGAAAGCACATCGCCCTGCACCTCAACCAGCTTGGCCATCAGGTGATGGCCGTAGACAGCGCCGAGGACCGGGTGGAGGACGCCCTGTCCTTCGTGACCAACGCCCAGATCGGCGACAGCACCAATGCGGATTTTCTGAAATCCCTGGGCATCCGAAACTTCGATGTATGCATTGTGGCGATCGGAAACGATTTCCAGAGCTCTCTGGAGACAACGTCCCTGCTCAAGGAGCTGGGGGCAAAAATGGTGGTCTCCCGGGCCGCTACCGATGTCCAGGAGAAATTTCTCCTGCGCAATGGTGCCGATGAGGTGGTATACCCGGAAAAGCAGCTGGCAAAATGGACCGCCATCCGCTACAGCGCCGACCACATCCTCGACTACATTGAGCTGGACGATAATCACGCCATGTTTGAGATCCCGGTGCCCAAGGCTTGGGCCGGGCAGACCATCGGCAAAATTGATATCCGAAAAAAATACAGCATCAATATCATGGGCGTCAAGAAAAATGGGAAGCTGGAAATGTCCATCACCCCGGATACCGTCCTGGACGAGGGACAGACCATGCTGGTACTGGGCAGCAACCGGGATCTGCAGCGCTGCTTCCATATCTGAGCCCACATCCTTACGGAAACGGAGGCGGTTTCATGCAAGGCGTTCTATTGCTGGCATCGGCTGCCGCAATCAGCATCGGCGGTTTCTTTCTGATGAAGCGGCTGGATTCCTTCCTGAACCGAAACCAGGAAATCGTAACAAATGATTCCCAGCCGGATGACAACGGTTGATTCGGTATGCTATAATACAGAGAAGCTCTGATACTATTATCCAATAAAACCATTTGGTTTTATTGGATAGACACCGCCTGACGGCGTTGTCGTTTCCGCGATTTTCGGGAAAGAAAATCGCGAAAACCCGTCTCATTGTGATCTTCATATAGAAAACTTCAATTTGTACCAAATTAAAGTTTTCTATTGAATATCAGTATGAATCATCATACTGTTTCTCGATAAATGGCTACGAGAAATGTATGGACTACGTTTGCAGCGGTCTCATAAAACGGTATGTAACCGTTTTATGAAAAACCAGTATCAAATGTCATCTGACGGAGGAAGCCAAATGGAACAGACACGTCACGGCACAGCCCCGGAAAGCCAGGGAAAACTGAAGATCTTCTTTGGCTACGCTGCCGGTGTGGGAAAAACCTACGCCATGCTGCAGGCCGCACACCAGGCAAAGGATCGGGGCGTTGATGTGGTGGCAGGCTTCATTGACCCCCACACACAGCCGCAGACTGCCGCTCTGATGGAGGGTCTGGAAATTCTGGGCAGCAGGAATGTTCCTCTTGGCGGCACCATACTCCGGGAATTTGACATTGACGCCGCCTTGATGCGCAGGCCGCAGCTGATTCTGGTGGACGAGTACGCTCACACCAATGCGCCGGGATGCCGGCACGCCAGGCGTTACCAGGACGTGCAGGAACTTCTGGCTGCCGGGATCGACGTCTACACCACCGTAAATGTCCAGCACATTGAAAGCCTGAACGACACCGTGTCCTCCATCACGGCGCTGCCGGTGCGGGAGCGGATTCCGGACTCTGTCTTTGACCAGGCCGACCAGGTGGAGCTGGTGGATATGGAGCCGGCGGAGCTGGTGGAGCGGCTTTCCGGCGGCAATGCTTCCATGGCAGGAAGCCTTCCCACCCTGCAAAATCTCACCGCCCTGCGGGAGCTGGCTCTGCGCCGGTGTGCCGACCGGGTAACCCTGCTGACCCAGAGCGCCCGTGTGCAGGACGGCGGCGATTACCACACAGACGAGCACATTCTGGTGTGTCTTTCCTCCTCCCCTGCCAATGCCAAGATCATCCGAACCGCCGCCAGAATGGCCCGGGCCTTCCGGGGCAGCTTCACCGCCCTGTTCGTGGAAACGCCGGGCACGGCCTCCATGCGGGCGGAGGACAAACGGCGGCTGCAGGAGAATATGCGCCTTGCCCGGCAGCTTGGTGCGGCCATTGAGACCGTATATGGAGAGGACGTTCCCTTCCAGATTGCAGAGTTTGCCCGGCTCTCCGGCGTCAGCAAGATTGTTATCGGCCGCAGCACCGCCGCCAGGCGCGGCATCTTCGGAAAGCCCCCTTTGACGGAGCGGCTGATCGCCAACGCCCCCAATCTGGATATCCATGTGATCCCCGATGCCAGTCTGGGCACCGGCTATCAGGCCCAGAAGAAAAAGGGCCGCATTGAGGCCATGCCAATGCGGGATGTTTTCAAAAGCATTGCCGTTCTGCTGGCTGCCACGCTGCTGGGCTGCGGCATTGACATGCTGGGCTTCACCGAAGCCAATATCATCGCGGTATATATTCTGGGGGTTCTGATCATCTCCGTGATTTCCGCCAATCCCTTAAGCGGCGTGCTGGCATCCATCGTAAGCGTGCTGGTGTTCAACTTCTTCTTCACCTCCCCAAGGCTTACCTTCCACTTTGACAATCCGGATTACTTCGTCACCTTTTCCATCATGTTTATGGTGACGCTGCTGTCCGGTTCTCTCGCCACCCGGCTGAAAGAAAATGCCCGGCAGTCCGCCCACGCGGCCT
>CALYRG010000065.1 GCA_945482615.1 uncultured Clostridia bacterium | reverse complement strand
AATCGCCCCTACGGGAGCGGAGGAAGATGCGGGCGATTAATAATCGCCCCTACGGATGCGGAGGAAGATGCGGGCGATTGATAGGAAATTATGGTATGATTGCCACCGGCAATCATGGAGATTTTGATTCGCTGCGCGCAGCACCACGCCCCTACGGGTGCGGAGGAAGATGCGGGCGATTAATAATCGCCCCTACGGATGCGGATGACGGATGGAGGTAGAATATGTTTGTTGATAAAGTGAGAATTACGGTGGTTGGCGGCCGGGGCGGCGACGGCGCGGTGGCCTTCCATCGGGAAAAATATGTGGCCTCCGGCGGGCCGGACGGCGGCGACGGCGGGCACGGCGGCAGCGTGGTGCTGCGGGTTAACGACAATCTGTCCACCCTGCTGGACTTTCGCTACAAGCGCAAGTACGCCGCCCAGGCCGGGGTCAACGGTCAGGGCCGGAAGATGGCGGGAAAGCGGGGGGAAAACCTGATCATCGAGGTGCCCAGAGGCACGGTGGTGCGGGACGCCCAGTCCGGGGCCATCATCTGCGATATGTCCGGGGATGAGGACTTTGTGCTGGCCCGGGGCGGCCGGGGCGGCTGGGGCAATGCCCACTACGCCACCCCCACCCGGCAGGTGCCGAGGTTTGCCAAGGCGGGCCTCAAGGGCCAGGAGCGGGACGTGATCCTGGAATTAAAGCTGCTGGCAGATGTGGGCCTGGTGGGCTTCCCCAATGTGGGAAAATCCACGCTGCTGTCCGTCACCTCCAACGCCCGGCCCAAGATCGCCAATTACCATTTCACCACCCTGTTTCCCAATTTGGGGGTCATCTATGTGGACGAGGGTGTGTCCTTCGTCATGGCGGACATCCCCGGCATCATCGAGGGCGCGGCGGAGGGCGCGGGCCTGGGCCACGACTTCCTGCGCCACATTGACCGGTGCCGGCTGCTCATTCATGTGGTGGACGTGTCCGGCTGCGAGGATCGGGATCCGGTGGCGGATTTTGAGGCCATCAACCGGGAGCTGGCAGACTACAGCGAAGACCTGGCCAGCCGGCCCATGATCGTGGCGGCGAACAAAGCGGATTTGCTCCCCCCGGACAGCGACAATTTGCAGCGGCTGCAGAAGGCAGCGGAGGCGGCGGGCTGCCCCTTCTATGTCATCAGCGCGGGAACCACAAAGGGCACCCGGGAGCTGATGCGTGCCGCCGCGGGGCTGCTGCGGCAGCTGCCCCCGGTGAAGGTTTTCGAGCCGGAGTATGTGGAGGAAATCGCCCAGGCCGTGCGTCCCGAGGATTTCCAGATCGAGCACTACGGCAGCACCTGGCTGGTCACCGGAGAGTGGATCTCCCGGCTGGTGGAGAACATCAATTTTGACGATTACGAGTCCCGGAATTATTTCGACCAGCAGCTGCGCCGGTGCGGCCTGTTCACCCGGCTGGAGGAGGAGGGCATCCAGGAGGGGGACACCGTGGATATCTACGATTTTGAGTTTGAGTATCAGAAGTAAGGCCCCCACGGTGGGACGGAACCCTTTGCGGGCGATTAATAACCGCCCCTACCGGTGCGGAGGAAGATCGGGCGGGCGATTAATAATCGCCCCTACCGGCGGGAGAGAACCTTTGCGGGCGATTGATAATCGCCCCTACGGCGGGACGGAACCTTTGCGGGCGATTAATAATCGCCCCTACGGCGGGACGGAACCTTTGCGGGCGATTAATAATCGCCCCTACCGGTGCGGAGGAAGATCGGGCGGGCGATTAATAGGAAATTATGGTATGATTGCCACCGGCAATCATGGAGATTTTGATTCGCTGCGCGAAGCACCACGCCCCTACCGGTGCGGAGCAAAATAAAGTTTGCTATTTTATGGTTTATATTGTATAATACAGGAAACACTTCGGGGTGTTTCCTGTATTTTTTAGGGGGGTTTGGCATGATCCGCAATCTGAATCAGCTCTCCTTTCGGGGCTTCGGGCGGGTGCCGTCCGGGCGGAATCCGGACGAGGAGGCATTCGACCGCGACAGGGCCGAGGTCTGGCAGCTTTCCGTTCAGACCATCATTTCCTGCCGTGCCAGGGCCGATACCTGGCTGTCCGCCGGAACCAGCGGCGGCGTACTGGGGGTGAGCGTGGACGGCAGAACCTGGCAGGAATACTATCTGGACAAGACCGTGTGCATCCGGGAGGGCATTCGCTTCCGGCTGGGGGCGTTCCTGGGGCCGTCGGAGGTCTGCCTGTATTCCCTGGTGCCCCCGGAGCGTCTGGGGGAGCAGCCTGCCATCCACCCCAGCGTGGAGCGCAAGGTGCTGGTGGAGGGCATCTACACCTTTTTCTATCACGAGAAGGAGGAGGGCTTCCTGTTTTCCGGCGAGGCCCATCCCATATCGGAGCTGACCTATGTGGACGGCGGGAGCCTCCACTCCGTGGCGGACGGCCAGGAGCTGATTTTGCGGCAGGGCGACCTGGTGCTTTACGGCCCGGGGCAGTGGCACATGCAGTATGCGGACATCGGGGTGGCCCCGCGGTTTGTCACCATCTCCTTCGGCGTCAACCCCGGGGCGGTGGAGCCTCTGCTGAACCGGAAGTTTGCCGCCACCCAGGCGGTGGCGGGGCTGGTGCAGAGTATGCTCCGGGAGCGGGAGAAGGAGGACGAGCTGTCTATGGACATGATCCTGACCCAGCTGAACCTGCTGCTTCTTCTGCTGCTGCGGGAGGTGGCCTCCCCCAGCGGGGAGAAGCTGCGCCCCGGGGCGGCTGTCCATGCGGAAAACGAGATCATCCGCAAGGCCCAGCAGTACATCACCCAGCACATCCGGGACAAGCTCACGGTGCCGCTGGTGGCGCAGAAGGTGGATGTGAGCCCCAGCTACCTGACAACGCTGTTCCACCGGAATTTGCAGCTTTCTCCCGGCGAGTACATCCGCCGGATCAAGCTTCAGGAGAGCAAGCAGCTGATACGGGAAAATGAGCTGAATTTTACCGAGATCGCTGCCGCCCTGCAATATTCCACGGTGCATCATTTCTCCCGGCAGTTTAAGGAGAAGTTCGGCATGACGCCGTCGGAGTATGCCAAGTCGGTGCGGGGGTAGGGCTGCGCGATGGCTTTGGATACTTGATGCCCCTGTGCAGGAACATTTCCCTCGATCCTGGGCAGTGCGACGTCTGAGCCTGGCTCCCTCTGCCGAGGGAGCTGGCGAGCTTGCGAGCCTGAGGGAGAGAAAACCTCCTGCAACTGAGCTGTCAAGAACTTACGTACCAGAGAACGATTTTGAACATAATACGTGAGTTCTCCACCGTTCTGTCTCGCAGCGTCTTCTCTCCCTCAGTCGCTTCGCGACAGCTCCCTCGTCAGAGGGAGCCGCTTCTCAGGCGTCGCACCCTTACGCATAGAGGGAGCCGCTTCTCAGCCGTCGTACCCTTACATATAGGGGCGGGGCGGCGGAAAATTTGAAAAAACCCTTGCAATTGGTGTTCGTTCGTGGTATAATAACCACCGTAAATGGTAGGACGTAGGAAAGAGAGGCGCAAGCGCCTCTCTTTCTTTTGAAGTTGAGGTGATTATGTGAAGATTACAGAGTATGTTGCGTCCTTTGCCGAGCCCATTGTGAAAGAACATGGGTGCGAGCTCTGGGATGTGGAATATGTCCGGGAGGGCAGCGAATACTACCTTCGGCTGTACCTGGACAAGGAGGGCGGCGTGGACATTAACGACTGCGAGGCCATCTCCCGGGCGGTGGATCCGGTGCTGGACGAGAAGGACCCCATCGAAGGGTCGTACCACTTCGAGGTCTGCTCCGCGGGACTGGAACGGCAGCTGAAGCGCCCTTCCGACTTTGCCCGGTTTATGGGTTCGGCCGTGACGGTGAAGCTCTACCGGCCCAGAAACGGCCTGAAGGAGATCCCCGGTGTGCTCCGGGGGTACGAGGACGGCAAGGTCACGGTGGAGGCCGGGAAGGAGACCATTACCTTCCCCAAAAGCGAGGTCGCGTTGGTCAGGCTCCGGGTGGAGTTTTAGATGCCTTGAGCGGGATGGTTTGGTTTGGGTGCGCTCCCATCGTAGGGGCGGTTAGTAACCGCCCGCGCGGTGTGGGGTATCGTTATGACGAGGCCCGGGCGAATGCGTACCGGGAACCGACAGCGTACCATTCAACGCACCGCTCGGAAGACCAACGTTGCGGGCGATTAATAATCGCCCCTACGGGTGCGGAGGAAGATGCGGGCGATTAATAATCGCCCCTACGGATGCGGAGGAAGATGCGGGCGATTGATAATCGCCCCTACGGGTGCGGAGGAAGACGAAGCCTGCCCCATATCATCAGGAACATATACATTACAATATATATCAGCAACAATAATTTTGGAGGAATACAGCAATGGCCAGAAATACCAGAGCCAGGAAAAAGGTGGAACAGCCTCAGGTGGACATCGGCGCGGAAATCTTCGCCGCACTGGAGGAGCTGGAAAAGACCAAGGGCATCCCTACAGAGTACATGGTGGAGCGGCTGAAGCAGGCCCTCACCAACGCCTACCGGAAGGACCGGGAGGATCGCCGGGATGTGCCCGCGGACAATGTGGTGGTGGAGCTGGACAAGTCCGGCCTGAGAATGCACATTGTCAAGACCGCCGTGGAGGAGCTGGAGGATACCGCTCTGGAAATCCTCATCGACACGGCACGAAACTATAACCCCAACGTTCAGGTGGGGGACACCGTGAGCATCCCCGTGGACATCGGCAAATTCGGCCGGATCGCCGCCCAGACCGCCAAGCAGGTGGTGATTCAGGGCATCCGGGAGATCGAGCGGGGGGTGGCCTACGACACCGCTTCCAGCAAGTCTCAGGAGCTGCTCACCGCCACCGTCACCAAGATCGATCCCGGGACCGGAGACGTGTTCGTCCGCATCGGCCAGGGGGCAGAGGCCTCCGACGCGGTGCTGCGCAGCTCCGAGCAGATCCCCGGGGAGTACTACACCGAGGGCCAGCTCATCCGGGTGTATGTCCTGGAGGTTCGCCGGGCAGGCCGGGGGCCGCTGATGCAGGTGTCCCGCACCCATCCCAATGTGGTGCGCCGGCTCTTTGAGCTGGAGACCCCGGAAATCGCCGAGGGCCAGGTGGAAATCCGCAACATCGCCCGGGAGCCCGGCTCCCGGAGCAAGATGGCCGTCCGGGCCGTCATGGAGGGCGTCGACCCTGTGGGCGCCTGCGTCGGCCCCCACGGCGGACGTGTGGCTGCCGTTGTGCAGGAGCTGCATGGGGAGAAGATCGACATCGTGGTGTGGAGCGAGGATCCCTGCGAGTATGTCCGGGCCGCCCTCAGCCCCGCCAATGCCGTCTCCGTCACCCAGGTGCCCGGGCAGAAGGCCTGCCGGGTGGTGGTGCCCGACGACCAGCTGAGCCTTGCCATCGGCAAGGAGGGCCAGAACGCCCGGCTGGCTGCCCGGCTCACCGGCTACAAGGTGGATATCAAGCCGGTCTCCTTCATGGAGCTGGCGAATACCCCCGCGGAAGAATAACCGCGTTCCATACTTCAAGGAGGGCCTTATGCAGAAGAAGATTCCCATGCGTCAGTGCATGGGCTGCCGGGAGCGCAAGCCCAAGAAAGAGCTCATCCGGGTGGTGCGCACCCCCGAGGGCCATGTGCAGCTGGATTTCGGCGGCAAGGTCAACGGCCGGGGAACATACCTGTGCCTGAACCCGGAGTGCCTGAAAAAAGCCATGCGTTCCAGAGCCCTGGAGCGGCAGCTGGAGACAGAGGTGCCGCAGGAGGTCTACGACCGGCTGGCCAGGGAAATGGAGGGCACAAATGGATAAGGTGATGGGGTATCTCGCCCTGGCCCGGAAGGGCGGCATGGCTGAGCTGGGGGAGGAACCCGCCGGAGCCGCTGCCCGGGGAGGAAAGGCCTGTGTGCTGCTGGTGGCCTCCGATGCCTCCGACCACACCTGGCGCAGAGCCCTGAGCTTCGCCGCCGGGACGGAGCAGCAGTGCGTTCGTCTTCCCCACAGCAAGGACGAGATGGGTCTGGCCGTGGGACGGCAGAGCCTTGCCATCGCCGCCATCACCGATCCGGGACTGGCGCTGGCCATGGTGCAGGCCCTGGGAAGACCCCAGGATGCCAAGGCCCTGGAGGTGCTGACACAGAAGGCTGCCCGGGCCGCCCAGCGGCGAAAGGAAGCCAAAGCGCACATACGGAATGTGAGAAAAGGGAAGAAGTGACGGTCGGAGCCGTAGGGGCGTGGTGCTACGCGCAGCGAATCAAAATTACCATGATTGCCGGTGGCTATCATACCATAATTTCCTATTAACCGCCCGGGTACCGGGTTCGTATTCGCCCGGACCTGGTTATAACGGTGACCGTTTGCCGCCGGGCGATTGATAATCGCCCCTACGGGCGGGTGCGAGCGTTTAGGGTGCGGTGGAAGAACGGCATTTTGTGAAGAAAAGTGACGGTTTGGCCGGGATTTCCCGGGTGGGCCGTGTTTGGATTGTTTAGTGGAGGTGCGTTGACAGAATGATGACCAAGTATCGAATTCGGGACGTTGCCACCGATCTGGGGATGACATCCAAGGAAATCTCCGAGATCGTGGGTAAGTTTTTTGAGAAGCCCAAGTCCTATACCCAGGTGCTGGGGGACGCGGAGCTGAATGTGATTTTTGACTATGTGACGGCGAAGCATCAGGCCGCCACCCTGGAGGAAATCTTTGCCTACCGGACACCCGCCCAGCGGGCAAAGGAAGCTGCCAAGGAGGCTCCCAAGGCAGAAGCACCCAAGGCGGAGGCTCCCAAGGCGGAGGCGCCCAAGGCCCAGCAGCCTAAGCCCCAGAATCAGCCCCAGCGGCAGCAGAATCAGCAGGGCCAGCGGCCTCAGCAGAATCAGCAGGGCCAGCGGCCTCAGCAGAATCAGCAGCCCCAGTCTCAGCAGAATCAGCAGAATCAGCAGAGCCAGCGGCCCCAGCAGAATCAGCAGGCCCAGCCGCCCAAGGCAGACAAGCCCAGGGAGCCGGAGCGCAAGCGGGAGCGCCGGGTGGTGGACACCTCCGCCGTTCAGGTCAATGCCAACCGCTTCGCGGACGTGGACAATCTGGTGTCCGAGAAGGTGCAGAACTTCCAGGGCGGCAAGCAGCGCATCGGCGGCGGCAAGGGCGGCAAGCAGCAGAAGCAGCAACAGCAGGGGAAATTCAAGGGCAGCAAGTCCCGGAACGAGGAAGCCGAGAAGATGCGCCGCCTCCAGATGGAGGTGGCCCGGAAGGCCCCTGTCACCGTGAAGATTCCCGAGGAGATCACCGTTGGCGAGCTTGCCTCCCGGATGAAGAAGACCGCGGGCGAAGTCATCAAGTGCCTGATGAAAAACGGCGTCATGGCGGGCATCAACCAGACCATCGACTTTGACACCGCCGAGTATGTGGCCACCGAGCTGGGCTGCAAGGTGGAAAAAGAGGTCACCGTCACCATCGAGGAGCGGATCATTGACGACCATGTGGACACCGCCGAGGAGCTGGTGACCCGGGCTCCGGTGGTGGTGGTCATGGGCCACGTGGACCACGGCAAGACCTCTACCCTGGACGCCATCCGCAA
>CALYRG010000064.1 GCA_945482615.1 uncultured Clostridia bacterium | reverse complement strand
CCAAGGTCGCCATGCTGAGCTTCTCCACCAACGGCTCCGGCAAGGGCGGCACCGTCAAGCTCAGCCATGATGCCACCCAGGTTGCCAAGGAAATGGATCCCACTCTGGCCATTGACGGCGAGATGCAGTTCGACGCTGCCGTGGCTCCCGAGGTCGGCCAGCTGAAGTTCCCCGGCTCCCCCGTTGCGGGCTACGCCAACACCTTCATCTTCCCCACCATCGAAGCCGGCAACATCGGCTACAAGATTGCCCAGCGTCTGGGCGGCTTTGAGGCTTACGGCCCCATTCTGCAGGGTCTGGCTGCTCCCATCAACGACCTGTCCCGCGGCTGCAACGCCGACGAGGTCTACAAGATGGCCATCATCACCGCCGCTCTGGTGTAACAGAGCAAAAAGATTTTCCGGCGCGGCACCGATCCCGGTGCCGCGCCTAGCCAACCCTATGACATTTGGAGGAACTATGACGAAATTCCAATTTGCCGTGCCCTGTCTGTTCGGTCTGGAGGGCATCGCGGCAGACGAGCTGCGGCGGCTGGGCCTGGAGGATGTAAAGGCAGAAAACGGCCGGGTGACCTTCTCCGGCGATGATACCGCCATGGCCAGGGCCAACATCTGTCTGCGCACCGGTGAGCGGGTGCTGGCTGTCCTGGCAGACTTCGAAGCCAAGACCTTTGAGCAGCTGTTCCAGGGCGTTCTGGCGGCTCCCCTGGAGGCGTTCATTCCGGCAGACGGTGCCTTCCCGGTGAAGGGCCACTGCCTGAACAGCCAGCTCATGTCCGTGCCGGACTGTCAGGCCATTGTCAAAAAGGCTGCCAGCAAGCGGCTGGGGCAGAAGTACGGCATTTCCTGGCTTCCCGAGGACGGCGATAAATACCAGCTCCAGTTCTCCATTATGAACGACCGGGTCATCCTGTATCTGGACACCACCGGGCCGGGCCTGCACAAGCGGGGCTACCGGGCCGTAGGCAACGATGCCCCCCTGCGGGAAACCCTGGCAGCCGCCATGGTCCTCCTCACCCGCTACCGCGGCAGGGAATTTGTGTGGGACCCCTTCTGCGGCTCCGGCACCATTCCCATCGAAGCCGCCATGATCGCCAAAAACCGGGCCCCTGGTCTGAAGCGCCGGTTCGCCGGGGAGAGCTTCGCCTGGTCTTCTCCCGAAGTCTGGCAGCAGGCCCGGCAGGAGGCCATTGCAAAGGAGTTTCACGGCGACTACCGGATTCTGGGCAGCGACAACGACCCCAAGTGCGTCAGCCTCGCCATGGCCAACGCCCGGAAGGCCGGAGTGGGCGAGCTGATCCAGTTCAGGGACGGCGACGCCACCAAGATGAGCCTGCCCAGCGATTCCGGCATCCTCGTCTGCAACCCGCCCTACGGCCAGCGGATGCTGGAGCAGCAGAGCGCCCAGCGGCTGTATGCCGCCCTGGGCCGCCACCTGAAATTCGCCGACGGCTGGAGCAAAAACATCATCACCTCCGAGCCGGAGTTTGAGCACTACTTCGGTGCCCGGGCCGCCAAAAAGCGCAAGCTCTACAACGGCATGATCAAATGTGACTACTATATGTACCCGGCAGGCCGCCGGAACGGAAAAGAGACGAGGAAGCCGTGAAGCATCTGTTCATCATCAATCCCGCCGCCGGCAGCCGGGATCACACCGCCGAATACACCGCCCAGATTCACCGCATCTGTCAGGGCCTGGACTACCGCATCGAGGTATCCCAGGCCCCCGGCCAGTGCCGCCGGATTGCCCGGGAGGCCGCCGAAACCGGCGAGGAAGTGCGCATCTACGCCTGCGGCGGTGACGGCACCCTCAACGAGGTTGCCGCCGGCGCTGCCGGATTCGACAATGCCGCCGTCACCGTATACTGCGGCGGCAGCGGCAATGACTTTGTGAAAATTTTCAATGAGCCCAAAGCCTTCTTCGATCTGGAACGGCTGATGGACGCGGAGGAAGCCCGGTTTGACATGATCCGCTGCAACGACGACCTGAGCCTGAACATCTGCTCCGTAGGCCTGGATGCCCGGATCGGCACGGATGTGGCCCATTATAAGCGGCTCCCCTTCCTCCACGGCTTCTCCGCCTACGCCGCCTCCACAGTGATCAATGTGGTGCGGGGCATCGGCGAGCACTACGCGGTGGATATCAACGGCCAGACCGTGGACGGTGAGATGACCTTCGTGTGCGTGTGCAACGGACGGTTCTACGGCGGCGGCTTCAACCCCGTGCCCGATGCAGACCCGGCAGACGGCAAGCTCAACGTGCTGCTGGTAAAAAAGGTCTCCCGGCTTCAGGTTCCCTTCGTCGTCGGCAAGTACAAGAGCGGCCGGTACAGGGAGCTGGGCAGCATCATACAGAGCTTTGAAACGGACCGGCTCACCATTCACTGCGACCGGGAGACCCCCATCAACCTGGACGGCGAGGAACGCCGGGCGCAGACGGTGGAGCTGTCCCTGGAGCCCCGGAAGCTCCGCTTCTTCTATCCCAAGGGCCTTTGCTGGAAAGCAGCCTCCGCCGGGCGTCTGTAAGGAGCCTGTCCCACCCTTCATACCGCAAGCAGCGGGCCGTCCTGCGACAGCCCGCTGCTTTATCGGCTGGATAAGTGGCTGCTGATCTGGCTCAGGGCCTGGGAGGCTTCCCGGGTGGTGTCCCGGAAGGTGGCGAGGTCGCCCAGGCTCACCATGCCGCACAGCTTGCCCCCCTCCACCACCGGCAGCCGCCGGATCTGCTCCCGGCCCATCATTCCCGCCGCCTCCGTGGTGTCCATGTCCGCCCGGGCGCAGACCACGCTGGCCGTCATCACCTCCCGGACGGCGGTGCTCTCCGGGGAATGCCCGGAGGCAAGGCACCGGGTGACAATATCCCGGTCGGTGAGCAGGCCGCACACCCTGCCGTCCGCGCCGCACACCGGCAGCACGCCGATGTTGTATCTTGCCAGGGTCCGGGCGGCCACCGCCACCGTTTCGTCCGGGTGGATGCGGATCACCGGATTGGTCATAACATCCCGCAGCTTCATAGAAAATCCCTCCAAAGTTGGTCTTTGGAGGGATTATGTTCATTTATTGGGGGAAGTATACATTATTTTTCCAGCAGCAGCTCCGCGATCTGGATGGCATTGGTGGCAGCGCCCTTGCGCACCTGGTCGCCGCAGCACCACAGGCACAGGCCGTTGTCGTCGGTGAGGTCGGGACGGATGCGGCCCACGAACACAATGTCCTGATCGGAGGTGCCCAGAGGCATGGGGTACTGCCTGTTCTTCAGGTCGTCCACCAGCTTGCAGCCGGGGGCCTTGGCGATAGCCTCCCGGGCCTGCTCCACGGTGACCGGGGTGTCAAAGTGCAGGCTCACAGAGATGGAGTGACTGCGCACCACAGGAACCCGGACGCAGGTGCAGCTGACCCGGAGCTCCGGCAGATGCATGATCTTCCGGCCCTCGTTCTGCATTTTCATTTCCTCGCTGGTGTAGCCCTCAAACTGCTCGCTGCCGATCTGGGGGATCAGGTTGAAGGCAATCTGATGGGAGAAGACCTTGGGCTCGTAGCTCCTGCCCTCCCGCAGGGCCTCCACCTCATTCATCAGCTCAACGGGGCCGCCGGCACCGGCACCGGACACCGCCTGGTAGGTGGAAGCAGTCATGGTGCGGATGGGCGCAATGGCATTGAGGGCATTCACCGCGGTGACGGTGATGATGGTGGAGCAGTTGGGGTTGGAGATGATGCCGCTGTGCCAGGAAACATCCTCCGGATTGATCTCCGGCACGATGAGCGGCACCTTGGGATCCAGCCGGAATGCGGAGGAATTGTCCACGAACACAGCGCCGGCCTTAACGATGGCGGGAGCAAACTGCTTGGCGATGTCATTTTCGGCAGCGCCCAGCACGATGTCCACACCCGCAAAAGCCGTGTCGCAGGCCTCCTGGATGGCGACCTCCTCACCCCGGAAGGTGACGGTCTTGCCCGCGCTCCGGGCGGAGGCCAGGGGCACCAGCTTTCCCACAGGGAAATTGCGCTCCTGCAGAATCTTGATCATTTCCTGTCCCACAGCGCCGGTAGCGCCCAGGACGGCAACCGTATATTGTTTCATATCCATTCCTCCCGAATTTACTTGGTAATAAAGCTGCTGTACAGCACCCGGATGGCGTTCTTGAAGTCCTTGTTGTCCACGCCGAAGATAATGTTCAGTTCGTCCGGGCCCTGGTTGATCATGCGGATGTTGATGCCGGAGGAGCCCAGGGCGGCAAAGATCTTGCCGGAGATACCGGGACGGAAGGCCATCTTCCGGCCCACGGCGGCCACCACGGCGATCTGGTGGTGGACATCCAGGGTATCGGGCTCCACCTCCCGCTGGATCTCGGCCATGATGGTGAACAGATCCTTCTCCACCGAAGCGGTGGGCAGCACCACGGAGACATTGTCGATGCCGTTGGGAACATAGTCCACGCTGATATTGTGCCGCTCCAGAACCGACAGAACCTTGCGCAGGGTGCCCACCTGGTTGCTCATGCCCCGCTTGGACAGGGAGATGATGGAGAAATCCTTCTTGCCCGTAATGCCGGTGATGAACCGGTCCGGATCGTGATCCCCCTCGAACTTGGCCTGGATCATGGTGCCGGGGGCGCTGGGATCGTTGGTGTTGCGGATGTTTACCGGGATATTCTTTTCCCGGACGGGGAAGACGCTGTCCTCATGGAGCACCTGAGCGCCGGAGTAGCTCAGCTCCCGGAGCTCATCGTAGGTCACCTCGGGGATGGCCTGGGGATCGTCCACGATCCGGGGGTCTGCCATGAGAATGCCGGACACATCCGTCCAGTTCTCGTACACGTCGGCGTTGAGGGCCGCGGCTGCCAGGGCGCCGGTGATGTCGCTGCCGCCCCGGGAGAAGGTGCGGATGGCACCGTTGGGCATCACGCCGTAGAAGCCGGGGATCACAGCGCCGTAGCCCACCAGGACCTGATGGCGCAGGGCCGCATAGGACTTCTCCTGGTCAACGGTTCCGTCCATATTGAACTTGACCCAGTCCGCGCTGTCCACAAACTGGAAGCCCAGGTATGCCGCCATCAGCTTGGCAGAGTAATACTCGCCCCGGCTGACCAGCTCATCCTGGCTGATCTGCTTGGAATCGATGCGCTTTTTCAGCTCCAGAAGCTCCGGCTCCAGATCCAGCTCCAGCCCCAGCTCGTGCTGGATATCCAGATACCGGGAGGCGATCATGTCAAACACCCCGCCGCAGTCCACGCCGTACTTGACGTGGGCATAGCAAAGATACAGCAGGTCTGTGATCTTGTGGTCCCCGGAGAACCGCTTGCCTGCGGCGGACACCACCACCACCTTGCGCTGGGGATCCGCCATCAGAATGTCCCGTACCTTCCGGTACTGGCCGGCATCCGCCATGGAGGAGCCGCCGAATTTTACCACTTTCATTCTCTTTTTCCCTCTCTGATCGCTCATTTGGTCATTCCTGAACCGACGCGGCAAAGGCGTCGGAATGGGTCTTCAGCCATGCGTGCATATCCGCCACGCTGACCTTGCCGGTGATGACGGCGCCGTCCCAGTCCTCGCTGATCTGGCCGTCCCAGCCGCCCCGGACGTACCAGGAAAGCGTTTCGGTATTGTCCGCCTTTGTTCCCACACCGTAGGGGGCGTAGAAGCCCTTGCCTGCGGCAACATCCACCAGATCCTGCACCACATTATATGCGGTAGGGTACCGGCCCGCACCCTGCCCGTAGAAGCTCATCCGGTCGGAGATGTCTCCCACGAAGGTAATCAGGTTATAGTTCATGGGAACATTTGCTTCCAGCTGATCCTGCCCCACGAGAGCAGGCTGGACATAGACGCTGAAGCCGTCTTCCGTCCGCTTGCCGATGCCCAGGAGCTTGCACACCCGGCCGTGGGCGGCAAAGCGGCGGATATCCTCGGCAAGGATGCGGCTGATGCCCGCCACAGGGACGCTGTCGAAATCCAGGCTGATGCCGAAGGCAATGTTGGAAGACAAAATGATCTTGTGCCAGGTGTCGATGCCCTCCACATCGGTGGTGGGGTTGGCCTCGGCGTAGCCCAGGGCCTGGGCCTGCTTCAGGGCCTCGGTGTAATCCTTCCCCAGCCGGGTCATGTTGTCTAAGATATAGTTGCAGGTGCCGTTCATAATGCCGCCCACCTGACGGAGGGTCTGCACCCGGCGGGCACGCTCCAGCTCGCTGAGCCAGCCGATACCGCCGCCCACAGCAGCTGTGGAGCGGAAGCCAACGCCCATCTTCTGTGCCAGGGGCAGCAGCTCCCGGTAGTAGGTACAAACCAGAGCCTTGTTGGAGGACACCACATTCTTGCCCGCCTCCATGGCAGCCCGGACGAACTCATAGGCCGGATGCAGACCGCCCATGGCCTCCACCACGGTGTCGATGCTGTCATCCTCCAGAATGTCCCGGATGTTCTTCACCGCCTGGGCATCCGGCAGGGAGATATCCTCCAGGCACAGCACCTTGGTCACCTGCATATCGCTGCGCTCCCGGGTGATCTCATAAACGCCCCGGCCAACCACGCCGAAGCCTAGCAGAGCGATCTTCATAAATCGTCCTCCGTTCTCTTTTCTTTTCCGTATCAATGGCCCCCGGCTTTTTGCCAGACTCTCTGCCGAAAACACTTGCTTTTTTACGGAAAACAGTATATCATATACCTGCCTAAATTGCAATAACGGCAAAAGGCAAAGCTTTTTGCCATATTTCCTGTGTTTTTGTGCAAATTATGAAAACTCTTTCTCGGTTCAGGAGGTCAATATGCTGTATCACTCCACCCGCGGCGGCGCTCCTGCCGTCGACAGTGCCCAGGCCGTTCTGGAGGGACTCGCTCCCGACGGCGGCTTATACATGCCCGAAGCCCTGCCGGAATTTGACTGGCACAAATGCCTGACTCTTTCCGCCCAGGGAATGGAAACCGCTATTTTGGGCGCTCTGCTTCCGGATATCCCCAATATGGAGGAGCTGGTGAAGCGTGCCTACACCGGGAAATTCGAGACGGAGGAGCTGACCCCCACCGTTTCCGTGGGACCTTACCACGTGCTGGAGCTGTTCCGGGGCCCCACCTCTGCCTTTAAGGACGTGGCGCTGAGCATGCTGCCCCAGCTGCTCACTGCCGCCAAGACTGTCAAGGGCATGGAGGAAAATATCCTCATCCTCACCGCCACCTCCGGAGACACCGGCAAGGCCGCCCTGGAGGGCTTCCACGATGTGCCCGGGGTGAAGATCTGCGTGTTCTATCCCGACGGCGGCGTGTCCCAGGTGCAGCGGGCCCAGATGGTCACCCAGGAGGGGAGCAACGTGGCCGTGTGTGCCGTCCGGGGCAACTTTGACGATGCCCAGACCGGGGTGAAGAATATCTTTGCCGCCTGCCAGGGTCGGGCGCTTCCCTTCCGTCTGTCCTCCGCCAACTCCATCAACATCGGGCGCCTGGCTCCCCAGATCATGTACTACTTCCACGCCTACCGGGATCTGATGGAGACCGGGAAAATCCGGCTGGGAGACGAGGTGAACTTCTCCGTTCCCACCGGCAACTTCGGCGACATTCTGGCAGGTTACTTCGCCAAGAAGCTGGGCCTGCCTGTAGGGACCCTGCTGTGCGCCTCCAACGCCAACAACGTACTCACCGACTTCATCCGCACCGGCACCTATGACAAGCGCCGCCCCCTGATGAAGACCACCTCCCCCTCCATGGACATTCTGGTGTC
>CALYRG010000063.1 GCA_945482615.1 uncultured Clostridia bacterium | reverse complement strand
AGAAAAACTCCCGCGCCGCCACCTCCGACTGGATGGAGATCGAAAAGCAGCGCGGTATCTCCGTAACCTCTTCCGTGATGCAGTTCCAGTATAATGGCTTCTGCATCAACATTCTGGACACCCCCGGCCACCAGGACTTCTCCGAGGACACCTACCGCACCCTGATGGCGGCGGACTCCGCCGTCATGGTCATCGACGGCGCCAAGGGCGTGGAGCCCCAGACCCGGAAGCTCTTTAAGGTCTGCGCCATGCGCCATATTCCCATCTTCACCTTCATCAACAAGATGGACCGGGAAACCAAGGATCCCTTCGACCTGCTGGACGAGGTGGAGCGGGAGCTGGGGATTGAGACTTACGCCATGAACTGGCCCATCGGCTGCGGCAAGGATTTCCAGGGCGTCTACGACCGGGAAAGAGGCGAGCTGCTGTTCTTCTCCGGCGAGTCCGGCAAGCGCAAGGCCGACAAGCTGGAAATCGACCTGTATGACAAGCAGGTGGCCCAGCTTCTGGATTCGGAGGAAAAGCACCAGGCCCTGATTGACGACATCGAGCTGCTCTCCGCCGGGCGGGAGATGGACAAGGCCGCCGTTCAGGCGGGGCAGTTAAGCCCGGTGTTCTTTGGCTCCGCCCTGACCAACTTTGGCATTGAGCCCTTCCTGGAGGCATTTTTGCAGCTGACGCCCCCGCCCCTGGCCCGGGAGGCCGACTGCGGTGTCATTGATCCCTTCAGTGAGGATTTCTCCGCCTTTGTCTTCAAGATTCAGGCCAATATGAACAAGGCCCACCGGGACCGGCTGGCCTTTATGCGCATCTGCTCCGGCAAGTTCCAGCGGGACGCGGAATACTACCACGTCCAGGGCGGACGGAAGATGCGCCTGTCCCAGCCCCAGCAGCTGATGGCTGCCGAGCGGGAGATCGTGGAGGAGGCCTACGCCGGAGACGTCATCGGCGTGTTTGACCCGGGCATCTTCGCCATCGGCGACACCATCACCGTCCCGGGAAAAAAGTACACCTATTCCGGCATCCCCACCTTCGCCCCGGAGCACTTCTGCCGGGTGTCCGCCAAGGACTCCATGAAGCGCAAGCAGTTTGTCAAGGGCACGGAGCAGATCGCCCAGGAGGGCGCCATCCAGATCTTCAAGGTTCCCAACTCCGGTATGGAGGAGGTCATTGTGGGTGTGGTGGGCACGCTGCAGCTGGACGTGTTCCAGTACCGGATGAAGAACGAGTACGGCGTAGACCTGCGGATGGAGATGCTGCCCTACGAGGAAATCCGGCTCATCGATTCCTGCCCCTGCCCCCTGGACGAGCTGAACCTGGGCTCCGATGCGGAGCTTCTGGAGGACTACCGGGGCCGGAGCCTGCTGGTGTACAGCAGCTACTGGGCCATTGACTTTACCTGCCGCCGCAACCCGGGCCTGAAGGTCTCGGAGATCGTGGTATCCGAGGGCTAATATGAAGACGACAACCCGCCTTTGCGTCATCCGGGAGAATGTTCTGCACAATTCCACACCCAGACGGGTGACCGCCGCATTGCTGGGCAATGTGATCCTGGGCATCGGTGTGGGCGCCCTGAAACTGTCCGGCATGGGCAACGACCCCTTCTGCGCCGCCACCATGGCCGTCAGCGACGGCCTGCACATGGGACTGGGCAACTTTCAGCTGCTGCTGAATCTGGTGCTGAGCCTGTGCCTCTTTATCTGGGGCTACCGCCACATCGGCCTTGGCACCCTTTTCAACATGTGCCTGACCGGCTATGTCATCCAGTTTTCCCAGGGCCCCCTGGAGGCAGTCTTCGGCAGCGGGGCAGGCAGGAGCCTTCCCTACTGCCTTGGGTACATGCTGGCCGCCCTGCTGGTAGCGTCCTTCGGCCTTTCCATGTATCAGAAGGCCGATCTCGGCATGGCGCCCTACGACTTCTTTTCCATCGGCATGACGGAGCACTTTCACAGCCCCTACTTCATCAGCCGGATCATCACCGACGGAACCTGCGTGTGCGTGATTCTTCTGAGTGTGGCACTGGGCCTCGTCGGCTGGGAAAACAGCCACCTGGGCATTGGAACGGTTGTGTGCGCCTTCTGCCTGGGGCCGTTTGTGGGCACGTTCGATAAGCTCAACGAGAAATGGATTCACGAACAGGAGTCTGTATGAACGCCTGGAAGCATTTCAAAACCATTACCCACCACCGCCATCTTGTGTGCCTGGGCTGCTTCCGGGTCGGGCTGTATTGGCAGGGTCTGACCCACGACCTGTCCAAATACTCCCTGACGGAGTTTCGCCAGGGCGTCCGGTACTTCCAGGGCGACCGGAGCCCCAACGCCGCCGAGCGGGCCGACAAGGGCTACAGCGAGGCCTGGATGCACCACAAAGGCCGCAACCGCCACCACTACGAATACTGGACGGACATGAATCTGACCACCAGAACCTACGAGGCCGTCCCCATGCCCCGGAAATACCTGGTGGAGATGGTCATGGACCGCCGGGCCGCCTGCATGACCTACCAGGGGAAGGACTACCGGGATGACTCTGCCCTGATCTATTTTGAAAAAAGCCAGGAGCGCTGCCTGATGCACGAGGACACCCGGCGGCAGCTCCAATACATACTCACGATGCTTGCCGAGCAGGGAGAGGACGCGACCTTCCGCTTTCTGAAGCAGGAGGTTCTTGCCGGCCACCCCTTCCCCTGGGAAAAGGAGGAAAGCTGACCATGGAAAAAATCAAGCTGACGATCCCTTCCACCGTCTACCACATCAGCCAGATCATCACGGGCTTTCTGATGCTGCGGCAGCAGGGCTGGGACGTTGAAATACAGGACTGCTCCCGGGATTCCAATAATCCTTTCTTTGATCTTCCTGTGGCCCTGGCTCAGTACCGGGGGAAACGGCTGGTGTATGACCTGTGGGACGGCTACCAGAACCCGGAGGGGATGCGCCTTGGCCTTGAAACAAGTGATCTGTACTTCAAGCGCAGCTTTGACCCGGAGCGAAACAAGCGTCTGTTCCCGCAGTACGCGGAGCGGATGTACCCTCTGGGCTTTAACTACCACGTCACCTGCCCGGGCAACCCCATCAACGAGCCTCTCTGGCGGGACGCTGCCAAGCGGCTCACCGGCCGCGCCCCGGAGCGGTGCTTTCCCCCGGAGGTCTTTGAGGGAAACCCCCGGCCCAAGGACGGCCCGGTGAAGATTCTGTTCCTGACCCAGCTGTGGGACACAGATGACCCCAGGATTTCCAGAGCGGACAACCTGGAGCGGGAGGAAATCAATGCCATGCGCATCGAGATTCTGCGCACCCTGCGGCAGCGGTTTGGCAGCAGCTTCATCGGCGGCCTCAACGCTGCCAACGCACGGCTGTCCCGGGTGCTGGCTCCGGAGCTGATCGTGGATGCACGCCTGACCCAGCGCCGGCGCTACCTGCAAACCGTCCACGAGTGCGACATCTGCATCGGCACCATGGGGCTGTACGAGAGCATCGGCTGGAAAACCGGCGAATATGTGGCTGCCGCCAAGGCCATTGTCAACGAACGGCTGCACTATGTCCCCACCGGGGACTTTGCCGCGGGGAAGAACTACCTTCCCTTTGACAGTGCCCGGGAGTGCGTCGCTGCCGTGGAGCAGCTGGCAGGAGACCCGGAGGCACGGCTCAGGATGCAGCAGGCAAACTGGGATTACTACAGGCAGTACCTGCGACCGGACATGCTGGTGAAAAACACATTGGACATCGCGGCCGGACTACCCGGCTGACCGTTAGGGAACGAAAAATCATTCGTCCAGGCTCTTTCGGAGAGCCTGGACTTTTTCGTTATAACGCAGCCTGGATGAGAAGAAAGCGGTATGTCCGGTCCGTAGGGAACGGATTTATCCGTTCCGTGGGATTGGGTGCGTCATACGGAATGCATGAATGCATTCCCTACGAGGGGCGGTAGGCGTTACCGTTATGACGAAGGCCGGTTAGGAGAACAAGGTGCGTTCCTCTTGCAGGAGACAGCCTGACCGGCCCTCGGCTCCCCCTCTGGGGGAGCTGGCGCGAAGCGACTGAGGGGGTGTCGTCCGTACAATAGACCAATCCCAACGAACGCAGGACACTCCCTCCGCCCTTCGGGCACCTCCCTCAAGGAGGGAGGCAAGTCTCGGCTTCCATCCAAAAATTGCGACTGGAAGGGGTTGACATTTCTGGTTTAATCTGTTAAACTAGCATCACTTGAGTTTAATGCATTAAACCGAAAGGAGTTTTACACATGGAAACACCGAAAATCTTTGAAAGTGAATACCGCTTCTGCCTGATTCTGTGGGAGCACGAGCCGGTTTCCTCCGGCAAGCTGGTGCAGCTTGCCAAGGAACAGCTGGGCTGGAGCAAGGCCACCACCTACACCGTCATCCGGCGGTTGGCCCAGCGGGGTATTCTGAAAAACGAAAATACCATTGTCACCGCCCTGGTCTCCAAGGAGGAGGCCCAGAAGTCCCGGCTGGAGGAGATGGTGGAGGAAACCTTTGAAGGCTCCATGCCCGCCTTTATTGCTGCCTTCTCCAAGGGCAAGCGACTGAGCCGGGAGGAAGTGGAGCAGCTGCGGCAGCTCATCGACAGCTACGAAGAATAAGCACAGATAGGAGATAGAAACATGCAAGCCCTGTTTTCCAACATCCTCACCGCCAGCTTTCATGGCAGCATTGTGATCCTGGCGGTGATGCTTCTGCGGGTGCTGCTGAAAAAAGCCCCCCGAAAGTTCATCTGTTTTCTGTGGCTGCTGGCAGGCCTGCGGCTTCTGATGCCCTTTACGCTTCAGAGCAGCCTGAGCTTGCAGCCCATGCCCGAGGTCGCCCAGGTGCAGCAGTGGCAGGCCCCGGAGCCCGCCCCACCCCGGGAAACCTTCCCGGAGGCCCCTGCCCAGCGGCAGGAGGCCGTTCTTCCCCAGTCCACAGTGGGAGCGCCAACTGAGCCACTCCCCTCCTCCCCTGCCCCGGCGGCGAAGCCCGCTTTCAATTGGAGGGCCGCCCTTCCCTATGTATGGCTGGGAGTTGCCGCCTGCTTCGGGCTCTACACCATTTACGCCTACCTGAGCCTGAAGTACAAGGTGCGGGAGGCGGTGCGAATCCGGGGCGGCTGGGAGTGTGACCGGATTGAGACGGCGTTCATTTTGGGCTTTATCCGCCCGAACATCTACATCCCCATGGGGTTAAGCCCCACGGTGCGAAAGCACATCCTGGCCCACGAGCGCACCCATCTGGAAAAGGGTGACCACTGGTTCAAGATGGTTGGCTTCCTGGCCCTGGCCCTGCACTGGTTCAATCCCCTGGTGTGGATTGCCTACATCCTGCTGTGCAAGGACATTGAGCTGGCCTGTGACGAGCGGGTAGTGCAGTTCATGGAGCTGGAGGAGCGAAAAAGCTACTCCGCCGCCCTGCTAAGCTGCTCCACCCGGCGCGCCCACTATGCCGCCTGCCCGGTGGCCTTTGGGGAGGTCAGCGTGAAGCACCGGATCAAAACCATTCTGAACTACCGCCGCCCCAGCTTCTGGGTGAGCCTGCTGGCGGTGATGGCCATTGTGTTTGTAGCGGTGTGCCTGCTGACGAACCCCACCCAGGAGCCGGAGCCATCCGCCGCCGCGGAAACGGCCCAGGGGCGGGAGAGCCTGGAAAAATGCCACGATGCCCTGGACGAACTGCTGTCGCAGAAGGACTGTGTGCTGGGTCTCACTGGCAGCAACGAATACCCCCAATGGCAGGCGTGTCTGTCCCGTCTTGGCGAAGACACACTGTGGCAGTACCTGCCCACTTCCAGCCCCGACCCCACCAGCGGACGGATGGAGTATGGCGGCAAGCACTACGCCTACCAGAGCGGCGCCTGGGTGGAAACCGAGACAGCGGATACCCAGTTTGAAGATTATCTCGATATGTTCCGCTGGGATTTGGACAAAGCGACCATGTTCGGAGATATCACAGGCCAGAAGCAGACCGTGATGAAATTCACCACCCGGTGGCAGTCGGATTCCGGCGCGATAGAGACGGCGACCCACACCTATTATTTCGATGACGCAGGGAAGCTGTACCGCATTGACATTCAGAACGCCCCCAACGTCAATACCACGAAAGTCATCCTGGACACAGATGGCTGGATTGCCGACAAGACCGCGAAATACTATTTTGATGAGGCCATTGCCGCCATCACCGAGGGTGCGGTATCGGAGGAGGCGCTAAACCAGCAGGCGGAGTTTGACGCCTGGGGCTTTAACTTCCGGGTGGATGATGACCGGCTGTCCGATTCCGGCTCCGATGTGTCCTACAGCCAGAGTGAAACCGGCCGGGGCGTGCTGACTACTACAGACGAATACTGGCTGGAACGCAAAGTCGGGAACACCTGGGAGGTGGTCACCCCGGTGAACGAGCCCCAGTGGAGCGAGAGTTCCCAGGGCGTTGCCAAGGGCACCGCCACCTACGGCTACATCGACTGGACGCCCATCTACGGCAAGCTCCCCTCCGGCACCTACCGCATGGGCAAAACCGTCACCTGCCGGGACAGCGCGCCCAATTACACCCGCAGCCACGACTTCTATTCCGAATTTGAAATCTACTCCATGGTGGATTCCAATTCTCCGGAGGCCGCCGCGGCGGTAGAGCGGTGCTATGCCGGACTGGAAGCCCTGAAAAACCGAAAGAGCCTGCACTGGAAATCCGTCATGGGCAAGGACTCGGATTTTGAAAACTGGCTGGATGGGGAAAACCTTCTGCGTATCACCAACTGGTATCTGCCGGATGTGGACCCGGAGTATATTTCGGAGCACGAGCGGACCATTGCGCCCCGCACGGATACCTGGGTCAACTACAACGGCGTTGGCTACGGCGATGTCCGGGAAGACCCGGAACTGCCAGTCAGCAAGGTTCTGGGGCTGGGTGTAAAGAATCTGGCCACCAGTATGAAGTGGAACAGCTTTGCTGACGATTTTAACGTCTACTTCTTTGAGCGGAGCAACCACCAGATCTCCTTCCCCGAGGGGGTCGGCGTGGTCAGCGACGAGATGGTGCGCTTTGTCACAACCTGGAAGGTAGTGGGTCTCGAATACGACACTGCCACCGCCCAACTCACCTACCGCTTTGACGGAAACGGTGACCTGATCTATATGGAATATAAGGACAATCTGGACGGCAGGGAATATATCGCCTATATCGAAATCTACCCCGACACCGCCGAGGAAATCGACGCCCAAATCCGCTCCCGGATTGAAAACGTCTACGTCTCCCCCTTTGACTGGCAGGAGGCCAAAGCCAAGTATGCAACCGACGCGTTTAACCACCGGGACAGCGGATTTGTGAACAACGACATGGTGCCCATCACGACCCCTGAGGACGCCGCCCGCCGTGCCCTGCTGGAGTACCCCAACCTGAAAGAATACCTCAGCCTGGACATTGCCCACGATGATGGGGCCGGTATGTGGCGGGTCACCGTCAAAAGCTACCACGACTACCAGTCCACCGAGGAATACCGGGACATCTATATGGATGACAACGGTGTGACCATGCTTCTGGTCTATGAAGGCCCTCTGGGCTATGACGAAGCCAGAAAATAAGCATCTGCGGCCCCCTCCCCGGGGGCCGCTTTCCTATCTAGAAAAACATTCCGAATATGCTTGACTTTTCCGAAAATCTGCATATAATAAGGGCGAGATACAGAGGATTTGTGTAACGGTAGCACACCGGACTCTGACTCCGTTTGCGGGGGTTCGAATCCCTCATCCTCTGCCAAAAATACCAGATACCCAACCGGGTATCTGGTATTTTTTCTGTTATGAGGGATTCGAACCCACTTCAATGTGACAGCCCAGTGGGCTGTCACTTGCCGCCGGCTGGACGGCGGCAACTCCTTAGCTGAATCGAATCCCTCATCCTCTGCCAAAAATACCAGATACCCAATCGGGTGGCTTTTATTATTGGCAGAGGATGAAACTGG
>CALYRG010000062.1 GCA_945482615.1 uncultured Clostridia bacterium | reverse complement strand
ACGTATTCGCCTCACCTTTGCCGGGATTGCGGTGCTCTGCCGCTCGGGCGGTTAATAACCGCCCCTACCGGGTCTTTCCGTATTCGCCCGACCTCCGTGAAAACGGCAGCACCCCACCGCCGGGCAGCCGGGGACGGCTGCCCCTACGAGAAGGGGTAAGTTCTTCTGAGAGAGGCTCCCTCTGACGAGGGAGCTGTCACCAGTCCGCAGACTGGTGACTGAGGGAGAGAAAACCTGATGTGATTGAGCAGGAAAGAACTCACGTAACACGAGGCAATTTTTGGGCCTGATGCGTATATTCTCTACCGCTCGTCTCATACCATCTTCTCTCCCTCAGGCGCTTCGCGCCAGCATGAATAGAGGTATGATTGCCACCGGCAATCATTGTGATTTTGATTCGCTGTGCGGGGCACAACGCCCCTACCGGCGGGTGCGTCCCAATCGTAGGGCGGTCAGCCGCCCCTATAAAAAACAGGAGACAACGCCTTTCGGTTTCGTCTCCTGCTTTATTTTACTTCAGCTGCTCCTGGAGCTGCCCGAACACCGGCTGGACGCTGTCGCCCAGAACCACCTGGACGGCGGTCTTTCCGGGGCGGAACACCCCCACAGCGCCGGAGGACTTGATCTTGTTCTCGTCCACCAGCGCGGCATCCTTCACCTTCAGCCGCAGGAAGGTGTCGCTGAGGTCCGCCTGGAGGACGTTTTCCTTTCCGCCGCACCCCTCCAGAAGAATTCGGGCAATGGCGGCGTAGTCATTTTTGGCGGCCTGAATTTTGATGCTGCCCTTGGGGGGGCGTCTGCGCAGCACCGCCACGACCACAACAGCCACAACGGCCAGAACCAGAACGGCCGCTGCAATCAGCAGCCAGATGGGAATATTCAGCATTGGATTACCTCCTGAAATCTTGATGCCCCTATCTTATCAAAGTCTTTGCCCCCTGTCAATTCGCTTTCCCGGCAATGTGAAAACTTCCCGGCAAAATGTGTCGCTGCACCCTTGTTTTTCTGGGATAAACCGTGTACAATGGTGAAAATTGGACAACGAGGCAAAAGTTATGTTTGGAAGAAGAATCTGGTATCTCACGGTGCTGCTGTCAGCACTTGTTTTCTACGCCGCCGTGGGGACACGGCTGGGCTGCATCGTGGCTCTCACCGCCCTGGGGCTTCCCTGGCTTTCTCTGCTGGTGAGCCTTCCCGCCATGCTGACGGTGCGTCCGGAGGTGAAGGCTCCGGAGCATGTGCAGCAGAATGAGGCGGCGGATGCCTGCATTCTTTTGAGCTGCAATCTCCCCGCGCCCCCCTTCCGGGGAAAGCTCCAGGTGGAAACATGCATCACCGGGGAAAAGCACATGTATATCCCCGGCACCGGCCTTCCCACCGACCACTGCGGCGGCATGGTCATCACCGTGGAGAAGGGCCGAGTGTGCGACTATATGGGCCTGTTCTCCTTCCCTGTCCGGGCCCGGGGCTCCCGCACCGTGCTGGTGCGGCCCAATCCCGTTCCCATCAGCCCGGCCCTGGATCTGAAGGTGCCCACCCAGGAGTCCCAGACCGTGCGCTGGGAGGTCACCGCCAAGACCGGCTCTGCCCGTCAGTCTGACGCCGGTCAGAGCCGGACAGTGCCCATTCTTCTGACCATGGATCTCATCGGAAGCCGGGAGGAGCTGGACCGGAAGCTGGGCCGTTTCCTGTGGCTGGGAAGCAGCATTGTCCGGCAGGGGGCCGGATTTGAGGCCCGGGTGATGACCGGAGAGGGCCTGCGGGTCTTCGGTGCGCGCAATCAGCAGGAGCTGAAGCGGACGGTGGACGAGCTGCTGTACGCCTCCGCCCCAAAGCTTGGCTCCGTCCGGGACTACCGGTTCCAGGCAGCCTGGCAGTATGACATTGGAGGGGAAGCGGATGAAGCGTAATTCTTTCGGCGCGGCTCTGGTGGCGGCGATTCTCGCCGCTGTCATCAGCTTCAGCACCATGCAGACCTTTGCCGCCGGGTTGGCCCTGCCTATGGAAATGCCCTGGCTCCTGTACGCGGTGTGCGGCGGAGCATCGGTGCTGGGTGCCTTTGTATTCAGCCGGAAATGGGGCCCGCTCCTTGCCCTGGGTGCCGCCGCAGCTGCCGCTGTCCTTCTGTGGTTTCAGGGGGCGTTTCTTGACCAGCTCCTGCATCTGATCTACCGGATCACGTATCTATACAACCACGTTTTTCACTGGGGCTATCTGCAGCTTGTGGAGGGCCCCTGGAACGCGGGCACCGCCGACCTGCCTGTGGCCGTGTGGGGCGGTCTGCTGGCAGCATCCCTGGGGGCTGCCCTGGCTGCCGGCGGCGGTCTGCTGCTGCCGGGGGTTCTGACTCTGCTTCCCCTTGGCGGGTGCCTGCTGCTGCCGGGGAACATCGCCCGGGATTGGACTTCTTTTGGGGTGGTACTGGGCTGGTGTCTGGTGTGGCTTACCGGTCAGGTTCGAAAGCAAAGCCCCCATCAGGCGGCCCGGCTGACCCTCTACGCCGCCCCACCCATGGCGCTGGCGCTGGGGCTGCTGTTCCTGCTGCTGCCTCAGGGTAATTACACCCTCCCTGCCGCAAAGCTGCGGATGGCATTCCTGTCCCTGCTCCCCCGCCGGGCCGTCCCTGTGACCCTGCCGGAGGTGCAGCTCCCGCCCCAATTTCCCACCGCGGCAGCGGCAGTTCTGGCGGTGCTGTCGGTGTGGCTGCTGCTGGAAGCACAGCGGGCTCTGCGGCGGCGCATCCGGCGCAGCCGTCAGGAGCTGGGCTGTACCAACGCCCAGGCCATCGCTCTGTGGCAGGAGGTGCGGTTGCTGACCCAGGCCCTGGGAGAGAGCGCCCCGGTGGAGCTGGAGATCCTCACCGGCAAGGCAAAGTTCAGCCGGCAGCCCATGGCCCCGGAGGAACTGATTCCCTACACCGTGTACCTGCAGCGCAGTCGGAAGCGGCTCCGGGAGGGCAGGCTTCTCAGCCGTCTCTACAACCGGTACATTCTTGCGGTGATATAAAATTGGGCGGCCAATTTTGGCCGCCCAACACTTCCACTTTACTACAAAAACGCCCATCCGTCAACCCCAAAGGCCCAGATTCTATGATGTACACAAGTTGATATTTGTTAATTTGTACAGTTTTCCCTCTTGCAAAGCCGAAATTTCTGTGATATCTTATAGGCACAAAGAGGTGATACCAATGTACAGGTAAACTTCTAAGAACCTTGAAAAATGAATAACCCGAGGACGGAAGCCGCAGAAGGTTGATGTGTGAAATCTCAAAGGAGTCTGAGCATATTGGCGGTTGAAGTCAGGTAGGGGTACAGGGTTCTGAAAACACCATGTGACGGTTCTCCCGATGAACAGGATTCCGACTTATAAGCGTGTCCGGCTGATAGGACTGAAAGAAGAATAATAAGATTATTGGAGCTGTGGAAAGCTGGGAAGATGCCGTCAACACTGCAGAAAGCGAGGTTAACCAATGATGTTAGATACCAAGAGTGAACAGAAATGACCCTTGGCTACGAAAAAATGTGTCGATGGCAAGATGCATGTAGTCAAGGGTCATTTCATTTTTTGCGTTTTCCTCCGTAGGGAACGGATTAATCCGTTCCGCAGACCCCCGGGCGAACACATAAGAAAAGGGCAGTTCTTACGAACCGCCCAGTTTTTTTGCAATGTGCATATCGGCATTTGTCAGCAATGTGGCGCTTTCGCCAATGAACGGTCAAGGCCCCGGTGAGAGGCACGCAGTGCGTCTGGTCCGTAGGGAACGGATTTATCCGTTCCACGAACCGGGTGCGTCATCGGAATGCATGAATGCATTCCCTACGGCAATAACGATTTGCACAGCAGGTCGTATTATTCCTGCTCCAGCGCCATCATTTTCTGGATGCGCTTTTTGTGCCGCTCCTCGTTGGAAAATTCCGTGTTCAGCCACACCTGGACGATCTCCAGGGCCAGATTTTCACCCACGATTCCGGCGCCCAGGGCCATCATATTGGTATCGTTGTGCTCCCGGGTGAGCCGGGCGGACAGAACGTCGCTGAGCAGGGCACAGCGGATGCCCCTGACCTTGTTGGCAGTGATGCTGGCGCCGATGCCGGTGGTGCACAGGACGATGCCCTTCTGGCACTCGCCGGAGGCCACCGCCCTGGCGGCAGCGCCGCAGAAGTCGGGGTAATCACAGCTGCCGGGATTGAAGCAGCCGAAATCCTTCACGGTATAGCCCTTCTTTTCCAGGAACGACACAATGGTTTTTTTCAGGGTGTACGCCCCGTGGTCACAGCCGATGGCAATTTTCATATTCTATCTCCTTACTGATCTACATTACCAGTCCGCCATTGACGGACAGAACATGTCCGGTGACAAAGTCCGCCTCTGCCAGATACTCCACGGCCCGGGCCACGTCCTCCACGGTTCCGTTGCGGCCCATGGGCGTCTCCTGGGCCAGCTCCTCCATGACAGCTTTCTCCACACCGGCGCACATGTCCGTGGGGATAACCCCGGGCGCTACACAGTTGACCCGGATGCCGCTGGGGCCAAGCTCCTTGGCAAGGGCTTTGGTCAGGGCGATCACTGCCCCCTTGGTGGCGGAATAGGCCGCCTCACAGCTGGCGCCCACCTGCCCCCACATGGAGGCCACGGTGACGATGCTGCCCCGGTGATTCCGCAGAAACAGGGGTGTGACTGCGTTGACACAGTGGTACACGCCCTTGACGTTTACTGAGAATAATCTGTCCCAGTCTTCCTCCGGCAGCATGGACATCAGTCCATACCGGCAGATCCCGGCGCAGCACACCAGGATGTCCGCCCGGGGAATGGCCGCAAAGGCTGCCTTCACCGCCTTGCCGTCGGAAACGTCGCAGCAGATGGCTTTGGCTCCGGTCTGGGCAGCAACCGCCCGGGCGGCCTCATGATCCTTTTCATACAGGAAGGTGACCTGGTCTCCCCTGGCGGCAAACCGGGCAGCCACCGCTGCGCCGATGCCCCGGGAACCCCCGGTGATGATAACGGAAGCCATCCTTATCTGCGGCGGGGACGGCTGCGGTTTTCCGAGTAGGCCCGGATGGATGAGAGCTTACTGTCGGATTCGGTCATAAAGGCCTTCAGCTTTTCCTCGAACAGCTGGTCTGCCGTCTTGGGTGCGGCAGGCTGGACAGGACGGCCGGCATTCTGGTTCTGTCGGGGCGCGGAGGACTCCCGGCGGGGCGCACCCTCCCGGCGGGGGGCGTAGCTTCCCTTACCGGCGTTGTCCCGCTGGGGCTTGGGCTCCAGACGCTTGATGGACAGATTGATCTTGCCGCCCTCCGTGCCGATGACCATGACCTTCACGTCCTGGCCCTCGGTCAGGTGCTGACGGATGTCGCTGACGTAGGCGTTGGCCACCTCGGAAATATGTACCATGCCGGTCTTGTTCTCCGGCAGGGAGATGAACGCGCCGAAATTGGTGATGGACTTGACCTTTCCTTCCAGAATTGTTCCTACAGATAGCTCCATAAATCCTTTGCTTCCTCCAAAATGATATCAAGAAACGGGGTTGATGATCACCGTGTCCGGATTAACCAGACCCAGATTTTCCTGGGCAATGCTCTGCACGTTTGCCACTGAGTCGGGCTTTCCGGTTTTTTCCTCCAGCACCTGGTTGGCGTACTCCACGGCGGCGGCCTCGTTGCGGAGCCGTTCCGTCTCGGCCAGAATACCCTTGTGCACCCACATCAGGCTGAGCAGTGCGGCAATGCAGCAAACCAGAAGCAGCACCACCACGATCTTCAGCGGCAGGGAAGCCGGGCGAAGAATCACCTGGATGGTGCGGGTTTTCTTTGAATCTGCCATGGGTCGTACCTCCGGGGGCGTGAAGTTTGATCTTGCTTATTGTAACCCATTTTTTCCCGGATGCCAACAGTTTTTTCAAAATTCCCAAAAATTTTTTTACTGGGAGCAGGGCCAGCGCCCCGCATTGTCCCACCAGCTTCCAGAACCGGAGGGAAATGGGGGTGAGCAGCCGCCCCGCCGACTTCTCCCACAGGAAGAAGCCGGGAATCATTCCCGCCAGAATCCACAGCCGCAGATCCCCCTGGCAGATGGGGAAAAACAGGTACACCCAGGCCACAAACAGCCCCGCTGACAGCAGGGTGTCTTCCAGCCACCGGGGCCGCACAGGCTTCAGGAAGTCGTACCACGCCCCCACCGCCGCCCCCAGAACCACGGCCCATTCCAGGCGGACAAATCCCTCGACAGGGCTCACTGGAACAGCCTCTGCCAGAAGCTGCCGGCCTGCCGCGGCTCCTCATAGGTCAGGGCGCAGACTGTGCCGGACACCGCCACGTTCCCGCCCTCCAGGGACAGGGTTTTCAGCTGCAAATCCCGGCCCTGAACCACCAGCGTCCCCAAGCTGGTTCGAAGCACCACGGAGGTCTCCTCAAAACTGACCACCTCCGTCACGCCGGTCATGGTAAGCTGTGCACGGTCGTTCAGCTGGAGCTTGTGGGGCAGATGTTCATCCATACCATCCCTCCTGACAGCACAGTCTATGTCCTGCAGCAGCGTTCCAGAACCGGAAAAAGGCAGCCACGGCTGTGGCTGCCTGATTTCATTGCTTTCTTCTGCGCCGGAGCTCGCCCCTGCGGTCGAAGGTGACCGCGGCGATGGTATTGATGGCCAGTGTGACCAGCAGCGCAATCCCCGCCTGCCAGGCAAGGCAGGACGCGGCCTTCCACACCATGTCCGTGACCTCCATGGAGCCGAAGCCCCCGGATATGACGAACATGACAATGGTCAGTGCCAGACCCGCGGCACTCAGCAGCAGCCCCGCCACCTTCTGGGTAAACCGCCAGGCCGGCACACTGCCCATGCCGAAATAGCACCGGTAGCCGAAATAGTAGTTGGCCTCCCTGGGGGCCAGGAACAGATACGCCAGGCCCAGCACCAGCATGACCACAGGGGCGATCATCACTGCCACCCGGCAAAGGATCTCCAGCGAGCCGAAAAGCTTCTGCAGCGACGGCAGCAGAGCGGCCGGATCAAACCCATCCATAAGCTCCTTGATGGACGCCGCATCCAGGGCAGGCTGGGCGCTCTGCGTCGGAGCAGGGACAGTCCCCGCCAAAAACATCATCATTTTTCCTCCAGATATTTGCTGATTTCCCGCATAAAGCTCTGTGCGTCCTGGAACCGGTGGTAGATGGACGCAAACCGGATGTAGGCCACCTCGTCCAGAGGCTTCAGCCGCTCCATGACCATCTCGCCGATGCGGTCGGTACTGATCTCCCGCTCCAGGGTATTCTGAATGGTCTGCTCAATCTCCGTAGCAATCCGGTCCAGGTCGCTCACATCCACCTTCCGCTTGTCAAAGGCGCGCATCATGGCGCTGACGATCTTGTTCCGGTCAAAGTTCTGCCGGGAGCCGTCCCGCTTGACCACAATAATGGGCAGCGTCTCCACAATTTCATAGGTGGTAAACCGGCGCTGACAGTTCATGCACTCCCGACGGCGGCGGATGCTGACACCGTCCTCACTGTGCCTGGAATCCACGACCTTGCTCTCCTGGTCGCCGCAGAATGGACATTTCACAGGGAATACCTCCCTTATATCAAATAATTGCTATTATATCAGCTTTTTTTCCATCTGTCCAGCATTTTTTGCCGCCTGACAGCGGGAGTTTTCCCCGCACCCGTAGGGGCGGTTATCAACCGCCCGCCGTTTTCCCCGCACTCGTAGGGGCGTGGTGCTACGCGCAGCGAATCCAAATCACCATGATTGCCGGTGGCAATCATACCATAATTTCCTATCAACCGCCCGCTTGCTCTTTTTTCATTCCCATCGGGCGATTGATAATCGCCCCTACCGGTGCAGAGGAAGCCGGACAGGTGGGCGATTCATAATCGCCCCTACCGGTGCAGAGGAAGCCGGACAGGCGGGCGATTCATAATCGCCCCTACCGGTGCAGAGGAAACCGGACAGGCGGGCGATTCATAATCGCCCCTACCGGTGCAGAGGAAGCCGGACAGGCGGGCGATT
>CALYRG010000061.1 GCA_945482615.1 uncultured Clostridia bacterium | reverse complement strand
AGACGTTGGCCTTCATGGTCAGCAGGTCCACGTTGCCCTTGAAGAAGGCCTCGGAACCGATGGGCAGCTGAATGGCAACAGCGTTGCACTTCAGGCGCTCGTCAATCATCTGCAGCACGCGGAAGAAGTCGGCGCCCATGATGTCCATCTTGTTGACGTAGATCATGCGGGGGACCTTGTACTCGTCAGCCTGACGCCAGACGGTCTCGGTCTGGGGCTCCACGCCGCCCTTGGCGCACAGAACGGTGACAGCGCCGTCCAGCACACGCAGGGAACGCTCGACCTCCACGGTGAAGTCCACGTGGCCCGGGGTGTCGATGATGTTCAGCCGACAGCCCTTCCAGAAGCAGGTGGTAGCAGCGGAGGTGATGGTGATGCCTCGCTCCTGCTCCTGGGCCATCCAGTCCATGGTAGCGGAGCCATCGTGGGTCTCACCGATCTTGTAGTTCTTGCCGGTGTAGAACAGGATACGCTCGGTGGTAGTGGTTTTACCGGCATCGATGTGGGCCATGATGCCGAAGTTTCTGGTATTCTCCAGAGAATACTGTCTAGGCATTGGTTTTCTCCTTTATTACCAGCGGAAATGGGCGAAGGCCTTGTTGGCTTCAGCCATCTTGTGGACATCCTCACGCTTCTTCACGGAGGCGCCGGTGTTGTTGGCGGCGTCCATGATCTCAGCAGCCAGGCGCTCCTTCATGGTGTTCTCGTTGCGGTTGCGGCTGTACAGCGTCAGCCAGCGCAGACCCAGGGTCTGACGGCGGTCAGGCCGGACTTCGATAGGCACCTGGTAGGTGGCACCGCCGACACGGCGGGCCTTCAGCTCCACGGCGGGCATGACGTTTTCCATAGCCTGCTGGAAGACTTCCAGACCATTCTTGCCGGTCTTGTTCTCGACGATTTCGAAAGCACCATACACGACCTTCTGGGCGACGCCCTTCTTGCCGTCCAGCATGATGCTGTTTACGAGCTTGGTAACCAGAACGGAATTGTAATTGGGATCCGGGAGGACCTCTCTCTTGGGAACATTACCTCTTCTGGGCACTTTGCTTCCCTCCTTCATATAAAAATGATTTCATCGGTACTCGAAAGTGAGACTTTCGTGGTGCCTGGTCAGCAGAGGTTTTAATACAAATCTATATTAAAACGCTGACAAGGCGGTTTCGCCTTGCGAAAGGGCGTAGGAATCAAAGAAAGTTCGGCAGGGGAAGATTACTTCTTCTTACCGGCCTTGGGACGCTTTGCACCGTACTTGGAGCGGGACTGCATCCGGTTCTGCACGCCCTGGGTATCCAGAGTGCCGCGGATGATGTGGTAACGGACACCGGGCAGGTCCTTGACACGGCCGCCGCGGATCAGAACCACAGAGTGCTCCTGCAGGTTGTGGCCAACACCGGGGATGTAAGCGGAAACTTCCATACCGTTGGTCAGACGCACACGGGCGATCTTACGCAGGGCGGAGTTGGGCTTCTTGGGGGTGGTGGTACGAACAGCAGTGCACACGCCGCGCTTCTGAGGGGAGGGCAGCTTGGTAGCCTTGTTCTCCAGAGTGTTCAGACCTCTCTGCAGAGCGGGAGCAGTGGACTTGTAGCTGACCTGCTGACGGCCGCTACGAACGAGCTGATTAAAAGTAGGCATTCATTTTTCTCCTTTCTTTTGTTCTCGCCCACTGGGGCGGTTCTATATTCCCCGGAATTCATTCCGAAAGAACCAAAATCAGTCGACGACGGCTGCTGCCGCCGCACCCACCTCGATGCCGCAGGCCCGGCCAAGCTCGGCCATGCCCGGAACCCAGGTGATGGGGATATTCCGCTGGGCGCACAGAACCTCAATTGGCTCCGTGAGCGCAGGATCGGCATTTTTTGCCAGAAAAACACACCGCGCGCGGCCGGATTCCACAGCCTTTTTCAGCTGCTTCGCGCCCACAACGACCTTCCCGCGGGACGCTCCCGGCAAACTGCCGCACTCGGGTATTGTACTTATCTTTGTGATATCCATACGAATCTATATTATACGCACTTTTCTGAAAAAGTCAACAAAAATTCAGGGAAATTTTCTACATATCCGCGAGGTACCCTTCCTCGTCCCCCCACGCAAATGCTTCAGCGCCCGGCATCCTCAGGACACCGGGCGCTGTTGGATTGTCGGTCATACTATTTCTCGATAAAATGGTTAATACCATTTTATCCTGCGCTTATCGCGCAGGCCGCCACTGGCGGCGAGAAATGTATGGACTACGTTTTTTAGCGGCGATGCCGCTGACCGCTTGACAGCGGTCTCATAAAACGGTATTTAACCGTTTTATGAAAAACTAGTATCAGATGGCGTTTTCGATCATGTCCTCGGGCAGACGGGAGGCAGGAGTGGCGCCGGGCTGGTAGTCCCGGTAGGCCATCAGGCCGGAGCCTGCGGGGATCAGCTTGCCGATGAGCACGTTCTCCTTCAGGCCCACCAGGTGGTCCACCTTGCCCTTGATGGCAGCATCGGTAAGAACCTTGGTTGTCTCCTGGAAGGAGGCGGCGGACAGGAAGGAATCGGTGGCGAGGGCCGCCTTGGTGATGCCCAGCAGCATGGCACTGGCAACGGCGGGCCGCAGCTCGGTCTCGCCGGCATCGATCCGGCTCTGGATCTGGGCGTTGGCATCCTCAAACTCGAAGGTGTCCACGGCGCTGCCGGTAAGCAGGCTGGTGTCGCCGGGATCTTCCACGCGCACCTTGCGCATCATCTGACGGATGATGACCTCAATGTGCTTGTCATTGATCTCAACACCCTGCTGGCGGTACACCGCCTGGACGGACTGAACCAGATAATCCTGGACAGCCTCCACGCCGGAGATACGCAGAACATCCTGGGGATACAGGGCGCCGTCGGTGATGGGCTCGCCCTTCTGCACCACCTTTCCGTGGCTGACTTTCAGGCCCACGGAGTAGGGCACCTGGTAGACCTTGACCTCGCCGTCGTCGGCGGTCACGGTGATGTTGCGCAGGGCCGTGCGGTGGGTGTCGTCGATGGAGACAACACCGGTGATTTCGGAGATCTGGGCCATCTTCTTGGGACGGCGGGCCTCAAACAGCTCCTCAACACGGGGCAGACCCTGGGTGATATCGTCACCGGCAACGCCGCCGGAGTGGAAGGTACGCATGGTCAGCTGAGTACCGGGCTCACCGATGGACTGGGCGGCAATGATGCCGACGGCCTCGCCCAGGTCCACCTCCTTGGAGGTGGCCAGGTTCATACCATAGCACTTGGCGCACACGCCCACCCGGGCGCGGCAGCCCAGAATGGTGCGGATATAGATCTTGCTGATGCCGGCCTTTTCGAACTTTTCGGCGTCCTCGGGCATCATCATAACGTCCTTGGAGTGCAGCACCTCGCCGGTGACGGGATGCAGCACATCCTCCACCGGGTAACGGCCCCGGATGCGGTTGCCGAAGGTATCGATGATGTCGCCGTTCTTGTCGTACACCGCGCCCACCCAGATGCCATGGGTAGTGCCGCAATTGTGCTCCCGGATGATCACGTCCTGAGAGACGTCCACCATTCGGCGGGTCAGGTAACCGGAGTCGGCGGTACGCAGAGCGGTATCGGTCATGCCCTTCCGGGCGCCTCTGGAGGAGATGAAGTACTCCAGAACGCTAAGGCCTTCACGGAAGTTTGCCTTGACGGGGATCTCGATGGTACGGCCTGCGGTATCGGCCATCAGGCCGCGCATACCGGCCAGCTGACGGATCTGTGCCATGGAGCCACGGGCGCCGGAGTCTGCCATCATGTAGATGGGGTTGAACTCGTCCAGGTTGCCCTGCAGGGCATCGGTGACGTCCTTGGTGGTCTGCTCCCACTGCTGCACCACCAGACGGTAGCGCTCGTCGTTGGTGATGAAGCCGTGACGGTAGTAGTTTTCGATCTCCACCACCTTGTCCTCGGCTTCCCTGACCAGCTGATACTTGATCTCGGGCACCACCATGTCCGCGATGGACACGGAGATAGCGCCCTTGGTGGAGTATTTATAGCCCAAGGCCTTGATCTTGTCCAGCATCTCGGTGGCAATGGTGAAGCCATGGCGGCGGATGCACTTGTCGATGATCTTGCCCAGCTGCTTCTTGCCCACCAGGAAGGAAACCTCCAGGTCAAACTCATTGCCGGGGACACTGCGGTCCACGAAGCCCAGATCCTGGGGGATGGGCTCGTTGTAGATCAGGCGGCCCACCGTGGCGTTGATGATGCGGTACTGCATTGTGCCGTCCAGTTCCTTGCCGTAGCGCACCAGAATGGGGGCATGAAGCCCAATGGCACCCTCGGCATAGGCAGCGATGGCCTCCTCGGGGGAGGAATAGCTGTGCACCGGGCGGAACTTGGCCTCGGCCCGCTTTTCCTTCTTAGCCAGCTTGTTGGCGGCCACGAACTCGTCCGCGTCCACCACCTGGCCGGCAGGCAGGCCGGTGGAACCGGCATCGGTGACGAAGACCTCCTCGGCGCCCTTCTCGGCCTTGCCCAGGCGGGTATAGGTCAGGTAGTAGGCGCCCAGGATCATATCCTGGGTAGGCACGGTAACCGGCTTGCCATCCTGAGGCCGGAGCAGGTTGTTGGCGGACAGCATCAGCATTCTCGCCTCGGCCTGGGCCTCGGGGGACAGGGGTACATGGATGGCCATCTGGTCGCCGTCAAAGTCCGCGTTGAAGGCGGTGCAGCACAGGGGGTGCAGCTTCAGGGCGCGGCCTTCCACCAGCACCGGCTCAAAGGCCTGAATACCCAGACGGTGCAGCGTAGGCGCACGGTTGAGCATAACGGGACGGTCCTTGATGATCTCGTCCAGAGCGTCCCAGACCTCGGTCTTGCCCTTGTCGATCATCTTCTTGGCGGACTTGATGTTGTTGGCCAGACCGTCGGACACCAGTTTCTTCATCACGAAGGGCCGGAACAGCTCAATGGCCATCTCCTTGGGCACGCCGCACTGGTAAAGCTTCAGTTCCGGGCCGACCACGATAACGCTTCGGCCGGAGTAGTCAACACGCTTGCCAAGCAAATTCTGACGGAACCGGCCCTGCTTGCCCTTGAGCATGTCGGACAGAGACTTGAGGGCCCGGTTGTTGGCCCCGGTGACGGCACGGCCGCGGCGGCCGTTGTCGATGAGGGCGTCCACAGCCTCCTGGAGCATCCGCTTCTCGTTGCGGATGATGATGTCCGGGGCCTTCAGCTGAACCAGCCGCTTCAGGCGGTTGTTCCGGTTGATGACCCGGCGGTACAGGTCATTCAGGTCAGAGGTGGCGAAGCGGCCGCCATCCAGCTGGATCATGGGGCGGATGTCCGGAGGGATCACCGGCAGCACATCCATGACCATCCAGCTGGGCTTATTGCCGGACTCCCGGAAGGCCTCCACCACCTCCAGCCGCTTGACAATGCGCAGCTTCTTCTGGGAGGAGGCAGTCTTCAGTTCGGCGCGGAGCTGTGCGGACAGCTCCTCCAGATCAATCTGCTCCAGCAGCTCCTTGACGGCCTCTGCGCCCATGCCGGCCTTAAAGTCATCCTCATATTTCTCCCGCATATCCCGGTACTCCTTCTCGGTGAGCACCTGGTTCCGGGCCAGAGGGGCGTCACCGGGATCGGTAACGATATAGGCGGCAAAGTACAGAACCTTCTCCAGCACCTTGGGGGAGATATCCAGGATCAGGCCCATCCGGGAGGGGATGCCCTTGAAGTACCAGATGTGGCTGCAGGGGGCGGCCAGCTCGATGTGGCCCATCCGCTCCCGGCGGACCTTGGCCTTGGTGACCTCCACGCCGCAGCGGTCGCAGATTTTGCCCTTGTACTTGATCTTCTTGTACTTGCCGCAGTGGCACTCCCAGTCCTTGGTGGGTCCAAAGATCTTCTCGCAGTACAGGCCGTCCCGCTCGGGCTTCAGGGTACGATAGTTGATGGTCTCCGGCTTCTTGACCTCGCCGTAGGACCACTGCCGGATCATCTCCGGCGAAGCAATGCCGATTTTAATTGCATCAAAGGTGGCATCTGCCATAGCTCAAGCCTCCTTAGTCGTCGTATGTGTCGGAATCGGCATCATCCATACCGTCGAACACATCCATAATATCCTCGGGACCGTCCTCGTCGATGACGAAGCCGGCGTCCAGCACCTCATTGGTATCGCCAACCACCAGGGTCTCCTCGCTGTCGGAGGCGTAGATGACCTCATCATCGTCATCCTCGTCCCGCAGCTCGATCTCGCTGCCGTTCTCGTCCAGCACCCGGATGTCCAGACACAGGGCCTGCAGCTCCTTGACCAGAACCTTGAAGGATTCGGGCACGCCGGGCTTGGGAATGTTGGCGCCCTTGACAATGGCCTCGTAGGTCTTGACACGGCCGGTGACATCGTCGGACTTGACGGTCAGGATCTCCTGGAGGGTGTAGGCAGCGCCGTAGGCCTCCAGAGCCCAGACTTCCATTTCGCCGAAGCGCTGGCCGCCGAACTGGGCCTTGCCGCCCAGAGGCTGCTGGGTGACCAGTGCGTAGGGGCCGGTGGAACGGGCATGGATCTTATCATCCACCAGATGGTGGAGCTTCAGGTAGTAGGGATAGCCAACGGTGACCAGGTTGTCGAAAGGCTCGCCGGTGCGGCCATCGTACAGGATGGTCTTGCCGTCCTCCCGGAGGCCCGCCAGCTTCAGGGTGTCGCGGATGTCCTTTTCGTTGGCGCCGTCGAACACGGGGGTAGCGACCTTCCAGCCCAGAGCCCGGGCAGCGTAGCCCAGGTGGACCTCCAGCACCTGACCGATGTTCATACGGGAAGGCACGCCCAGGGGGTTCAGCACGATGTCCAGGGGCGTACCGTCGGGCAGGAAGGGCATATCCTCTTCCGGCAGAACCCGGGAAACAACGCCCTTGTTGCCGTGACGGCCGGCCATCTTGTCGCCCACGGAGATTTTCCGCTTCTGGGCGATGTAGACCCGGACGGATTTGGTGACGCCGGGAGCCAGCTCGTCGGAATTTTCCTTGGTGAAGACCTTGACATCCACAACGATGCCGCTCTCACCGTGGGGCACCTTCAGGGAGGTATCCCGGACTTCTCTTGCCTTCTCGCCGAAGATGGCCCGCAGCAGACGCTCCTCGGGGGTCAGCTCGGTCTCGCCCTTGGGGGTGACCTTGCCCACCAGGTAGTCGCCGGAGCGAACCTCGGCGCCGATGCGGATAATGCCGTCCTCGTCCAGGTCCTTCAAGGTATCTTCGCCCACGTTGGGGATATCCCGGGTGATTTCCTCCGGGCCCAGCTTGGTATCCCGTGCCTCGGTTTCGTGCTCCTCGATGTGGATGGAGGTGAACACGTCCTCCCGGACCAGACGCTCGTTGAGCAGGATGGCGTCCTCGTAGTTATAACCTTCCCAGGTGACGAAGCCGATGAGCACGTTCTTGCCCAGGGCGACCTCGCCGCCGGAGCAGGAGGGGCCGTCGGCAATGATCTGCTCGGCTTCCACCCGCTCGCCCACCTTCACGATGGGCCGCTGGTTGACGCAGGTACCGGCGTTGCTCCGGGCGAACTTGATAAGGCGGTGGGTCACAAGCTCGCCGTCGTCATACTTGACGGTGATGGAGTCGGCGCTGACCGCGGACACCACGCCGGGGCCCTTGGCCTTGATGCACACCTCGGAGTCCAGGGCGGCCTTGTGCTCGATGCCGGTGGCAACCACAGGGGGCTCGGTGGTCAGCAGAGGCACAGCCTGACGCTGCATGTTTGCGCCCATCAGAGCACGGTTGGCGTCGTCGTTCTGCAGGAAGGGAATGAAGGAGGTGGCGATGGAGATCATCATCCGGGGAGAAACATCGATATAGTCGATGACCTGACGGTCCACCTCGATGATCTCATTGCGGTGACGGCAGGTGATACGGCTGTTTGCCAGGCACCCGTTTTCGTCCAGAGGCTCATTGGCCTGGCCGATGTAGAAATCATCCTCCACATCGGCGGTCATATACTCCACCTCATTGGTGACAAAGCCGGTAGCCTTGTCCACCTTCCGGTAGGGAGCCTCCACAAAGCCGTACTCATTGATCTTGGCAAAGGTTGCCAGGTAGTTGATCAGGCCGATGTTGGGACCTTCGGGGGTCTCGATGGGGCACATACGGCCGTAGTGGGTGTAGTGAATATCCCGGACATCGAAGGAGGCACGGTCACGGCTCAGGCCGCCGGGGCCCAGCGCGGACAGACGGCGCTTGTGGGTCAGCTCGGCCAGGGGGTTGTTCTGATCCATGAACTGGCTCAGGGGGGAGGAGCCGAAGAACTCCTTGATGACGGCAGTGACAGGCCGGATATTGATCAGGCTCTGGGGGGTGACGGTGTCCGGCTCCTGGACGGTCATGCGCTCCCGGATCACCCGATCCAGACGGGAAAAGCCGATGCGGAACTGGTTCTGCA
>CALYRG010000060.1 GCA_945482615.1 uncultured Clostridia bacterium | reverse complement strand
TGCCCTCGGCAATGTCCATCATGTCGTGGAAGTCGGCGTAGGCCTGGTACAGCTCTACGGTGGTGAATTCGGGGTTGTGCTTGGGATCCATGCCCTCGTTGCGGAAGATCCGGCCAATCTCATACACCCGGTCCATACCGCCCACGATCAGCCGCTTCAGGGGCAGCTCCGTGGCAATGCGCATGTACATATCGATGTCCAGGGTGTTGTGATGGGTGACGAAGGGACGGGCCGCCGCGCCGCCGGCGATGGTGTTCAGGACAGGGGTCTCTACTTCAATATAGTTCCGGTTGTCCAGATAAGAACGCATGAACTTGATGAACCGGGACCGAATGATGAAATTCCGCTTGACCTCGGGGTTCACCATCAGGTCCACATACCGCTGGCGGAACCGGGTCTCCTTGTCGGTCAGACCGTGGAACTTCTCCGGCAGGGGCAGCAGAGACTTGCTCAGCAGGGTGGCTTCGTGAACCCGGACGGAGATTTCCCCCCGCTCGGTCTTGAACACGTCGCCCACCACGCCCACGATGTCGCCGATGTCGTTCTTCTTGAAGCGCTGGAAGGAGCTTTCCTCCATCTCATCAAACTTGACGTAGAGCTGGATCCGGCCGGTGCGGTCCTGCAGGTCGCAGAAGGACACCTTGCCCATACCCCGCTTGCTCATGAGCCTGCCTGCCAGGCGGACGGACTGGCCCTCCATGGAATCGAAGTGTTCCTTAATGGCGGCAGAATCCGATGTCACCTCAAACCGGGTCTGAATGAAGGGATCGAAGCCCTCGGCCCGGAGAGCCTCCAGCTTGTCCCGGCGGACCTTCACCTGGTCGGACAGGGGCATTTCAGACTGAGGAACAAACTTTGCCATGGCTCAGCCCTCACGAGAGACGCTCAGCACCTTCATGGTGAAGGAGCCGGAGGGTGCGTTGACAATGAACTTTTCACCGGCAGCCTTGCCCACCACGGCCCGGCCGAAGGGGGAGTCGTCGGACAGCTTGTGCTGCATGGGATTTGCCTCCTGAGAGCCGGTGATCCGATACTCGGTCTGGTTGCCCTGCTCGTCCTCCACGATGACGGTGCAGCCCAGGCCCACCCGGCCGGTGGCCTCGTTCTCGTCCTCGATGATGACGGCATGAGACAGCACGTCCTCGATCTCGGCAATGCGGCCGTAGAGCTTTGCCTGCTCGTTCTTGGCAGCATCGTACTCGGAGTTTTCGGACAGGTCACCGTAGGAACGGGCTTCGGCGATCATGGCAGCCACTTCACGCTCCCGGGTGGTCTTCAGATAATTCAGTTCCTTTTCCAGGTCTGCCAGACGCAGGCTTGTAATCTTATATTCCTTTGCCATATTCAAAATCCTTTCTCAGACAGTATCTTTTACAGCCTCCATATTATAATGGCTTTCCCTCCGGCAGTCAAGGGATATTTCGGAGAAAACCCCGGATTTTTCCCGGTCTGATTGGGGTTTTTCCAACAAATACATCAGTAAGCAAAGCGCAGTACATTCCAGCTCTGAGGCGGCAGAACCACGGTGTCGCCCACCGGCAGCTCCCGGGGCTGCACCGTATCCGGGCTATCGGCGGTGTTTACGGCCTTCAGGTCGTCGCAATGGAGCACGGTGTGGCCCAGCATTCTCAGCGCTCCAAAGCCGGTGACGCTGACGGAAAGCTCCATTTCTTCCTCCAGGCTCCGGTTCACGGCAAAGACGGTAACGCTCCGGCTTTCCTCGTCCGCCAGAGCAATGGCCTCCAGGTAGGGGGTCTTCCCATACTGCCCGGCGTCATAGGTTTCGCATTCCACGGCGGTGTGCAGGCTCACACCCCGGCCATACCGGGATGCATCCATGAAGGGATAGAAAATGGTCTGCGCCCAGCAGCGGCCGCCATTTTCCGTCATGATGGGTGCGATGACGTTTACCAGCTGGGCAAGACAGGCCATCTTCACCCGGTCAGCGTGACGCAGCAGGGTGATCAGCAGACATCCCACCACCAGAGCGTCCTCAAAGCTATATACGTCCTCCAGCTGTGGGGGCGCCACTGTCCATTTTTCCAGCTTTTTGTCCTGCTCCGCAGAGTGGAACCACACGTTCCATTCATCAAAGGACAGCATCATGGTCTTATCGGAGCGCTTGCGCTGCTTCACCACATCGCACACCGCCGCCACGGTGGTGATGAATTTGTCCATATCCCGGGAGCAGGCCAGAAATTTCCGACTGTCACCCTCGGGATTTCCGTAGTAGCTGTGCAGGGAGATGTAGTCCACAATGTCGTAGGTTTCATTCAGCACCGTTTCCTCCCAGTCCACGAAGGTGGGCATACCGGAGTTGGAGCTGCCGCAGGCCACCAGCTCCACACTGGGGTCCATCATTTTCATCACCCGGCCGGTCTCCGCCGCCAGGCGGGCGTACTCCTGTGCGGTCTTGTGTCCGATCTGCCAGGGGCCGTCCATCTCATTTCCCAGGCACCAGTATTTGATGCCGAAGGGCTCGGGAAAGCCGTTGGCCCGGCGCTGCTCCGAATATCTGGTACCCCCGGGAAAATTGCAGTATTCCAGAAGGTTTTTGGCCTCCTCCACCCCCCGGGTACCCAGATTCACGGCCATCATCACATCAGCGCCGGCAAGCTTGGCCCACTGCTGGAACTCATCGATGCCCACCTGGTTGGTCTCCACCGCAGACCAGGCCAGCTCCATCCGCCGGGGGCGCTGCTCCTTGGGGCCGGTGCCGTCCTCCCAGCAGTAGCCGGAGACAAAATTTCCCCCGGGATAGCGCACCACAGGCACACCCAGCTTTTTCACCATCTCCAGCACGTCCCGGCGGAAGCCCATCTCGTCTGCCGTAGGGTGCTCCGGCTCATAGATGCCGCCGTACACCGCCCTGCCCAGATGCTCCAGGAAGGAGCCGAAAAGACGGCGGTCCACCTCTCCGATGGGAAAATGTCTGTCGGCAAACAGCTTTGCTTTCATTGTAGAATCTCCTCTCTTCGGCTCTTGCGCCGCATAAATTCTTCTTTGATTCTAGCACACGCCGCCGGTTTCGTAAAGGGAGTGCATTGCATTTCTCCGGAAGATTTGAGTCTGCGCTTTTTCCCCCGGAAAAAGCCGCTTCCGGAGGAGAAAGTGAATTGACATTTGGGAAGAAACCCTCTATAATATGGCTATACAATGGATAATTGTGTGCCGGGCTTTGTACAGACAGCGTTCGGATACACAGTTTGCCTTTCAGCCATGGGCACGCCCCTGGCGCAAGCAGGAATGAAGGAGGAAAAGGATTTTTTATGAATGATCAGGAGAAAAAGCAGCTGCTGGTAACGGCCTGGAAGGTTCGCAAGGGCATTGTGGAAAGTACCCACGCCGCCAAGTCCGGTCATCCCGGCGGCAGCCTTTCCGCCGCCGATGTGTTCACCTACCTGTATTTCCGGGAGCTGAACATCGACCCCAAGAATCCCAAATGGGAAGACCGGGACCGTTTTGTCCTATCCAAGGGTCACACCGCCCCCGGCCTGTACGCCGCCCTGGCCCACCGCGGCTTCTTCCCTGTGGAGGATCTGAAGACCCTTCGCCGGATTGACTCGTATCTGCAGGGCCACCCCAACATGAACAGCGTCCCCGGCGTGGATATGTCCACCGGCTCTCTGGGACAGGGCGTCTCCTGCGCCGCCGGTATGGCCCTTGCCGCCAGGAAGAAGGGCATGGGCTGCAATGTCTACACCCTGCTGGGCGACGGCGAGATTGAGGAGGGAGAAGTGTGGGAAGCCCTGATGTTCGCCTCCCACTACAAGCTGGATAACCTGTGCGTCATCATCGACAACAACGGTCTGCAGATTGACGGCCCCATCGATGAGGTCATGTCCTCCTACCCCATCGTGGACAAGCTGGTGGCCTTCGGCTTTGAGACCGTGGCCATCGACGGCAACAACTTTGACCAGCTGGAGAGCGCCTTTGAGAAATTCCACCGCACCGAGGGCAAGCCCTTTGCCATTGTGATGAAGACTGTCAAGGGTCTGGGGGTCAGCTTCATGGAAAACAATGTGGACTGGCACGGCAAGGGCCCCAATGATTCCGAATATGAGATTGCTATGAAGGAACTGAACGCGAAGCTGGCAGAACTGGAGGCGATGTAAGATGGCAGACGTAAAGAAAATTGCAACCCGGGACGGCTACGGCAACGCTCTGAAGGAGCTGGTTGCCCAGCATGACAATGTCATCGTCTTCGACGCAGACCTGGCCGGTTCCACCAAGACCGGCGTCGTCCGGAAGGCCTTCCCCGACCGCCACGTCAACTGCGGCATTGCCGAGGGCAATATGATGGCCGTGGCCGCAGGTGCCGCCTCCATGGGCTTTGTTGCCTTTGCCTCCAGCTTTGCCATGTTTGCCGCCGGCCGGGCCTTTGAGCAGGTACGCAACTCCATCGGCTACACCGGCCTGAACGTGAAAATCGGCGCCAGCCACGGCGGCATCTCCGTGGGTGAGGACGGCGCCAGCCACCAGTGCTGCGAGGATATCGCCCTGATGCGCACCATCCCCGGCATGGTGGTGATGAACCCCGCCGACGAGGTGGAGGCCAGAGCCGCCGTCAAGGCCGCCTACGAGCATGACGGCCCTGTGTATATGCGTTTCTGCCGCCTGGCCACCCCGGTATTCCACGACCCCGAGACCTTCTCCTTCCGGATCGGCAAGGGTGAGGTTCTCCGGGACGGCACAGACGTTGCCATTCTCTCCACGGGTCTGATGACCGTGGAGGCCATCGAGGCCGGGAAGGTTCTGGCCGAGGCCGGAATCAGCGCCAGGGTCATCAACCTGTGCACCATCAAGCCTCTGGACGAGGAGCTGGTGCTGAAGGCCGCCCGGGAGTGCGGCAAGGTCATCACCTGTGAGGAGCACTCCATCATCGGCGGTCTGGGCGAAGCTGTGTGTGCACTGCTCAGTGAAAAGTGTCCCACCCCGGTGCGCCGCATCGGTGTCAACGACACGTTCGGCCACTCCGGCCCCGCTGTCGCCCTGCTGAAGGAATTTGGCCTCAGCTGGGAGCACATCGTGGAGGTTGCAAAGGACTTCTGCCGGAAGGCCTGATCCCCGGAAGCCATCGCCGCACCCGGCTATGCCTTCCATCCAATAGAATGACCCTGCTGCTTTTGTTGGACAATTGTTAAGCATTTCCACGAAAGCAACAGGGTTTTTCCCAATATATCCTCAGTTTTCCCGCAAAATGCTGAATGATGCATTTTTCAAAAATAATTCTTGCATTTCCAAATGCCATCTGCTATAATACGCCGGAAGAAAGGAAGTGAGGAGCATGGCAGTCAAGAAGATGCTTTGGACCTCTTTTCCGTATTTTTCTTTGTTTTGACAATCACTGGCGTGATTGTCTTTTTTTCTGTCCGCTACAAAAGAAAGGAGAAAGAAAATGAATCAAAACGAAGCGATCCGTGACGCACGGCAGCTGGGTCTGCCCAAGATGCTGATTCTGGGACTGCAGCACATGTTCGCCATGTTCGGTGCCACTGTGCTGGTGCCCATCCTGGTGTCCGGCTACGGCCTGCCCCTGTCCATCCAGACCACCCTGCTGTTCGCCGGTGTGGGTACCCTGCTGTTCCACGCCTGCACCAAGTTCAAGGTTCCTGCTTTCCTTGGCTCCTCGTTTGCTTACCTGGGCGGCTTTGCTACCATCGCCTCCCTGGACACCGGCATCTACGCCGGCATGAGCGCTGACGACAAACTGGCCTACGCCCTGGGCGGCGTGGTCATCGCGGGTCTTCTGTACCTGGTTCTGGCCCTGCTGTTCAAGGTTCTGGGTGCCAAGAAGGTCATGCGCTACTTCCCCCCCATCGTCACCGGCCCCATGATCATCATGATCGGCCTGAACCTGTCCGGCTCCGCCATCGGCAACGCCTCCACCTGCTGGTGGCTGGCTCTGGTGTCCATCGCCATCATCATTGTTGCCAACATCTGGGGCAAGGGCATGATCAAGATCATCCCCATCCTGCTGGGTGTTGTGGGCGCTTACCTGGTGGCCGTTGTTGCCAACCTCTTCGGCGCTACCAACGCCGCCGGCGCTCCTCTGCTGGACTTCTCCGTTGTCGCCGATGCCAAGGTAGTCGGCCTGCAGAAGTTCATCATTGCAAAGTTTGACATTACCTCCATTCTGGTCATGGCCCCCATCGCCATTGCTGCCATGATGGAGCACATTGGCGACGTATCCGCCATCTCCTCCACCACCGGCAACAACTTCATTGAGGACCCCGGCCTGCACCTGACCCTGCTGGGCGACGGCCTGGCCACCGCTGCTGCCGGCTTCTTCGGCGGCCCCGCCAACACCACCTATGGTGAGAATACCGGCGTGCTGGCACTGAGCAAGGTCTACGACCCCAAGGTGGTTCGTCTGGCTGCCATCTACGCCATTATCCTGTCCTTCTCCCCCAAGTTTGACGCGCTGGTCAACTCCATTCCCGCAGCCATCGTGGGCGGTGTTTCCTTCATCCTCTACGGTATGATCTCCGCCGTGGGCGTGCGCAACATCGTGGAGAATCAGGTAGACCTGACCAAGTCCCGCAACCTGATCATCGCCGCCGTCATGTTCGTGTGCGGCCTGGGCTTCAGCAGCGTGGGCGGCATCACCTTCGCCGTTGGCTCCGCCTCCGTCACCCTGTCCGGCCTGGCCATCGCCGCTCTGGCAGGCGTCATCCTGAACGCTGTCCTGCCCGGAAACGACTACGAGTTCGGCAAGTCCGCCGAGGCTGACAACTCCGCCAACCTGGGTTCCTACTAATCCGAATACCACTTTCAGCTGGCTGCCCACCCGGGCGGCCAGCTTTTTATTCCTCCTTATGGCTGTCATGCTGCCCTTCTTGCTTCCTGGCCCGTTTTGTGATAGTATGACTGTAATTCAGAATTTTGGGAGATATGCGCTATGGTACAGATCCGATACGTCCAGCCAGGGGATCAGGAATTTTGGTATGGGCTTGACCCCCACCTGCCGGAACCGGAGTTTGACAATAAGCTCCAAGCAAAGCAGGGCTACGTGATCCTGGAAGACCAGAATCCCATCGGATTGCTGAGATACAATCTCTTTTGGGACAACACGCCGTTCTGCACAATGCTGGTGATCGCTTCCGGCTATCGGGGAAAGGGCTTTGGGAAAAAGCTTATGGAGCATTGGGAAGCGGATATGAAAGCCCAGGGCTACGACATGCTTATGACATCGACCCAGGTTGATGAACCAGCCCAGCATTTCTACAGAAAGCTGGGCTATCAGGATTGCGGTGGATTTGTGGTCAATATTCCGGGATACGAGCAGCCAATGGAGCTGCTTCTGATAAAAGGGCTGTAGCCGGAAATTCCCGGCTGTCCCACGTAAAAGAGGCTTGCCGTCCGGCAAGCCTCTCTTGGGTTGGGTATGGATGCTCAGGCGATGGACTGGTTGGCAGCCTCGATGATCTTGACGAACTTCTCGGGGACCAGGGAAGCACCGCCGATCAGGCCGCCGTCGATGTCGGGCTGAGCCAGCAGCTCGAAGGCATTCTTATCGTTCATGGAGCCGCCGTACAGAATGGAGATGGCCCGGGCGTTCTTGGAGGAGTACAGCTTGCGAACCACGGTACGGATCATCTCGCAAACCTCCTCGGCCTGGTCGGGAGTGGCAGTCAGGCCGGTGCCAATGGCCCAGATGGGCTCGTAGGCGATGATGACCTTGCGGATCTTCTCCTCGGGAACACCTGCCAGACCCAGCTTGATCTGCATGGTGATCCACTCGGCGGTAACGCCGCTCTGGCGCTGCTCCAGGCTCTCGCCGCAGCACATGATGGGGATCAGGCCGGCATCCAGGGCAGCCAGAACCTTGGCATTGACATCCGCATCGGTCTCGCCCATGGCACGGCGCTCAGAGTGGCCGATAATGACGTACTTGCATCCGGCATCCACCAGCATGTTGGTAGCGATCTCACCGGTGTAAGCGCCGGAGGCGTGGGCATTGCAGTTCTCAGCGCCGATGCCAACGCGGGTCTCGCGCATGGCACGGACAGCCGCAGGGATGCACACGGCGGGAACGCACAGTGCTACATCACACCAACGGCCCTTGGGCATAATGGCCTTCAGCTGGGTCATGAACTCCTTGGTCTCAGAAGGAGTCTTATTCATCTTCCAGTTGCCCGCGATGACGGTTTTCCGGTATTTTCTGTTCATTTTCTTGCTCTCCTTGATATGAAATTGCTTTTATGAGTGCCTTCCCCGGTGCGGGGAAGGCAGGTAAACAAACTCAGCGGTCCTGCAGGCAGGCGATGCCGGGCAGCTCCAGACCCTCCAGGAACTCCAGGGAAGCGCCGCCGCCGGTGGAGATGTGGGTGATCTTATCGGCAAAGCCCAGCTGCTCGCAGGCAGCAGCGCTGTCTCCGCCGCCGACGATGGTGACGGCCTCGGAATCAGCCAGCGCCTGAGCAACCGCGATGGTGCCCTTTGCCAGGGTGGGGTTCTCAAACACGCCCATGGGGCCGTTCCAGACCACAGTCTTGGCGCTCTTGGCAGCCTCGGCAAACA
>CALYRG010000059.1 GCA_945482615.1 uncultured Clostridia bacterium | reverse complement strand
GGCCGTGGTCGTGGTAGAGCATGGAGGTGACGCCGTCAAACCGGAAGCCGTCAAAGTGGTACTCGGTCATCCAGAATTTGAGGTTGCTGAGCAGGAAGTGGAGCACCCCGGTCTTGCCGTAGTCGAAGCACTTGGTGCCCCAGGCGGGATGGTCGCCCTTGGGGCCGTCGTGGAAGAACTGCCAGGTGGTGCCGTCAAACATGTTGATGCCCTCGGCGGTGTTCTTCACCGCGTGGGAGTGCACCACGTCCAGCAGCACCCGGATGCCCATTTCGTGGGCCTTGTTTACCAGGTACTTCAGGTCTTCGGGCTTTCCGAACCAGGAGGAGGCGGCGTAGAAGCTGGACACCTGGTAGCCAAAGGAGCCGTAGTAGGGATGCTCCATGATGGCCATGAGCTGGATGGTGTTGTAGCCTGCGGCCTTGATGCGGGGAAGGGTATTGTCGGCAAACTCCCGGTAGGAGCCTACCTTGCCCTCCTCCTGGGCCATGCCCACATGGGCCTCGTAGATGTAGAGCAGATCGTCGCCCTGGAAGTCCTTGTCCGTCCAGTCGAAGGTCTTTTTGTCGTCCACCACTTCGGCGTTGAAGCTGGTGCTGCCCTTCACCTGGACAACCCGCCGGGCGTACAGGGGGATGTGGTGGGTGCGGGTCATGTTGGCGTCCACAACGGTCTTGACGTTGCAGCCCTCCCACAGGGCGTCGTCCCCGGGCAGGAACAGCTCCCAACTGCCGCCCTCCACCCGCTTCAGGGGATGAGAGGTCTCGTTCCAGCCGTTAAAGTCGCCTGTGAGGTACAGCTGGTAGGCGCTGGGGGCCCACTCCCGGTAGTACCAGCCGCCGTCCACGTGGTGGAAGCCATAGTAGTTGTAGGCATTGGCAAAGTCCAGCAGGGTCTGATCCTTGCCCAGAATCCGGGATTTGGTGGTGTTGTACAGGAACATGCGAAGATCAATGTCCCCGGCATAGGGGGCCAGCTGCGGGTTCAGCTCTAACAGTCGATACATACGTTTTCCTCCATTTCCATGGGCGAAACCCCATAATCTATCTGCCTACATAATAGCCCCAATTGTGCACTGTGTCAAGTAGGGGCGATGATCAATCGCCCCTACGGGTTGGTGCGTCTCCATCGTAGGGGCGATTATCAATCGCCCGCGCGGAGAAATCTGATCGTTTGGCAGGAAAGTAGGCGAATACGGAAGTATTATGCGGATTTCTTTGAATAAAATGTTCTTCTTTTTAATCGAGTGATAATTATAAGTTGCCGAAAAAATGTTCGCGTTTGGGGGTAGAATTTTAGAACGTATGTGTGCTAAAATGGGGGCAACAACGAAAGCAACCCTTTCATATACAGGAGGAGCCAAAATGGCAGAAAGAAGAATGTTTTCCAAGAGTCTTACCGAGCGGGATCAGTTCCGGCAGATGTGCGTCAGGGCGCAGAATCTGTACTTTCATCTGAATCTCCAGGCCGATGACGACGGCTTTGTGGACTGCGTCAGGGGTCTCATGCGCTGCATCCGGGCAACGCAGAAGGATTTGCAGCAATTGATCGACAAGGGCTACATCATCCTCTTTCCCTCGGGGATCGCTGTGATCGTCCACTGGAAGGCCCAGAACTGCATTGCAAAGGATCGGTATCACAAAACCATCTACACCAGGGAGCTTTCCATGCTGACGCTGCTGGACAGCGGGGAGTATATTCTGGCGGAGAATGGTCGTCAACAGGATGTAAACGATTCCGATACAGATTGTAATCCCAGTATAGGTAAGGGAAGGGAAGGGAAAGAAAGAGAAGAAACACACAAAGACAGCTCCGCTGTGGAAAGCATCGTTCAGTGCCTGAATGAGAAAGCGGGAACAGCCTTCCGTGCGTCCACCCGGCAGACCCAAAAGCACATCCACGCCAGGCTCTCCGAGGGGTACAGTCCACAGGACTTTGAGCAGGTGATTGCCTACAAGGTCAGCAAGTGGAAGGATGACCCCAGGATGCAGGGGTATCTGAGGCCGGAGACCCTGTTCGGTTCCAAGTTTGAGGGCTATTTGCAGGAGGCAAGGCAGCAGACTGCCGTTGATCGGAATACCCCGCCGGATCTGGCCCTGCTGGACGATTGGGGGGTGCAGTGAGAATGACAGACTACTCTCTGGCAGAAAAGAGCGTCATCGGCTGCATCCTCATCGACAGCCGGTGTATGGACGATGTGCGCTCTGCCATTGCCGGCCCGGAGTGCTTTGCGCTGAAGGAGTGCGCCGAAAGCTATGCAGCTGCCTGCCGTCTTGCCGACGAGGGGAAACCGGTGGACCCGGTGACGGTACAGAAGGCCAGCGGGGTCAGTCCGGACTTCCTTCGCTGCTGCATAGAAATCACCCCCACCTGCGTGTATGCCGGGTGCTATGCCGCCAGCGTGACGGAGGGGTGGACGCTGCGGCAGCTGGGTCAAATCGGCGAGGCGCTGTCCCGGCAGGTGCTGCTGCCCTCTGCCACCGCCATGGAGACCCTGAACGACACCCGGCAGAAGCTGGAGGAGCTGGCCTCCTTCGGACACAAGCCGGAACGCCCGGGAGACAGCCTGTCGGATTTTCTTCGCTACCGGCAGGAGGTGGAGGAGGGGAAGCGAAGGGTTCTGCGCACCGGCTTTCCCTCCCTGGATGGGATTCTGGGCGCATTCAGCGGGGGAGGCCTGTACGTCATCGGGGCCAGAACCAGCGTGGGCAAGTCCGCCTTTGCCATCGCCCTGGGGGATATGATCGCCGCAAGGAACCGGCGGGTGCTGTACGTGTCCATGGAGATGACCACCCAGGAGGTGGATGCCCGGCGGATCGCCGCCTGGTCAGAAGCCATTCCCTCCTACAGTGTACTGCTCCACGGAAGGCTCACCCAGGCGCAGCAGGAGGACATGGCAGCCACTGCCGCCAGACTGTCGGAGCATCCCATGCAGGTGTGCGCCATGCCCAGGGCTACGGTGAGCAGGATCGCTGCCCAGGCCCGGAGCGCCCGGGCGGAGGTGGTGATTGTGGACTATCTGGGTCTGATCTCCGGCTCCGACGGGAAGGAATCGGAATATGAGCGGGTGACCAGGGCCAGCATGGAGCTCAAGCGCCTGGCCCAGAGCATGAACTGCGTGGTCATCGCCCTGTGCCAGATCAACCGGGAGGCAGAGCAGTTCGAGGGCCTGCCCAAGCTGAGCCAGCTCCGGTCCTCCGGGGCCATCGAGCAGGACGCGGACGCGGTGGTGCTGCTCCACCGGCCCCAGAAGGAGGCGGATGCCGCGGAGCCCTTCACCCTGATCGTGGCCAAGAACCGCCACGGCAGAACCGGCAGAACCCAGCTCAGCTGGTACCCGGCGGTGAACCGGTTTGAAGACCGGGGGTGCAGCGGCCTGAAGCGCTGGGATGTGAAAAGCTGGAAATAGAGAATATGCATATCGGTTTTTGTCAGCAATATGGCGCTTTCGCCAAGGAACGGTCGAGGCTCTGGTGAGAAGGGGAAGGGTACGTCCTTCTGAGGGCGGCTCCCTCTGACGAGGGAGCTGGCACCAGTCCGCAGACTGGTGACTGAGGGAGAGAAGACGTTATGAGATAGAGTGGTGAAGAACTTACGTATCAGACTCCGAAAACGTTTCTCCGCCACGTGAGTTCTTGACTGCTCAGTTTCGGAAGGTTTTCTCTCCCTCAGGCGCTTCGCGCCAGCTCCCTCGTCAGAGGGAGCCTGGCTCTGTAGACGCACTGCCTGGGATCAAGGGTACAGCGATCCTTGACAATATACGCCTTAACCTGCGGAAAACCGATACGCAAAAATCAAATATCGAAGGTCTGCTGCTTGTCCGGGCCGTCCTCCTCCCGGAGGATGGCGCCGGCAGAGGGGATGGTGCGGGTGCGGTAGCGGCTGTCGTTTACGATGCCGCTGCCCTCCAGCAGCACGGCGTCCTTCAGCTCCGCCCGGCGCTTCAGGGTCATCACCGCCACGCCCTGGGTATTGCGGGTGGTCTTGGGCAGCAGCTGGGCAGATGTGAAGATGGCCGCCCGACCGTCGGTGGAATACAGGACGATCTGCTCGTCCACGGTGAGGGCCATCACCTTTACCAGGGGGCTCTTGTCCGAATAGGCGCCGGTGAGCTTTTTCCGGTTGGTCTTGGTCTCGTAGGCGGACAGGGGCACCTTGGCCACCTTGCCGTTTGCGAAGAAGAACAGGGCAAAGCCCTTGTAGTCCCCGCAGAACACGGTGCCCACCATTTTCTCCTCCGGCTCGAAGCCCAGCTTCTGGGGCAGGTACTCGCCCAGCAGGGACGCCTTGCCGTCGTCAAAGTCGGATAGCTTACACTTATAGCACTGGAATTTGTCGGTGAACACCAGCAGCTCGTCCCGGTTGGTGGTCTCCCTGGTTAAGGCCAGGGCATCCCCCTCCTTGAACTTCTGCTCGCCGCTCATTCGCAGGGACTGGGCGGTGATCTTCTTGAGGTAGCCCTCCCGGGACAGGAACACCGTCACCGGGTAGTCCGGCACCGCCTCCTCCTCGTCCTCTGCCTCCATCTGGGGGGCATCGTAGACGATCTGGGTCAGCCGGGGCTTGCCGTACTTGTCGGCCACATTCTGCAGCTCCTTGATGATGACATTCATCAGCCGTTTGCGGCTGTTCAGGGTGTCCCGCAGGTCGGCTATCTCCTGCTCCAGCTGACTGACCGCGCTGGTCTGGCGGAGGATGTACTCCTTGTTGATGTTGCGAAGCCGAATCTCCGCCACGAAATTGGCCTGCACCTCGTCAATGCCGAAGCCGATCATCAGGTTGGGCACGACCTCGCTTTCCAGCTCCGTCTCCCGGATGATGGCGATGGCCTTGTCAATGTCCAGCAGGATCCGCTCCAGACCCTTCAGAAGGTGCAGCCTGTCCTCCTTCTTTTGAATCTGGAAGTACAGGCGGCGCTTGATGCAGTCCGTGCGCCAGGCCGTCCACTCCTCCAGAATCTCTCCCACGCCCATAACCCGGGGCATACCGCCCACGAGAATGTTGAAGTTGCAGGGGAAGGTGTCCTGCAGGGGGGTCATGCGGAACAGCTTCTGCATCAGCTTGTCCGGGTCGGTGCCCCGCTTGAGGTCGATGGTGAGCTTCAGGCCCCCCAGGTCGGTTTCGTCCCGCATGTCGGCAATCTCCCGGATCTTCCCCGCCTTGATAAGCTCCGCCACCTTGTCCATGATGACCTCCGTGGCGGTGGTGTAGGGAATCTGGGTGATTTCGATGAGGTTATTTTCCTTGACATAGCGCCATTTGGCCCGGAGCCTGAAGCTGCCCCGGCCGGTGGCGTAGATTTCCCGGGTGGCGGCTTCGTCGTACAGAAGCTCCGCCCCGGTGGAGAAGTCCGGGCCGGGCAGGGTCTCCAGAATGTCGTGCTCCGGGTTCTTCATCAGGGCGATGGCCGTCTGGCACACCTCCCGGAGGTTGAAGGAGCAGATGTTGGAGGCCATGCCCACGGCGATGCCCTGGTTGGCGGACACCAGCACGTTGGGGAAGGTGGTGGGAAGCAATGTGGGCTCCTTGGTGGTGGCGTCGTAGTTGTCCACCATGTCCACGGTGTCGGAGTCAATGTCCCGGAACAGCTCCGCGCAGATGGGGTCCAGCTTGGCCTCGGTGTACCGGGAGGCGGCGTAGGCCATGTCCCGGGAGTAGACCTTGCCGAAGTTGCCCTTGGAGTCCACAAAGGGGTGGAGCAGCGTCTCGTTGCCCCGGGCCAGGCGCACCATGGTCTCGTAAATGGCGGCGTCGCCATGGGGGTTTAAGTGCATGGTCTGGCCCACGATGTTGGCGGACTTGGTTCTGGCGCCGGTGAGCAGCCCCATCTTGTACATGGTGTACAGGAGCTTGCGGTGGGAGGGCTTGAAGCCGTCGATCTCCGGAATGGCCCGGGAGACGATGACGGACATGGCGTAGGGCATGTAGTTGACTTCCAGGGTCTCGGAAATTGCCTGCTCCGTGGTGGAGCCGACTAACCCTACCACGCCGTCGGTATTCACTTTCTTTTTTTCAGGTTCCTGCTTCTTTCGTGCCATATTGCACTCCTTCATTACGAAATATCCGCCAGCTCCAGGTATTTTGCGCCGTTTTCGGCGATGAAATTCTTCCGCTCCTGGAGGTTGTCCCCCTGGAGGACGTCAAAATAGTGGGCCGTCCGCTCCGCTTCCTCGGGCATGACCTTAATGAGGCGCCGGGTCTGGGGGTTCATGGTGGTCATCCACATCATCTCCGGGTCGTTTTCGCCCAGGCCCTTGGAGCGCTGAATGGTGATTTTCTTCCCCTCCAGCTCCTTGAGAATCTTCCCCTTCTCCTGCTCGTTGTAGGCAAACCAGGTTTTGTCCTTGCAGGTGATCTCAAATAAGGGGGACTCCGCGATATACACGTAGCCGTCCCGGATCAGGGTGGGGCAGAGCCTGTAGAGCATGGTGAGAATCAGCACCCGGATCTGGAAGCCGTCCACGTCCGCATCGGTACAGATGATGACCTTGTTCCAGCGCAGGGAGCCAAGGTCAAAGGAGGACAGCTCCTTCATCTTCTTTCCCTGCACCTCCACCCCGCAGCCCAGCACCTTCATCAGGTCCGTGATGATGGGGGAGGCGAAAATTTTATTGTAGTCCGCTTTCAGGCAGTTGAGGATCTTGCCACGAACCGGCATGATGCCCTGAAACTCCGCGTCCCGGCCCATCTTGACGCTGCCCAGAGCGGAGTCGCCCTCCACGATATACAGTTCCCTTCGGGACACGTCCCGGCTGCGGCAGTCCACAAACTTCTGCACCCGGTTGGAAATGTCGATGCTGCCGGAGAGCTTCTTCTTAACGCTTGACTTGGTCTTCTCCGCCGACTCCCGGGCCCGCTTGTTTACGAGAATCTGCTCCGCGGCCCGGTCAGCCTCCTGCTTGTTCTCGATGAACCAGACCTGGAGCTGCTCCTTGAAGAAGGCGGTCATGGCATCCTGGGTGAACTTGGAATTGACGGACTTTTTGGTCTGGTTCTCGAAACAGCCGATGGTGGAAAAGCAGTTGGTCACCAGCACCAGGCTGTCCTGGATGTCCTGAAAGAGGATCTTGCTCTCGCTTTTGGTGTATTTGTTATTGTCCCGGAGGTACTTGTCGAAGGCGGCAGTGAAGCCCAGCCGCACGGCCTTGTCGGGGCTGCCGCCGTACTCCAGCCAGGAGGAGTTGTGGTAATACTCAATGTGGCTCAGCTGCTTGGAAAAGCAGAAGGAGGCGGTGATTTTCAGCTTCATTTCCGGCCTGTTTTCTGCGTCCCGGCCCCGGCGCTCCGTCTCCCAGAAGGTGGGCATGGTAAAGGCATTGTCTCCCACCAGCTCCTCGATATACTGGCGGATGCCCCCCTGATAGCAAAACTCCTCCGTCTCAAATTTGCCCCCGGACTGCAGGCGCAGCCGGAAGGTGACCCCGGGGTTCACCACCGCCTGACGGCGCAGCACGTCCCGGTAGTAATCGGCGGGAATGTTGATATCCGTGAAGACCTCCCTGTCCGGCTTCCACCGGAAGCAGGAGCCGGTCTTCTTCCGGTCGGCAGGCTCCTTCTTGAGGCCGCCCTTGTTCCGGCCCTTCTCAAAGTGCAGGTCGTACCGGAAGCCGTCCCGGCGGATCACGGCGTCAAAGTATTCCGAAGCGTACTGGGTGGCGCAGGAGCCCAAGCCGTTGAGCCCCAGGGAGTACTCGTAGTTCTCGCCGTTTTCGCCGTACTTGCCCCCGGCGTACATCTCGCAGAACACCAGCTCCCAGTTGTAGCGTTTTTCCTTCTCGTTATAGTCCACGGGGCAGCCCCGGCCAAAGTCCTCCACCTCCACGCTCAGGTCTTCGTAGCGGGTGACGATGATGGTATCGCCGTGGCCCTCCCGGGCCTCGTCAATGGCGTTGGACAGAATTTCAAACACAGCGTGCTTGCAGCCCTCCAGATCGTCAGAGCCGAAGATCACCGCCGGGCGCTTGCGCACCCGATCCTCGCCCTTGAGCATGGAGATGCTGGAATTGCCGTACTGTTCCTGGGTTTTCTTTGCCATGCAGTATAACCGTTCCTTTCATTGGGGCGCTTTTTCCCCAACCGACATAGTTTTCCATTATATCTTCGGATATTATACGCGATTTGCCCCCGGAAGTCAACAATTCCAATTTTGCAATATTCCCTCTTGTTTTTTGGGGAAACTGCGGTTATAATAGGGGAAATCAAAAGGAGGTCCTATTCTCATGGCTGTTAAAATCGAAAAGGAAACCATCATCGGCGACATTCTGGACATTGCGCCCCAGTCCGCCCCCCTGTTCTTTGCCATCGGCATGCACTGTCTGGGCTGCCCCTCCTCCCGGGGCGAGACCGTGGAGGAAGCCTGCATGGTCCACGGTGTGGAGTGCGAGCCCTTCCTGGCTCAGCTGAACCACTTCCTGGAGGCCTACGAGGCAAACGAGCAGGCCAAGGCCGAAGGCTGATTGATTCCACCCGGTAAAGTCATCCCGCATTTCCGGGATGACTTTGCTTTTTGTGCTTATCGGTTTTCGTCAGCAATATGGCGCTTTCGCCAATGAACGGACAAGGCCCTGGTGAGAAGGGGAAG
>CALYRG010000058.1 GCA_945482615.1 uncultured Clostridia bacterium | reverse complement strand
TTCTTCTGATAGCGGTTGTAGCCCACGCCGCCCTCGTTGGAGTAGTTGGCTTTTTCACTGGCCCTGTCTGTGATGGGGGTCGGGGTTTTCACGCCCAGAAGCGACCAGGTGCCGGAGGAAATATAGGGCGCATTGCCCTCCATGGGGATGCCCTCCACCGCGGAGCCGGTGTCGTGGGTGGCGCAGAGGATGCATTTGATTCCCTCGTACACCCCAATCACCGTCCCGGGCTGGCTCAGCTTGGGGAACAGATACTGCGGATAGCCAAGCGTGTCAATGATTTCCCTGTCAAATTCCCCGGTCTGGGCGCTGACCATGCCCATGGTGGTAGCGTTGGTAAATTCCCGGGCTTTGACCCCACAGAGCTTGTACAGCAGATACTCTGGGATCATCAGAAGATCGGTCACGCCCTCCAGCCTGCCGGCCTCCTTGTCGGCGCAGAGCTGATAGATGGAATTAAAGGGCTGGAACTGGCAGCCGGTACGGCGGTACAATTCAGAAAAAGGTATTGTTTCATGCACCTTCGGGATTACGGCCGTTGTACGGCTGTCCCGGTAAGCGTAGACCGGCAGCACTTCCTCGTTACCCCGGAGCAGCACATAGTCCACACCCCAGGTATCGATGGAAAGTGTGTCGATAGCGGGAAAATGCTTCTGTGCTTCTGCGATGCCAAATTGTACATGCCGGAGCAGAGCCTCCATGTCCCAGGTCAGGTGTCCGTCTTTTTCGGTCACGCCGTTGGGAAAACGATATACTTCTTTGGCTTGGATTTTGCCGTCATCCAGCCATCCGACAATGTGACGGCCGGATGACGCGCCGATATCAACTGCAAGCGCATATTTCATATTCATCACCCGGATCTATTAAACCATGTTCGCAGCGAAAAGATAAGACCCGCATTTGCTTAAAAAACTGTCCTTATTTGCATTGCAAACAAAGATAGAATCGTGTACAATAGAAATTGGTGATCTTATGATAAGCGAAGAACTTCTGAACATACTGCGCCTCATCAGCCCGGAGGAACGGGCCCTTTTGGATGGAAGCACCGCAATCCAGCGGGGGATCTACATGGATACAGATTCCGATGTGGTTGACGCGAAAAAACTGCTGGACAGCGGACGGCTTATAACCATTCGTCCCCATACCCGGTTCGCCCATTTCCCGGAGCACAGCCACAACTATGTGGAGGTCGTCTACATGTGCTGCGGCAGTACCACGCAGATCGCAAACGGCAAGCAAATCGTGCTTCATGAGGGAGAGCTGCTGTTCTTCGGTCAGGGTGCCCGGCAAGAAATTCTGCCTGCAGGAGAAAACGACATTGCGGTAAACTTCATCATCCTGCCCCAGTTCTTTGACAAGGTTCTGGAAATGCTGGATGAGGATAAAACGCCTCTGCACAACTTCATCGTGGACAGTCTTGGCAATTCTGCCGGAAATACAAACTGTCTGTATTTTCAGGTTGCCGATGCTCTTCCCATACAGAACCTGATAGAGAATCTCATTTGGACGCTGACAAAAGGCGCCGCACCCAACCGCCGCAGCATCTGCCAGACGACCATGGGGCTGCTTTTTATGCAGCTGCTGAACTATACGGACAGGCTGGTATCGGGTTCCACAGAGGATGCTGCCATTGTGAAGGTTCTCCGATACATCGAGGAGAACTACCGTACCGGCAGTTTGACAGAAATTGCGGATTCTTTGCACTATGACCTCTGTTGGCTCAGCCGGGAGATCAAACGCCGGACGGGGAAAACCTTCAAGGAATTGCTGCAGGAAAAACGTCTGACCCAGGCGGCCTACTTTCTGAAGCACACCTGCCTCCACGTGGAAGAAATCGGGGAAGCAGTGGGCTACAGCAACCTGAGCTACTTCCATAGGATTTTTCAGGGAAAATATGAGGTAACACCCAAAAAATACAGGGACAGTTAGGGGGCCTGGGCTGCTGCCCGAGGCGCCCTGATTCTATTCGATCACAATCGTCTGCTTCAAACGTCTGTACTGGAAGATCAGTAAGACCGCGGATATCCCGACAGAAAGGATATCACTGACTGTGTGGGCAGCAGCGACACCAGTTAATCCCAGCAGTGCATGCATTCCATACAGACAGGGGATCAGCAGAGCTCCCTGCCTGAGAATAGAGATAATGGTAGCAAAGAACGCGTTTCCCGCTGCCTGCAAGAAATTGCTGCTGAGATAATAAAAGCCAAGCAAGGGGCTGGCAATCAGGAGCCAGAACATCATCTGCTTTCCAATTTCCACATTGGCAGTATCTTTTAGGAACAATCCGATCAGTGCATCCCGCCCAGAAAAGCAGCCGACAGTGGCAATGATTCCAAAGCCAATGGTTAATCCAGCTGTTTTGATCAAAGCTTCTCTCAGCCGTGGCAGATTTTTCGCGCCGTAATTATAGGCCAGCAACGGGGATACTCCCATACAGATACCCATCTGGATCATGGTGATCACCATGGTTGCCCGACCGGCTGCCGCCATGGCGGCAATGACTCCAGAGCCGTATACGCTCAGAATCTGATTGCTGAAGGTGGAGGCAAAGCCAGAGAGAACACTGCTGATTCCATTGGGAAGACCAACCGCTGCCGTATGGAATAGCAGGCTTGGCTTTCGCATTGCCGGCTTTGGGGAGAGGGTGAGAATGCGGGACTGTTTACGGATGAAAAAAATTAACATAGCACTTGCCACCAGATTCCCGATGACCGTTGCGGTGGCAGCACCGATCACACCCATGTTTAGCCAAAGAATAAAAATCGGATCCAAGATGATATTTGTAACTGTACCGGCCATGTTGCTCAGCATACCGGGAAGAATCAAGCCCTCCGACCGAGCAACGGATGCCATGACCACACTGAATAGCATCAGGCAGGATCCCACCGCCAGTGTCCGCATATAATTCGAAGCAAAGCCCATCATATCCTCCGTTGCGCCCAGATACCGAAGAATAGAATCGGTTCCCGTGAGCATGGAGGCCGTGAACACCAGGCCGAACAGAATAGAAGTCCAAACACACAGGCTCCCCACCGTTTGCGCATTCTCTCTTTCTCCGGCACCTAAGTAATTGGCAATGACCGCGCAGCCTCCTGCGCCCAGCATAGTAGCAACAGCGGTTGCCAGACTAAAAACAGGCCCCACCACGGCAATTGCCGCCACTTGCGTATCATCCCCAAGCATTGCGATAAAGAACATATCCGCCATGTTGTAAATGACCATGATCAAGATGGTCAGAACAGATGGTATCGCCAGGTAAAAAATGGCCTTCCAAATCGGTTTGTCCCGGAACAATGCTTCGTTTCCCATGATTATCACCTTGTCTTTCATGAATGAACAATAAATGCAAATTGGAACGGCACCGGTAAAAGAACCGATGCCGTTTTGCATTATGCTTTGCAGGAAAAAACGTGTATACCGGTTTCTGCGTGGATGGTCTTTCCGTCGGGCAAGCGAATTTCCGCGGTGACATTTGCAGGGATTGCCACTTCAAACACCACCTGATCCTGCTCATAATGCCACTTGCTTTCAATGGTTCCAACAGGGGAAACCCATTTTGCTTCCGCGTGTCCAAGTTCTTCGGAGGGTTTGGGGGCAATGGTCAGCGTTCCTTCGGTCAGCCGGATGCCGCAGACATCCCCCATCAGCCAGCCGGAAATGGCACCGTAGGAATAATGGTTCAGAGAATCGTGTACCGTTCCATCCTCCCGGACACCGTCCCAGCTTTCCCAAATGGTGGTCGCGCCCTGTTTTACCGGGTAAAGCCAGCTGGGGGCGGTATCCTGCAAAAGGAGCCGATAGGCCGTATCGGTATGACCGTAGTCAGACAGCACCCGGCAGAGCAATGGCGTTGCCAGGAAGCCGGTATTCAGGTGGTAGTTGTTTTCTGCCACCATCTTTGCCAGCTGGTCTGCCGCCGCCTGGGACTCTGTTTCGTCCAGCAGTCCAAACGCGATTGGACGGACATACTCCGCCTGACGCTTGGATGCTATTTTTCCGCTCTTGGTACAGGTATAGCGGTAGGCGTTCCGGGCACCCTCCGCAATTTGGCAGTACTTCTGGGCATCCTCCTGTTTTCCGAGAATCCCGGCGATTTTTGCCACAAGGCTTGCGGATTTGAAATAGTAAGCAGTGGCCACCTCGGGGGCGCCGAACATCATGTTCTTTTTCATGGTATCCATACTGCTCACATCCGGCTCCAGCCATTCGCCAAAGTGGAAGCCCTCGTCTACCAGGTATTTTTTATAAGGATTGAACTGATTTTGAATCCTTGTTTTCTTTGCCCGGTTCTCCACAAAGCGCAGCCAGGACACCATCATCCCGTAGTTTTCTTCCAGAATGCTCTTGTCGCCGTAGGCTTCATACAGTGCCCAGGGAACCAGGATGCAAGCATCTGCCCACCCGGAGGAGCCTTGCAGCATATTGGATATGTAGCTGCCGCTGTTGTTGACAGGGGCAATGTTGGCAACCAGCCCGTCCGCCCCCTGGGCAAGGCGGCATTCAGCCAGCCATTTCCGAAGAATCGGATAACAGTCCGCCAGATACACGCCGGTGGGTGTAAAGGCACCCGCATCCCCTGTCCAACCCGCCCGTTCCCGGGTGGGACAGTCGGTGGGAATGTCGCAGAAGTTGCTGCGCATACTCCAAAGGCTGTTCAGGAACAGGCGGTTCACATCCGCATTGCCGCAGGTGAAGAAGCCGGTCTGCGGCATTTCCGAATAAACGGCGATGGCCGTAAATTCTGCGTCCGTCAAATCCATGTCGCTTTCCACTTTGGCGTAGCGGAAGCCAAAACAGGAAAAGCTGGGCTTATACACGTTCAGGCCATCCTTGCAAATATAATCGATGCGCTGGGGGATTCCGCCGTTTTTGTTCCGTTCACCGGGGTCAAAATTGCTCTGGGTAAAGTTGCCGTTTTCGTCCAGGGTTTCTCCGTGCCACAGGGTGATTTTCTGTCCTGCTTTCGCATAAACCTTCAGTTCGGTGTAGCCCGCCAGATTCTGCCCGAAATCGACGACCGTCTCCCCATTGGGGGTCTTGAAAACCCTTCCCGGGAAACGCTCCTGTTCCAGAATGGGGACGGAATCCGAGCAACAGAGCATATCAAAGCCGTAGTCCTTTACGGCAACGCCGTGCCAGTCGGTTACTTCCTCCATTCTGGCATCATAGGTTTCGCCCTTTTCCAGATCGTTCAGGCGGACAGGGCCGGACTGGCTGGCTTCCCAGCTGCCATCAGAGCATAGGATCACCTTTCCGTCCGCTTCCAGCTGGCAGAGCAGAGCAAGGTCGGATCCGTAATAGTTGTACAGCCCGTCCACGCCGTTGTTGCCCCGGTACCAGCCGTCGCCCAAAGTAATGACGATCTCATTTTCACCGGGGCGGAGCAAGTCGGTTACGTCATATGTCTGGTATTGCAGCCGCAGTCGGTAGTCATCCGTGCCGGGCGCCAGAACGAAATTCCCAACACGACATCCATTCAGCTTCGCTTCGTACAAGCCGTGGCAAGTGATGTAGAGCCTTGCTTTTTCGATTGCCGGTGCATGAAATACTTTCCGCAGCACACTGGATGGCTGACGTTGGGTTTCCTCATGGGGAAGTTCCGGGCCTATCCAACTTCCCTTCCAGCTGCCATCGATAAGACCCATCTCAAAGCTGGCAGATGCACTTTCGACACCCTGCCCATTCTCATCCCAGAGTACTACGCTCCACTCTATTCGTTCCCTGGCTTTGGCCGCTGGACCGCCATAGCGAACGGACATCTGCGAGGATACCACCTTGCCGCTATCCCAAACCACTATCTCACCGGATTTCGCGACAATCTGGTAGGCGATCTGCGAAATACCGCCCTCACAAACCCAACTGAGCATTGGATTCGAAATTCCAATTCCCAATGGGTTCGTCATATGCTCCGTTTTTAATTGGATTGCCCTCATAGAAGTCCTCCTCAAAAATGCCCATTCAGCCACTTGGAACTAAGCTCCAGACTTGCCACCGGGCTGTGATCCACCCAGTTTCTATGACTTTCCAGAATCACTGCTTCTATGCCATTTTCTTTGGCGATCTCAGTCATTCCCTCCAGATCCATATTGCCGGTTCCCAGCTCCATGCTGTCGGTTTTCAGGATGGGGGTCATGGCAGACCCAGTCATCCGTGTGCCCCGGTCGTTGATGTGCCAAAGCTTCATGCGGCTTCCCAGACGGCGCATCCACAGCTTGGCATCCGCGCCGCCCTCGGTGAACCAATAGGAGTCAAACTCGAAGTTTACATAATCAGAATCAGTTTCTTCCAGCAGCAAATCGTAGGCGCACTTGTCCGCGTTGACCTTTCGCAGCTCGCAGTTGTGATTGTGGTACAGAAGCCGGATTCCCTGCTCCCCAAGGGCTTTGCCAGCCGCGTCCAGCCGCCGGGACAGCTCGCGCACAGCCTCCTCGCTGCCGTAGTCAAAGCGGTACATGCCTGTGATCACCACCATATCCGTGCCAAACCGTTTCGCTTCCTCCGCGACTGCCTTCGTATCCCGCTCGATGGACCCCAAATCCTGATGGACACTGACCACGTTCAGCCCGGATTCTCTCACCAGCTTTTCCCAATCCAGATTGCCGCCGCTGCCCACAGGCATCCCGGCCGCTTTCGTCAGCATACGGATCAAGAACCCCATAGGATGCAGCATAAACCCGCACAGCTCGATGCTGTCATACCCTGCCGCTTTCATGGCGGACAAGGTTTCCCGAACTGCGTTTTCATTTTTCAGAACAGAACCCAGCATAAACTGCTGAACCGCTTTTTTTGCCATGGTTACACCACCTTGATGATTTGCCCGGAGGTAATCCCGTTTTCGTTGAAGCTGTCCACACAGACATAGTATTCCTGCCCCTTGATGAGGGTTGTCAGCTTAACCTCGTCCGCGCTATAGACCATCCAGCTCATGTACAGCTTGTCCGGTGCGATGCCGTAGCGCACATTACAGCCCTGCGCGTTTTCAATGTGCTTCCAGGAAACCATTGCTTCCAGATCGCCCACCCTCTCGGCCTTTGCCTGTGCCGCTTCGCACTTTTCACCGCTGCCGTTGCCAAAGATCCGCAGGCCGGAAATCCGCATGACCTGCCCGTAGGGGAGCTTACCGCCTACGACACGGATAAACCGGGCAGAGATTCCGTCTGTGTATTCGTAGTAACCGTTGGAGCACTCCCGGGCGACCTCTTCCAGAACGATCCATTTTTCCCCGTCGCGGCTTACCTCGATGGTATACCGGGAAAGCTGGGGTTCCAGCTCAATGCGGCGGTCCCCCCGGTCGCTGCCGTATTCCTCCGGGGGAAATTCAGGCGACAGGGCTTCATCGGCAAAGTTCACCTGAATTGCCCGGACATCCTCTGGCTTGCCAAGGTCAACGCAGAGAAACTCCCCGGCTTCGGCGGTGTCTGCACTCCACCAATCCCGGATGTTCTCGTTCACCGCCAGCTCCGGATGCGCTCCGGAGGAAGCGGCTGCCTTTTTGTTGTAGCTCAAAAGCATCCACTTGGGCTGCTGGGAAGCGGCGTCAAACCTGCCCTTGGGGACTTCATGGGGATAGTCTGCAAAATTCTGATTGCAGAACATCACACCGTCCTTATCAAAGCCGGCGGGGAACAGGCCAATCCGCCGCTCAAAATCGTGATTCACGCTGATGCGCATGGTGGAAGCGTGCCAGTAATTCCCATAGGCATCTTCGATGGTGCTGCCGTGTCCTGCGCCGGTGATGAAGCCCCCGGGCTTGGAGGAATAGGGATTGCTCTTTTGCAGCGTAAAGGGGCCAAGGGGCATATCAGACACATACACGCCATCAGCATAGGTGTTGTACTGGGTACCGGGACATGCGTATTGCAGATAGTATTTTCCATCATGCTTGGTCATGAAGGCCCCCTCAATGTAGGGCTTGCCTACAGAGAGGAACATAGCTGTCATGGCTTGCGCAGAGTAGCCGCCCATATTATCCATGCCCGCCGGGAACTCAATTTTTCCTGTCCCGGGATTGAACCACTTTTTCAGGTGCTGGTAGACAACGCTGTTTTCCTTATTGGAAACGCCGTTGTCGCCGGGACGCTCGTAACCCAATTCCGATTCCCTTCCGAAAATCAGGGGCACCTTTTCTCCGATGGGTTCCATGGTTTCCGGGTTCATCTCGATGCCCCAGATAGGCTGGGTGTTGGTACAGCCCCAATAGAGGTACACCCGCCCGTCATCATCCTGGAACAGGTCGGGATCCCAGAAAGGAAACGGTGCGTTGACCTGCTCGAATTCCTCCGTCAATGGATCCCGGGTGCGCAGAATCGGGCAGTTTACATTTCGCCGGGAGGCACAGAAGTAGAGGTACTCCCCAATCTGGCGCACATCCGGCGCATAATCATAAATGAGCAGATCCTTTGCTTCGTGGAACTGCCAGTTCAGCAAATCTTTGCTGTACCAGAAACCGGCACTCATAGAGACAAAGGCATAATAGGTTCCCTTGAAGAATACCAGCGTGGGGTCAGCGCCCTCCCGGTGGGCAAGGCGCTTTCCCTCGTTCATGTGAGAATACCGATAGCTCAGGTCAAGGGGGTTGCAGTAGGTCGTTTTCATCAAAATCACACCTTTTTATATCTTTGCAGGATGCGGTTCAGCTGCTTGACTGCCTGCTCGTCGGCGCCGGACTGCTTGAGAAGAGAAATCAGCGTCATTCTGCCCATCATTCTTTGGAGGGCGGGATTGTCCTTCACCGCGTCCGCCACATCCCCCCGGGCAGACGCCCCCTGGGCCATCATGGCATCGATTACCGCGCCTGCTTCCGGATTCCTGCGGATATCTGCCAGCTTGTCGGCAACAGAATAATACTCCGGGTCTATCTCGTCGGCATCAAACCAGTTGATTACCGGGGCAGACGCCACCATCCGGTATTCCGGATTCGGCTCACTGACCTTACGCACGAGAATGACACTGTGGCAGTCGCCGGAGGAGGCGTGAATGGAATGCTCGCCGGAAATCGGCACCCGGAAACGGAACACGTATTTGCCCGTCTGGGTCTCAAAGGGCTTTCCGTCTACGCGCAGAGTCACTTCCGTCTGATTGGAGTAGACCTTGATTTCCGTGACAGGCTCTGTACGGTCAACATACCGACCACCCGCGATGTGGACAAAGGGCTCTTTCTTGTTCCAGTGCGCCTTGTAGAGATAGAAGGCGTCCTTTTTGGTCTGCCGGTCAAAGGTCACCAGGCCCTTCTGGTTCTCGCCGTGCTTGCCGCCCTCATCCCGTCCATCGGCGGCGAAGTCGAAGATGTTCCAGATGTGGGTCGCCCACAGCCAGGGGCGCTGTTCGATCATACCCAGAATGTGCTCATGGTACACAGCCTGATAGCTCTCGGAATAGTCGCCCTTTTCCGGGTTCGCAGACTGATACTGGGGATTGGCATCGGCACCGTACTCGCTGAAACCAATGCAGCGATCAGGATACTTCGCGTGATACTCGTCAAAAAACTCGTCATTCTGTTCCAGTTCCCCCAGGTACCAGCCAAAGTACAGATTGTAGCTGTTCACGTCGGGGATTTCCAGAATGGGGCTGTCGATCTCCAGCATGAATACGTTGGCCATGGTGGTGGGGCGGGTGCTGTCCAGCTTATGGCACAGGTCATTCA
>CALYRG010000057.1 GCA_945482615.1 uncultured Clostridia bacterium | reverse complement strand
AACCCCCGACCTGCTGATTACAAATCAGCTGCTCTACCAACTGAGCTATACCGGCGGCTCAAACAGAACACGCTTATTATAACACCGAAGCTGAATTTGTCAAGAACTTTTTTCATAATTCGTGTAATTATTTTTCATAATTCGTGTAATTATTTCCTTCTGACCGGCCTGGCTTCCAGGAGCAGTCCGGTCAGAAGGAAGTGCCAGCTGTTTTACGACAGCTTGACCACCAGTATGCCGTCAATTGTCTGGATGGAGCCATAGTAGGGATACCGGGGCATGGCCTGAACCAGTGCAAGCTCCTGCAGGGCGGCAGTCTCCTCGTCCGAGGCAAAGGGAACATCCAGACCGATGTAATAGCGCATGAACTGCGCTCTGGCGTAGCCGTCAGGGAGGAAGCCGTGAACGCCGGTGATCCTGTCTGTATCGGCAAACTGTTCTTCATAGAATTTGGGAGATACATAGGTTCCCACAAGCGCCAGCTTTGCCCCCTCATGAAAATCCGGGTTGCCATTCAGGTCGGCGATCAGTGAGGAATAGAACGCATGGGCATTTTCGTAGCGCAGATGCAGATTCAGATAGGCCTGGTTGGAAATGTAGACATTGACTGCGATGATCCCAGCAAGAATAAGGGGAAGCGCATTCTCAGATACAAAGAGAAGAACACGGAACCGGGTGTGTAGACGGTCAGCCAGAATCAGCGGCAGCAGATACAGGCTGACAAAACCATACAAAACCAGGGTGTGGATGGAAGCTTCTGCCGTGATCAGATACATGCAGTTGACGGCAAGGGGCAGCACCAGCAGAAGAACGACAGCCAGGAGCAGGCTGCCAAGCTCCTCTTTTTTCCGGGACAGCGCCCAGGGAAGGAACAGCGCCAGACACGAAACCCCAAGCAGCCCATGGAGCAGCCGGGAGAAAGACGTGGGAATCAGTCCGTGAAGGCTTTCCGTGAAGAATCTTCCGAAGGTGGCGTAGGCAAGCACCACCTTTCCGGGAAGATCGGACAGCCGCAGGACGATACTGTTTTCGGCATACTGACCGAAGGAAACCCCGGTGATTTTCAGAACCAGCTTTGCTGCAAGGAAATACAGCCCCAGACTCAGGATCAGGAACGCCGCATCGGCTATGCCTTGTATCAGGATTGATCCGGCTTTCTCACCCAACAGGAGCTTCCGGAACAGATACAGAATAAGCAGTCCGGCGGCAAGGGAGATATAGGACTGATAAATGCTCAGGGATGCGATCATCAGGCACAGGGCAAGTCCTTTTCTCCACAGTCCATCCCGACAAAACAGCCATACCGCATCGCAGGCCAGAAGGAAGGAAAGCGCGTAGGAGGAGCTGGTGAACATATAGCCGAAGGTGCCGGTGAGGGAGGGGAAGGACAGTACGATTCCGGAGAACAAAACCTGCGAAAGCTTGCCCTGAATCTCAAAGAGGTTTACAAGCAGGGCCGTGGCCACAGCCAGCAGGACGACGGAGATAATGCCGTAGATCCAGGGCATGGAGTAATTTGGGAAGATCAGATCCAGAAGTCCCAGGCCAAATCGGCCGGATTCCACCGTAGCGCCCTTGGTAAACAGGGATGCCACCTCATCGTGATTGACCAGCTTGTTGGTGAAGGCAAAGCCGTGGGCCAGAAAGCCAAACAGGAAGGACGAAAGAAGCACGGATCGGTTTTCCACCGCCTTTCTGCCCAGAAACGCGGCGGCCTGTGGCACAGAGAAGACTCTGTGATAATCTGAAATCCGCAAAGGAAGAACCCCTTTCCAATAAAATGCAGGAATATCAATTTGTGGTCATTATATAATCTTCTTCCTGTTTCGTCAATGACCTTCTGCACCTTGTTTTCTCAGCCGGAAAGCGCCCGGGATAAACGCAAAGCCGGGAAAAGAAGAAAGAAACCCTTGCATTTCCGAATGAGTTCAGATATAATAAAATGAAATTTGTTTTTTGGCAAGAGGTTATGCTGTGTATCTGAAATCATTGGAACTTCAGGGCTTCAAATCCTTTCCGGATAAGACGCTGATCCGCTTTGGCGATGACATCACCGCTATTGTCGGCCCCAACGGCTCCGGTAAATCAAATATATCCGATGCCATTCTGTGGGTCATGGGCGAGCAGAGCTCCAAGACTCTCCGGGGCGCCAAAATGGAGGATGTCATTTTTGGCGGCACCCAGAAGCGTGCAGCGGTGGGCTTTGCGGAGGCTACGCTGACCCTGGACAATACGGACAGGGCTTTGGCCTACGATGCGGACACCGTGTGCGTCACCCGGCGGTATTACCGCTCCGGGGACAGCGAATACTATATCAACAAGCAGTCCGCCCGTCTGCGGGACATCAATGAGCTGTTCATGGATACGGGCCTGGGCAAGGAGGGCTATTCCAATATCGGCCAGGGCAGGATCGACGAGATTCTGGCACTGAAAAGCGGAGACCGCCGGGAAATTTTTGAAGAGGCTGCGGGCATCTCCAAGTTTCGCCACCGCAAGGAGGAGACGGAGCGCAAGCTCCAGCACACCGAGGACAATCTTCTGCGCATCGGCGACAAGGTCTCCGAGCTGGAGCTCCAGCTGGAGCCTCTGCGGGAGCAGTCCGAAAAAGCAAAAAAGTATCTGGAACTGAAGGAAGAGCTCAAGGGCGTGGAGGTAGCTGTCTGGCTGGACACCCTGGATAAGCTCTCAGCCGCAGCCAAGAAGGCGGAGGAGGACTACGCCTCGGCGTCCTTCGTGCTGCAGCAGGCCCACGATGAACTGGATGGACTGTACCGCCAGGCGGAGGAGCTGGCTGCGGTTCTGCGCACCCGGGACGAGGAACTGGAAAACGTCCGGGTCAAGGCCAATATGCTCGGTGCCACCCATCAGCAGATGGAGGGGCAAATGGCAGTCTATCAGGGCAGCCTGAGCAACAATGAGGACAACATCGCCCGCATCCAGGAGGAATTAAAGGGTCAGGAGGATCGCAGCGGCGGCATCTCCGCTCAGATCGATCAGACCAGAAGCCGCATTGCCCAGATTGAAGCTGATATGGAGGAAAAGCGCCAGGAGCTTGAAAAACTGCAGCAGGGGCTTTCTGCCATGGCAGCCAATGCCCAGAGCATTACCGGCCAGTTTCTGGAGCTTCGCGGCAGGGAAGGGTCACTGTCGGCAGATGTGGCAGGCCGTCAGGCGGATGTGCGGGCGCTGGAAGAGAGCATGGTGCTCTCCCGGCAGCGTCTGGAGCAGCTGGACAGCGATCTGTCCGCTGGAGCCGCCCGGCACCATGAGGCCCAGACCAATCTGGAGGACGCCCGGAAGCGTCTGCGTACAGCTCAGGAAAACGTCACCGCAGCGGGCAACATGATTTCCGGCTACACCCTGCGTCAGCAGGCCCGGGGCAAGCGCCGGGACGAGCTGGACGGCAAGCTCAGGGAACAGACCCAGAGGCTGGACGGTATTTCCGCCAGGGCCAGAGTGTTCCGGGCCATGCAGCGGGACTTTGAAAGCTACAATAAGGCCGTTCGCTCCGTTATGCAGGAGGCCCAGCGGGGAGGGCTCAAGCACATCCACGGCCCGGTGTCCCTGCTGATCCATACCGAGGACAGCTATACCGTGGCAATTGAGATTGCCCTGGGAGCCGCCATGCAGGAGATCCTGGTGGACACGGAATATGACGGCAAGGCGGCAATCGCGTATCTCAAGCGCACCGGCGGCGGACGAGCCACCTTCCTGCCCCTGAGTTCCGCCCAGGGCCGATATCTGCAGGAGAAGGGACTGGATTCCTGCCGTGGCTTTGTGGGCATCGCCTCTCAACTGGTTCGGTGTGATGACCGCTACCGCAAGGCGGTGGACGACCTGCTGGGCCGTACGGTGATTGTGCAGGACATCGATGCGGCTATCGCCATGTCCCAGAAGTACAGCCGCCGATTCAAGATCGTTACCCTGGACGGCCAGGTCATGAACCCCGGCGGCTCCATGACCGGCGGCTCGGTGAGCAAGGATGCGGGTATTCTCTCCCGGGCCAATGAGCTGGAAAAGCTCACCGCTCAGGAAGCCCAGCTCCAGCAGGAGCTTTCTGCAACCCAGGCCCAGCTCCAGGAGGCCCAGCGCCAGTTTGATCAGGTGCAGTTCCAGATGCGTGCTGCCCAGGATCAGCTCCGGGAAGCGGAGGATCAGGTGCTCCGGCTCCAGGGTGAGGAAAAGCAGTTTGAAATTCTGCTGAGTGCTGTTTGTGACGCGGAGGATGCAGCCCGCCGGGAGCGGGATGCTCTGAAGGATCGCTCTGCCGCAGACCGGGAACGCTATGCAGCCCAGCAGGCGAAGATTCAGCTGAACACCCAGCAGCTGGAGCAAATCCGGCAGAAGCTGGCGGCATTGGAGGAGAGCCAGTCCGAGGCCGCCCGGCAGACCAAGGAAGCAACCGACGCTGTTACTGCGCTGAAGACGGCCCAGGCAGCTCTGGAAGCCGAGCGTGCCACGGCGCTGTCCCATATCGATGATCTGCAGGCGCTGTGCACCGCCATGGAGGGCGACCGGGAGAAGAAGCTGGCATTGATGGATTCCATCTGCGCCGACTGTGACCGGATTCGCCGGCAGATGGAGGAATTGAAGCAGCAGCAGGAGGACAACGACCGCCGCAGTGCGGACATGGCGGAGCTTCTGCAGAAGACTCTGGAAAGCCGTGCCCAGGCGGAGGCGGCCAAGACCCGCTCCGAGCACGACGCCCAGGAAAAGAACAAGGATATTCTGAGTATGGAGCGTGCCTGCGCTCTGTTGGAGCAGAAGAAGGTCACGTCCTCCATGGAGGAACGGCAGATCGTGGACAAGCTGTGGGATTCCTACGGCCTGACCCCCGGCACGGCCGTGGACTTCCGGGGGCAGATCGAAAGCGTTGCCGTGGGCAACCGCCGCTCAGCCGAGCTGAAACGGAAGATCAGCGCCCTGGGTACCCCCAATCTGGGCGCCATCGAGGAATTTGCCCGGATCAACGAGCGGTATTCCTACCTTGCCGAGCAGCGGGATGATGTGCTGCAGTCCAAGCGGGAGCTGGAAAGCGTCATCCGGAACATCACCACGGAGATGACCAACATTTTTGTGACGGAGTTTGGGAAGATCGACCACTATTTCGGCAAAACCTTTGAGGAGATGTTCGGCGGCGGTAAGGGACAGCTGATCCTGGAAGACCCGGCAGACCCACTGAACTGCGGCATTGAAATTCGGGTGCAGCCGCCCGGAAAGCAGGTCAAGACCATCACGCTGCTCTCCGGCGGCGAGAAAGCCTTCGTGGCCACGGCACTGTATTTTGCCATTTTGAAGGTGCGGCCCACGCCCTTCTGCCTGCTCGATGAGATAGACGCGGCCCTGGATGACCGGAATGTTGAGCGGTTTGCCAAATATCTTCGCAGTCTGAGCAGGAATACCCAGTTTATCGTCATCACCCACCGACGGGGCACCATGGAGGCAGCCGACGTGCTCTATGGCGTAACCATGCAGGAGCAGGGAATTTCCAAGCTGCTGCGCCTGGACTTAAACCAGATGGAGGAATATCTGGGCATTGGAGAATAAGGAGAAAGAATATGGGCTTTTTTGACAAGATAAAATTCGGCCTGACCAAGACCAGGAACGCACTGAACGACACCCTGGGCACCGTGTTTACCGAGTATTCGGAAATCGACGACGATTTCTATGACGAGCTGGAGGAATGCCTGATCCTGGCGGATCTGGGCGTGGAAACCTCCCGGAAGGTGATCCAGCGGCTTCGTGATTCTGTCCAGCTTCACCACTACACGAAATCGGAGGAAGCCCGGCTGGCCCTCAAGACGATCCTGGCGGAAATGGTGTGTGTGGGCGACTTTGAGCTGAACCTGGACACCCACCCCAGTGTGATTCTGGTGGTAGGTGTCAACGGCGTGGGCAAGACCACCACCATCGGAAAAATTGCCAAACAGCTGACCCAGCAGGGCAAGAAGGTTCTGCTGGTGGCGGCGGATACCTTCCGTGCTGCCGCGGCGGATCAGCTGGAAATCTGGGCGGAGCGTTCCGGTGCCAGCCTGGTACGGCAGAACGAGGGCGCCGATCCCGCCTCCGTGGTGTTTGACGGCATTCAGGCTGCCAGAGCCAGGGATGTGGATGTGATCATTGTGGACACCGCCGGACGGCTCCACAACAAATCCAACCTGATGAACGAGCTGAACAAGATCCGCCGGATCATCGACCGGGAGCTGCCGGAGGCAAGCAAGGAGGTCCTGCTGGTTCTGGACGGAACCACCGGCCAGAATGGCCTGATCCAGGCCCAGCAGTTCAAGCAGATTGCAGGGGTGACCGCCATTGCTCTGACCAAGCTGGATGGCACGGCCAAGGGCGGCATTGTTATCGCTGTGGCCGATGCCCTGCAGATCCCGGTGAAGTTTATCGGCGTGGGCGAAAAGGCAGAGGACCTGATGCCCTTCGAGCCCTGGAATTTTGTCAACGCCCTGCTGTAAGGAGACCGAGATGAAAGTAGTTCTGGCAAGCAAGAATCCACACAAGCTGGTGGAGATCAGCAAGATCACCCGGCAGTTTGACATGGAGCTGGTGCTCCAGTCGGAGCTGGGTGTGGATATCGACGTGGAGGAGACCGGCTCCACCTTTGAGGAAAATTCCTTTATCAAGGCCGAGGCGGTGATGAAGGCCACAGGCCTGCCCGCCCTAGCCGATGATTCCGGCATTGCGGTGGACGCCCTGAACGGCGAACCGGGCATCTATTCTGCCCGGTACGGCTTTGACGAGCGCCTGGATGACTGGGGGCGGCTGCAGCTGCTGCTGAAAAATACGGAGCATGTTCCTGACGGTCAGCGTCAGGCGCAGTTCGTGTGCGTCATCACCATGGTTACCCCGGACGGAAATGTGATTCAGGCCCGGGGCGAGGTTCACGGCGAGCTGCTCCGGGCCCCTGCAGGGGAGGGCGGCTTCGGTTATGACCCCATCTTCTACTATCCGCCCTTCGGCAAGTCCCTGGCGGAGGTAAGCAGTGAAGAAAAGAATCAGGTCTCTCACCGGGCAAATGCCCTGAGAGTGTTCTATCAGAAGCTGAAGGAGGCAGGCTATGCTGACAAGTAAGGATCGCGCCCAGCTCCGGGCTCAGGCCAACACCCTGGAAACCACCCTGATGGTGGGCAAGGATGGCGTGACCCAGGCCGTGGCGGAGGAAGCTGACCGGCTGCTCACCGCCCGGGAGCTGGTAAAGGGCAAGGTGCTGGAAACGGCGCTGATGAGCGCAAGGGAAGCATCGGATGCCATCTGCGAGGCCACCGGCGCGGAGGGCGTAGGTTGCGTGGGCAACAAATTTATGATCTACCGGTTCAGCCCCAAGTGCCAGCAGGAGCGCAACCAGACCGGCCGGGCAAAGCGGAAGCAGACTCCCAAGAGCAAGGCTGACCCGGTGGGCCGGGGCGCAAGGCAGCGCCGCATGGCCGCCAAAGCGGAGCGGGAGCGCCGCAATCAGTATTTCAAGGAGCAGGCCATCGAGCGCAGCAAGGAGCGCAGAAGACAGTCCGGCGAATAACCCCTGATGAACGGCTTCTGCTCCGGCCGGGGCGGAATGCCATAGGAAACAGCTGATATTGGTTCAGCGTAGAAACCGAGAGGGGAGAAGCAGCGTATGGCACGAATCGGCGTTTACGGTGGGAGCTTTAACCCGCCCCATATTGGTCATATTCAGGCGGCCCGGGAGGCTGTGGCGGCACTGAAGCTGGACAGGATGATCCTGATTCCCGCCGGCGTCGCGCCTCACAAGAGCCTTCCGGAGGTTTCGGCAACGCCCAGGCAGCGGCTGGAAATGCTTTCCATTGCCGCGGAAGGGGAGCCGAAGCTGGAGCTCAGCGCTATGGAGCTGGAGCGGGAAGGCCCCAGCTACACCTGGCAGACCTTGAAGGAGCTGAAAAAGCGTTTTCCGGAGGATGAGCTGTTTTTTCTCATGGGAACAGATATGTTCCTGACCTTCCAGCAGTGGAAGGAGCCGGAGAGGATTCTGGCCGATGCCACTCTCGCAGTGGTCTGCCGGGGTATCAAAAAGGAAAAAGAGGCCATCGCGGCCCAGAAGGCCCTGTTGGAGCAGCAGGGGGGCAGGATCTGCCTGGTGGAGAACACCATCAACCCCATCTCCTCCACCCAGCTGCGGCGGCTGCTGGCCTTCCGCTGTGCAGATCGCTACCTTCCCTGCGGTGTGGCCGCGTACATACAGGAAAACGGCCTGTATGATTCCGGTGCAAATTGGGAAAACCTTTCTATGGAAGCGCTGGAGCCCATTGTCCTGCGGCTGCTGAACCCCAACCGGGTAGCTCATGTGCTGGGCTGCCGGGACACAGCGGTGGAGCTTGCACGGCACTGGGGCGCGGATGAAAGGGATGCTGCCCGGGCAGGTTTGCTCCACGATATCACCAAGGCTCTGGACGGCCCTTTGCAGTTCGATGTGTGTGGGGCTTACGGCGAACAGCTCAGTGCCTTTTCCCGGAAGTATCCCAGGACGCTCCACGCTGTCACGGGGGCGCTGGTTGCCAAATATGTCTTCGGGGAAAACGAAGCCGTGGTCAGCGCCATCCGGCACCACACCACTGGCAAGGCCGGTATGAATCTGCTGGAAACCATCCTGTATGTGGCGGACTATATGGAGCCGAACCGGGACTTCCCCAGCGTGGAGGAGCTGCGAAGACTCGCGTTCTCCGACATTCAGGGAGCGCTGAGACTGGGCCTGGAAATGACCCTGGAGCATCTGAACAACCAGGGCAGCGAGGTCAGTCCGGAGTCTCAGGAGGCGCTTGCGTTTTTAAGAAACCGTAAATAGAGAATCCGAAAGGAGATTTATATGTTGACACCGAAAGAAATCGCTTATGAAGTGACCAAGGCGCTGGATGCCAAGAAGGGTCTTGATATCAAGCTCCTGCGCATAGACAAGGTCAGCTCCCTTGCCGACTATTTCCTGATCTGCACCGGCACCTCCAGCACCCACGTCAAGACCCTGTGCGACTATGCCGAGTACACCCTGGAGCAGTTGGGGGAGACCATGCTCAGCCGGGAAGGCCATCGGGGCAATTCCTGGGAGCTGCTGGATTACGGCAGCATTGTCGTCCACGTATTTACCGAGGAAGCACGCAGATTCTACGATCTGGAGCGGCTGTGGGCCGATGCCCAGGTTGTGGATCTGAAAAATATTATCACTGCAGAGTAAAGGAAAAGAGGTAATATTTCCAATGAATTACGAGTTTTCTGAGATCGAGGCCAAGTGGCAGAAGATCTGGGAGGAGAAGAAGCTCTACGCTGCCGAGGACGGCGGCGATAAGGAGAAGTTCTTCGCCCTGGTAGAGTTCCCCTATCCCAGCGGCGCCGGCCTGCACGTGGGTCATCCCCGGCCCTACACGGCAATGGATATCATCGCCCGGAAGAAGCGCATGGACGGGAAAAACGTCCTGTTCCCCATGGGCTATGACGCCTTTGGTCTGCCCACCGAGAACTACGCCATCAAAAACCACATCCATCCCCGGATTGTCACCGAGAACAACATCAAGAACTTCCGCCGCCAGCTGAAGGCCCTGGGCTACAGCTTTGACTGGGACCGGGAGATCAACACCACCGACCCCAAGTATTTCAAGTGGACCCAGTGGATTTTCCTGCAGCTGTACAAAAACGGCCTGGCCTATAAGGCAAAGATGCCCGTCAACTGGTGCACCAGCTGCAAGTGCGTCCTGGCCAACGAGGAAGTGG
>CALYRG010000056.1 GCA_945482615.1 uncultured Clostridia bacterium | reverse complement strand
GCCGTAAGCCCAAGGCTCTGTCCGGCGGTCAGCGCCAGCGTGTTGCCATCGGCCGCGCCATCGTCCGTAACCCCCAGGTCATGCTGATGGACGAGCCCCTTTCCAACCTGGACGCCAAGCTGCGTAACCAGATGCGTGCTGAGATCATCAAGCTGCGGGAGCGCATCAACACCACCTTTATCTATGTTACCCACGACCAGACCGAGGCTATGACCCTGGGCGACCGGATCGTCATTATGAAGGACGGCTTCATCCAGCAGATCGGCACACCTCAGACTGTGTTTAACCATCCGTATAACCTGTTCGTTGCCACCTTCATCGGCACGCCTCAGATGAACATCTTTGAGAATGCCAAGCTGGTCAAGGAAAACGGCAAGTACGCTGTGCAGCTGGACTGCCTGACCGTGGAGCTGAGCCCCGAGAAGCAGGAGAAGCTGGCGAAAAACGGTGTGGAGCCTCAGGATATCGTCCTGGGTGTCCGTCCTGAGCACATCGAGCTGGGCAAGGGCATCGAGGGCCGCGTGGACGTGTCCGAGATGATGGGCTCCTCTGTCCACCTGCATGTTACCGCCATGGGCCGTGACGTGGTGATGGTGGTTTCCACCATGAACCTGACCGGCGCAGAGGTTGCCGCTCTGTCCAATGGCTCCACTGTGAAGTTCTCCTTCCCCGGCCATGTGTGCCACATCTTCAGCAAGGAGACCGGAATCAACCTGGAGTCCACTCCCGAGGATCAGCAGGGCTGATATCTTTCGTCCATACATGGCGGCAGGCAGAGCGCCTGCCGCCATTTTCCTGCGACGGGAAGGGAGGGAAAAACCGGTATGAAGTTCCTGGAGAAAGGAAAACGCTATCTGGAACGGGTGGAAGACGACCTGCTGGACGACCGGAAACGGCGAAGAATGCTGTTTCTGTGGCTCAACGGCATCCTGGCTTTGGCCTCCCTTGGAATGAGCCTGATCAATTTGGTGACCGGTGAATGGGCGCTGATGACGCTCACGCTGTGCTTTGCCGGACTGTCCGCTCTGAACACGCTGTGGAGCTGGCGCCACGAGGGCCTGTGGGTTCTGTACCTGATTTTCGGCCTGGAGTCGGGGGCGCTGCTGACGTTTTTCCTCATCACCGGCATCCCCGATGGCTTCAGCGCCCTGTGGATTCTGATGATCCCGGCCTTTTCCCTGCTGGTTTTCGGCATCAAAGGCGGCAGCGTCTATTCCCTGCTGACACTGGCGGGACTGGCTTTCTGGCTGTGGACGCCTCTGGGAAATTCCCTCCTGCGCTATCCCTATTCGCCTACCTGGATGCTTCGGTTTCCCTTCCTGTACATGGTCATCTACGCAATGGCTTTGTTCATTGAGTTTGTCCGCTCCCGGACATCCCGGCGGCTGCACAACCTGGAGAGCTGGTACAGGGAGCTGTACCGCCATGATGCGCTGACGGGGCTGTATAACCGCTACGGCATCAACGAGTATCTGGAGACGGCCGGCGGGGAGACACCGTCGGAAACCTTTTCTGTCCTGGTGGCGGATATCGATGACTTCAAGCAGGTCAACGACAGCTATGGCCACGCTGCCGGGGACGCGGTGCTTCAGGCTGTGGCGCAGATCATCCGGCAGCAGACCTGTGAGCACTGCCGGTGCGCCCGGTGGGGCGGCGAGGAATTCCTGGTGGTGATGCAGTGCAGCCACGATCCCATGCAGATCGCGGAGCGGATCCGCAGCAGGGTGGAGACCCAGCCAATTGTATGGGAGGATGTGACGCTGCATGTGACGGTGAGCATCGGTGTGTGCGCCGGATTCAGTCTGCGCAGCGCGCAGACCGGCCGCATCATCAATGCCGCTGACAAGGCCCTGTACGCCGCAAAGAGACAGGGAAAGAATATGGTTGTGCGCGGGGACCTGTAACGGCCCCCGCGTTTCCCGGAAAGCGTGGATTTGCGCCGGGATGATCTGTGCGGAATGGCAGGGAATATCCAACAAAAAATATAGGAATCCTATGACCATTCTTCTAAAAATGTGTAATATTTCCGGGACAACCCCGGGTTTTACTTGACAATAAACCAAAAATAGTATATGGTAGAGCAGTCTGCAGGAGAAGCTCTGTGGATACGTTTCCAGCCTGCCTGGACGCGACCGGATTTTATCAGCGCAATGCGCTTTGTGAATGGAGAACGATACAATGAAAATGAACTGTCACGACATTCTGCATTGGACTGAGGCTCAGCTGAAGTACAATTACGACGTTTCCCTGAAGGAAGCCACCGCCCAGGAGCTGCATGAGGCTTTGGGTCAGGCTGTGATGATGGCCATCTCCGGGGACTGGAGCAAGGCCAAGAAAATGCGTATGCCCCAGCGCAAGGCTTACTATATCTCCGCCGAGTATCTCATTGGCCGCCTGGTGTACAGCAACCTGTTTAACCTGGGCATCCTGGATGAGATGAAGGAGCTGTTTGCCCAGCGCGGCGTGGATCTGGCGATCCTGGAGGACATCGAGGATGACGCTCTGGGCAACGGCGGCCTGGGCCGCCTGGCTGCCTGCTTCCTGGATTCCGCTGCCTCCTGCGACCTGCCCCTGTCCGGCTACGGCCTGCGCTATAAGTTCGGTCTCTTCAAGCAGAGCTTTGACGCAAACGGCAGCCAGGTGGAGAACGCCGATGACTGGACCAAATTCGGCGATCCCTGGTCCTACCGCCGCTATAAGCACACCGTCCGCATCCGCTTCCCCGACCACACCGTGCTGGCAGTGCCCTATGATGTCCCCATCATCGGCTACGGCACCAGGAATGTGGGCACCCTGCGTCTGTGGCAGTGCGAGGCCGAGCAGGAGCTGGACTTTGTCGCCTTCAATAACCAGGACTACCTCCACGCCCTGGACGAAAAGAACAAGGCGGAGGACATCACCCGCGTCCTGTACCCCAACGACTCCACCTGGGAGGGCAAGCGTCTGCGCATCAAGCAGCAGTATGTACTCTCCTCCGCTTCCCTGCAGGATATGATGCGTATCTACAAGGAAGTCCACGGCAATGATTTCAGCCAGTTCAGTACCTACTATGCTGTGCAGCTCAATGATACCCATCCTGCCATGTCCATTGCCGAGCTGATCCGGCTGCTGATGGTGGAGGGCGTGTCCTTTGACGATGCCTTCTCCATTGCCCAGAAGACCTTCTCCTACACCAACCACACCGTTATGGGTGAGGCTCTGGAGAAGTGGCCTCTGGATCTGCTGCGCAGTGTGGTGCCGGAGATTACCGACATCATCTGCCGCATCGACCAGAAGCTCAAGTGGGAGCATCCCGAGCTGTTCATTGTCAAGGACAATACTGCCCACATGGCGAACCTGTCCATCTACGTAGGCTCCTACGTCAACGGCGTTGCGGAGATTCACTCCCAGATTCTGAAGGATGACTGCTTCAAGGACTGGTATCATGCCTATCCTGAGCGCTTCCAGAACAAGACCAACGGCATCACCCCCCGGCGCTGGCTGGGCCTGTGCAATCCGGAGCTGTGCAAGCTGATCGAGTCCCGGGTGGACGGCGACTTCCTGAAGGATCTGGAGCGGATCGGCCAGCTGAAGGATCATTTGGACGATGAGACCGTCCGCCAGTTCAACGCCGTGAAGCGGCAGAAGAAGGAGCAGCTGTGCGCCGTCATCAAAAAGCACGAGGGCGTGGAGCTGAACCCCGACTTCATCTTCGATGTCCAGGTCAAGCGCCTGCATGAGTACAAGCGGCAGCTGCTGAACATCCTGTCTGTGGTGGACATTTACTTCCGTCTGAAGGAGGGAAGACTTCCGGACTTCCAGCCCACGGTCTACCTCTTTGGCGCCAAGTCCGCTCCCGGCTATGTCCGGGCCAAGGCCATCATCCGCTACATCAACCGTGTGGCCAAGCTCATCAACAACGATCCCGCTGTGGCCGACAAGCTGAAGGTGGTCTTCGTTCAGAACTACAACTGCTCCTATGCCGAGCATATCATCCCTGCAGCGGATATCTCCGAGCAGATTTCTCCTGCCGGCACCGAGGCTTCCGGCACCGGCAACATGAAGCTGATGCTCAACGGCGCTGTGACCCTGGGCACCCTGGACGGCGCCAACGTGGAGATCGCCCAGGAGGCAGGAATCGACAACGAGTATATCTTCGGCCACACTGTGTCTGAGATCAATGCCGTCCGGAATACCTACCGTTCCCGGGACATCTACGATTCCAACCCCGATCTGCACCGGGCCATCGACACCCTGATCGATGGAACTGTTCCCACCGACGATGAGCAGAAAGAGCTGTACCATGCTCTGCTGGACGGCGCTTCCTGGCATCGCCCCGACCACTACTACGTGCTGCTGGATTACGCATCCTACTTCGATACCAAGCTGCGCGCCAACCGGGATTACGCCGATCGCATGGCCTTCGGCCGCAAGTGCCTGCAAAACGTCGCCTCCGCCGCCAAGTTCTCCTCTGACCGTACCATCCGTCAGTACGCCGATGAGATCTGGCACATCGAGCCCATGAAGTTCTGATCCCAGACTGTTCCGCCCCCTGTCGAATCCGACAGGGGGCGGTTGAATATGAGCACACCTGTTCCAGTATTCGTGACTATTCTGCACGATACGGATTTCTGGCAGGACAGTACTGTGGATTCAAGCAGTTTTTCACGCCAGAGGTTGAGGCTGATGGCGGCTTATAGAGCACCGCCTGGGCTTTATAAGGAGCTATGATGAGATTGCGCACGGCAGGAAACAGAATCGAGTATAATCAGCCGCTTCTCTGTTTTCCTCAAATATGGATTCTGGTTTATGTCCATAAGGCGAGACCAAAAGAATAAGAAAAGCGGGGGCGTACTGCTCCCGCTTATTCCGTGCGTGATTTGGTTCGCGTTTTTGCTTGGAGGGGGACTGCACAAATTATTCTGGGGAGCCCTCTGCATTCTGTGCAATTCTGCGTTTTATCCGGAAGCGGACTCCAAAACAGACTGCTGCTCCCAGCATAAAGCTCCCTGCAAGGATGCCAATGGTATCATACCACTGGATATATTCCTCCGGTGTGCTGCCGATGACATACTCCCGCGGATTGTTTATATTGTAGGCAATGGGCACAATCTCTCCCGCTTGCCAGACGGTTTCGCTGGAATGCTCATATTGGTCGAAAAAGGTCACTTCTCCGGCTGTGATACGTACTTGATACCGATATTTGGTCGAATTATTTCGTTCTTTCAAATAATTACTAATCGTTGTGCTTTTTAGAATCTCAGCCTGACCAATACCGGTAAAGTCATGAATTTCCGGCCCCCGCGTGGCCCAGCCGATGCTGAAGGCAATCCCCAACATAAGAAGGATAACACCCAACGCCCATATGGATGAAGCACGGCCATTAAGCTTTTTCTGATTGTTGGTTGGTTCGGGACCGATTGTCACACCAGATGCTGGAAGCATAGCGTATCCTCCTCGCAATATTACAATGGGATACTACCACAAAACAAGTGACATTTCAATGCAATCATCTTGTGTTATCCGTGACATTTCAAAAAATGCTTCAAACTGATTTCGTACCCAATCCAGAAAGGCTTGCTGGCGAACAGAACATTTCCAGCTCCTGCTCCAATGTCATCCCATCACCCACTTGCTGCTGTTCTCCCACTGATATTAAAGGAAGTGCTTTTGGATCACGGGCTGCTTGTTGAAGAGGCGGATAACGGAACCAAAGCAGTCGCGGCGGTGAAAGAACATGAGCCGGGGTATTATCATTTCATTTTAATGGATATTGAAATGCCGGAGATGGATGGCTACGAGGCAACACGAAAGATATGGAACCTTCCCAATCGAATTCGGGCAAACACACCAATCGTTGCTTTTACCGCAAATGCAGTTTCCGAAAACCGTGACAGAGCGTTTGCTGTGGGCATGAATGATTTTCTTGTGAAACCCGTGAAAACGACACTTATGCTTTCTTGTTTGAATAAGTTGCTGTAATGGCGTGACGCAAACTATTAAAAGCAATTACAACTGTTAACTAAGCGAGTTTGTACAAGGTGGAGAAAGCTGTTGAAGCTGGGAATCTCCAACCGGAATGCGGGAATCCTTGCCAATTCCAGAAAGGGGTACTGGCGGATAGCATCAAGCCCCATATTGAATCCAGCCTTCTCAAACCAACGGCTTGAGAAGGCTGGATTCCAGTTTTTCTATTCTTACTACCGCAAGTCTGTAGCGGCATAAACAGGGGAGGAGCTGTGTACCAGACCGGTACGCACGGCTGAAGTGGGAGGCCGGCTGGCTAAAGAATGGTCAGCCTCCTACCCGATTTCTATGCAGTCGCCTGTGTTGTCATTTTTCGGACTCTTTGGCGCGGGCTTTACGCTGGATTACTTCACCAGCTCTGCCAGCTCAGCCAGGGCAATGGTGTACCCTTCCGTCTCCACCGCCTTGTTCACAACGATGTCGTCGCCGCCGTTCCAGCGGATGGTCAGGGTAACATTGCGCTCGGCAGCGGTTTTCAGGACGGAGGTGGGCATGCTGGTGCGGCTGCCGGCGTCCACGGTCAGCTCAGAGCCCGGCTCCGCGCTGCGAATCTGCTGTTCAACCTCCAGCCAGAACAGATCCGGCAGCTCGGCATCGCCCTCTGCCTGGCCCAGACCGGCGCTCAGGATATGGGTAAGGATGGCATCCAGCTGTTCCTGTGTCAGCGGCTCAAACGTGGAGAACATCCGGCCGTCCACGGTATCAAAGGCGCCAACGCGGATGGCGGGCAATTCCATATTCTCAAAATCATTGAACCACAGATCGAAGTACAGATCGCCGTAGCTCTTTCCATCCTCGCCGCCGGTGCCGGATTTGACCTGGCCGCCAACGGTCAGAGAACCGGGTTCATACCTAACCTCCATTGCCAGATAAACGCCGTAACCGCCTTCGCCCCGGTTGCCGTTGGTACTGCCGCCCAGGACATCTCCGCCCACCTTAACAGTGGCAGTTCCACCCATCTTCACACCGGATCCGCCTGTGCTGATACGGCTTTTCGTTTCGGGTTTTGCCTTGACACTGCCGCCAATGACGCTGCCGCCAACGGTCACAGAGGCGTTGCCACCTGCTGACAGGGCATCGCCGCCATCAGCCTGGGTACCGTAACCGGTGCCGCCCCGGACATCGCCGGTGACGGTAACTACAGCCTTTTCAGAAGCGGAAATACCGTCACCGCCATTCGAATAAGAGCGCGGATCGTTAAAATCAACTTTATCACGATCGCCGTCGCTGCCGGAAACATTGCCGTTCACGGTGACCTTGCTGCTTTCATAGGCACGGATGCCATCCTTACCGCCTTCGATGTTGCCGGTCACATCGACAGTGCAGTCATCAGTGGCATATACGCCGTCAGAACCGCCTTTGATGTCTCCAGTTACAGTGACCTTGCTGCTGCGGTTGGCATCTACACCGTCAGATTCGGCTTTGATGCCTCCGGTCACAGTGACTGTACCGGTTCCCTCGGCGTATACACCGTCTTCGCCTGCGTCAATGCCGTTGGTCACGGTGATCTCGCTGCTGCCATGGGCTTCGACGCCGTTCTTATCGGAAATGACGTTGCCGATGACGTCGACAGTGCCGCTTTCGTTGGTATATACGCCCTCATATCCGGCATCGACGGTTCCGGTCACAGTGACATTGCTGCTGCCATTGGCAATTACGCCTTTCGCATTGGCAGTGATACCGTTGCCCACAGTGACCTTGCTGGTGCCTCTGGCATCTACGCCATCAGAACCGGCTATGATGCCGCCTGCCACCTTGACAGTGCTGTCGTTATAGGCCTTTACGCCATCGGAGCCGGCTTCGACATTGCCGTTTACTGTGACGGTGCCGCCGCTGGCATCTACACCCCAGTGTTTGGCATCGATGTCGCCGGTTACGGTAACATTGCTGTTGTCGCCGGCGTGCACGCCATCCTTCTGGGAAGTAATATCGCCGGTGACAGTGACTGTGGCATCCCCATAGACATACAGGGCAGCCCGGTCTTCGCCGGTAATGTCGGTACCGATGTTGACAGTACCTGACCCATTTATTTTCACCTCGTTCAGGGTGCTGTCATTTTTGGTTGAGATATTGTAGGTTTTTCCCTCCTGGGCGGTGAGATTGTCTCCGTTCATGTCAATATTCGCCGTAACATTGATGTTCACTTGACTGTCTTCGCCGCTGTAGTCAAAGGCTGCCTTCATTTGCGCAGCGTCGGCTGCATCAAATTCCGCAGCCAGAGCGCTGAGGCTGACGGAAGACAGCAGTGCCAGGACAAGAATCAGTGAAAAAACTCTTCTGAACACAGACATATGTATGCCCTCCCATTCGTTATTTGGAATCAATTCTATTATAAACAGGACCGCGCCGGTTTGCAAGGTATTTTTGCGCCAATACGGAAAAACCTTCCAATCCCGCCTCCGGCGAAAATCGTACCCGTAGGGAATGCCGTCCCCGGCATCCCGGCGGTGAAATGCTGCGATTTCGATGGAGGTCAGGCGAATACGGAATGGCCCGGTAGGGGCGATTATCAATCGCCCGCAACGTGGATTTTCCCTGCCTGTTTGTTGCATGGTGCAATGTTGGTCTTCAATGCGTATTTGCCGGACAATTGTGAAATCATAACATTTTCCGCGCGGGTGGTTGATAGGAAATTATTGTATGATTGCAACCGGCGATCATGGACAATATACGCCTTATGCTGAGTAAATGTCCAACGCAATGATAAAGAAACGAAAGGAACCGGGCTACGAAGTAACTGTTGCCACACCTGTACTGACTGCCTGATTCAATACTGAAAAATGACCTTCTCAACCAACATAGGGGTAGTCTGCCCTTTTTGACGCTCGACCCGGGGAAGGATTCACAGTAAAACCGATAAGCACATTAGATGTATAGATAAGAGAGAATAGTACTTCAAACGCCACAAACCGCAGTAAAATATCTATTATCTATTCCCTATTCCCTATTATCCATTATCTCTTATCTGAGCCCCAACGGGGCGTTTCTGGTGCCGGTGACTCGATTACATTATGGTGTCGGCGTCGTCCAGCCGCCGCCGAGGGACAGTCCGCAGGAATGTCCCATTCAGATTGGTTCGAGCCCTCCACGATACCAAGAAAGCAGATACCCGGTTTGGGTATCTGCTTTCTTGGTGCCGCTAACCGGACTCGAACCGGTACGGAGTCGCCTCCAGCGGATTTTAAGTGCTGTCCCTTATCCCTACAGTAGCGCAAATTAGCATCCTCAAGTTGCCAGTATTTATGGCAGTATTTCCCCTTATTCATGGTATTCAATTCGTATTTTTAATGGCAATGTTCGGTTTTCTTCGGAAACACGTCTTGAAAACGCGAATAGTCATTTGAAAAGATTTGATGCGGATTTTGATGAGTTGGAGGGATCTTTGAGCGGATATGCACGCCAAGGTTTACCAGACAAGGAGGAGATTTCATGCAGAGCAGAAAATACTACGAAGCCTATTGGAGCCAGTACGACGATGTCGTAACCCTGAATGAGTTTCGCGAAATGCTCGGTGGTTTGGGAGAGGTTCAGGCCAGACGGCTGCTTCAAAACAAAACTGTGAAGAGTTTCAAAATTCGCGGCGAGTACCACATTCCGAAGCAATGCGTCATCGACTATGTACTGAGCACCCACTATGCAAAGTACCGACAAATCCTCAAGGCTCAAATACCATAACTGAAACCAATATGCTTCTCTCGAAAGGGTGTCGCGAAACGCGACACCCTTTTTCACATCCCCAAAACGCTCACTTGAATCAAAAAACACATCAGGAGGTGTATATCATGATAGACCCTACAGTTTGGAATTCTATCATTTTGAAAATCACAGCAGAACAGTATCACTTTCTCAACAGGGAGTTGGGAATTACAAAGGCCAAGCTGAAACTCCCTACCTTACAAGATGTAAGCGAACTAATTGATGACCTCGCCAGTATTGCCTTTTATGAATTCAATAATGAGCACCAGCGTACAGCGAGGGCTG
>CALYRG010000055.1 GCA_945482615.1 uncultured Clostridia bacterium | reverse complement strand
TCAAAGGAGCCGTTTACCGCCATCCGCTCTCCCCGGCAGCTTTATGACCTTCTGGGGAAGCTCTGGTGTGCCCAGACCTGCGCTCCCAGGCTCCGGGAACACTGGTCGGAGGAAAACCCCACCCTGGGCCAGTGCTCCATCACCGCCTTTCTGGCCCAGGATATCTTCGGCGGGGAGGTCTACGGCATTCCCCTGCCCGGTGGCGTCTACCACTGCTACAATGTGGTGGGGGATGTGGTGTTCGACCTGACCAGCGAGCAGTTCCAGGGGAAGCCTCTGAATTATCAGGGCAATCCTCTACAGCTCCGGGAGGTGCACTTTGCCCGGGAGGAAAAGCGGCTGCGCTACGAAAGCCTCCGCGCTTCCCTGCTGGCGCTGCTGCGAGGCGAATAATTCTCCCCAGCCCTCCCATACTAAGGGAAATTGGGAGGTGCTTTCTTGGGCAGATTATACGACATGATCGTCATCGGCGGCGGGCCGGGAGGCTGCACCGCCGCACTGTACGCCGCCCGGGCAGGGCTTTCGGTGCTGCTGCTGGAGGGCGGGGTTCCCGGGGGCCAGATGGCCCTCACCGGACGCATCGACAATTATCCCGGCTTCCCCGGGGGCATTGCGGGCTTTGATCTGGCCCAGCGTATGGTTCAGCAGATCGAGGAGGCCGGGGCAAAGGTACTCCCCTGTCAGGCCCTTTCCCTGGAGCTGTCGGCGAATCCCAAAGCCGTGACCACTTTGGAAGGGATTTTCCGTGCCAGAACTCTGGTCTACGCCGCCGGGGCGGAGCCCAGACATCTGGGGCTTGCCGGGGAGGATACCTTTACAGGCCGGGGCGTACACTACTGCGCCCAGTGCGACGGAATGTTCTACCGGGGCAAAACCGTTGTAGTAGTTGGGGGCGGAAATACCGCCGTTTCCGATGCCCTGCTTCTTCATCGTGTGGCAAAGCAGGTGCATCTGGTGCACCGCCGGGACACCCTGCGGGCATCCCAGGTAAGCTTTGGGCCGCTGCTGGAGGCGGAAAACGTGTCGTTTCACTGGAACAGCACCCCCACCCGGCTGCTGGGGGGCGAGGCCCTCACCGGGGTCATTCTCACCGACACTGTCACCGGAGCGGAAACGGAGCTGCGCTGCGACGGCATGTTCGTCAGCATTGGGCGCACCCCCGCCACGGAGCTTGTGGGCAGTCAGCTTTCCCTGGATCAAAGCGGCTATATCATCGCCGGGGAGTCCACCAAAACTGCCATTGCCGGGGTCTTCGCCGTGGGGGATGTGCGAACCAAGTCCCTGCGCCAGATTGTCACCGCCCTGTCCGACGGCGCCACGGCAGCCAGCCGGGCAGAGGAATACCTGAACAGGAATCAGTAGGGGCGGTTATCAACCGCCCGCTTTCCAGCACAAAACCGGCCCGCACATGCAGGCCGGTTTCGCTGTCTGATACTATTATCAAATAAAACCATTTGGTTTTATTTGATAGACACCGCCTAACGGCGTTGTCGTTTCCGCGATTTTCGGGAAAGAAAATCGCGAAAACCCGTCTCATTGTGATCTTCATATAGAAAACTTCAATTTGTACCAAATTAAAGTTTTCTATTGAATATCAGTATGTTTTACTTTTTCAGCTGCTTTTGCAGCCAGTCCCTGCCGTCCACAAACCGGGAGACGATGAAGGAGACCACATAGTCCCCGGCGGCGTTGACCATGGTGGCCGGGGGATCGATCAGCTCGCCGATGGCCAGGGCGATGGGGAAGGCCACCGCCAGATGCTCCGGGAAGAACAGGCTCACCAGCACCAGCTCTCCGGTACCGCCGCCCCCGGGAATGCCGGACATGGCCACGGAGGACAGCACCGCCACGATGATGGCCGCAATGGCCTTGCCGGTTCCGAAGGGCAGGCCGAACATGCCGAACAGGAATGCCACCTTGATGATGGCGCCCATGGCGGAGCCGTCCATGTGCATGGTGGCACCCATGGGAAGCACAATATCCGTCACATCCCGGGAGATTCCGGTGCGCTGGGAGACCTCCATGTTGGTGGGAATGGTCGCCACGGAGGAGCAGGTGCCGAAGGACACCGCCGCAGGCCGCAGCAGGTTCCGGAACATCATCTTCGCGCCGCCCTTGCCGCCGCCAAACCGGGCGTAGATGGGGAAGAATACGAACATGTACGCAAAGGCCACCACATAGTAAAGGATGATCGCCCGGGCGTAGTTGGACACGAAGTCCGCACCGTGGGTGGCTACCAGGGAGGCGAAGAAGCCAAAGAAGCCGATGGGGGCGTAGTAGGTGATGATCCGCACCACGTTCATCAGCACCCCGGTGAGGTCAGCAAGGATTTTCGCGGTCATGGTCTTGGGGCCGCCGGACATCTGCACGCCAAAGCCAAAGAGAATGCCTGCAACGATCAGGGGCAGGATGGCCCTGCGGCTCCACAGCTCCGGAAAATCCGGCTTGGTGAAGAAGTTGACAATCAGGCTGGCCGCATCGATGGTGCCTGCCTCCCCTTCCTCAAAGGCGGGAACTGCTGTGTAGATGGGGATAAACAGCACGATAACGTACATGATTACCGCAGCGATGGCGGCAGTCACCAGAAAGGTCAGAAGGGTGGTGCCCATGACCTTCCCCGCCCGCTTCATGGACTGCATGTTGGCAATGGCAGAGGAGATGGAGCAGAACACCATGGGAACCACCACGCAGAACATCAGATTGATGAACAGTGTGCCCAAAGGCTCCATGGCCGTTGCTCCCGGCCAAAGAAAGCCCACCACACAGCCCAGGACGATGCCCAGGATCATGGTGCACAGAAACCAGTTGTTTTTCAGGAAGGTTTTCATTGGAGCGTCCCCCTCTATGATTTGGATTACCACTATTATACGGCTTACGATTCACGATAGAAATTGTATTCCATGCTTGAAATATCGTAAAAAGTGCTGTATGATGAAAAAACGAAACGGGGGGGTTGGATGCGCAGGGAAGGCTATCTCCAGGGGAACCATCACTACTTTCATCTGAAGGACAACGCCGGGCAGGAGCGGGATTTTCACTTCCACGAGTTCGATAAGCTTGTCATTCTCCTGTCCGGAAAAGTGACCTATGCCGTGGAAAACCAGCTCTACCCCCTGAAGCCCTGGGATGTGCTGCTGGTAAAGCACCACTGCATCCACAAGGCCGTCATCGACCGGAGCGAGTACTACCAGCGGATCATTCTGTACCTGGATGGGCAGTATTTTGACCGGCGCCTCCCCGAGGCCCACCTGATGGAAAGCTTTGACCGGGCGGACAAGCACAGCTGCTACCGCTTCACCCCCGGGGACATGGAGCGCCGGGAGCTGCAGGACATCCTGAGCCGCTACGAAGAAATCGACGGTGATGACCGCCCCGGGAGCTCGACCCTCCGGGAGCTGGTGGTCATGAGCCTGCTGGTGCATGTGGGCCGCATCGTCTCCCGGGAGAACGCCATCTCCGGCACCCCCGACGGAAACTGTGATACCAAGATCCGGAAGGTTCTGTCCTATATCAACGAGAATTTTACCCAGCCTCTGACTGTGGATATGCTGGCGGAGCAGCTATATCTGAGCCGGTATCATTTTATGCGCCTGTTCAAAAGGCAGACCGGCTCCACCGTTCACGCCTACATCCGGCAGAAGCGGCTGCTTCACGCCGCCCGGCTCATCCGGGCGGGAACACCGGTGATCCGGGCGGCGGAGGAAGCGGGTTTTTCCGATTACTCCACCTTTCACCGGGCGTTTCGGGAGACCTTCGGTACCGCCCCGGGAGAGCTTCACAAATAGCACTTTATCCTGCGAATTGTTCGCAGGCCACCGGTTTAACCATTTTTATAGAGAAATGGTATGAGCACCACGGGAATTGACAAATCTCCTTTTCTGGTGTATGGTAAATGGCGCAAAAGTCGTGAATAAGGAGCATTTCATGGATAAAAAAACAAATTCCGTCTTTACCTCCCGCTGGGGCTTTCTGCTCAGTGCCGTGGGTTCCGCCGTTGGAATGGCCAACGTCTGGGGGTTTCCTGCCAAGCTGGGCGCCAATGGCGGCGGTGCCTTTCTGGTGGCCTACCTGATCTTCATTGTCCTGTTCAGTACATTGGGTCTGTCTGCCGAGTACGCCATTGGACGCCGCTCCCGCACCGGTGCCCTGGGCTCCTACCAGGCAGCCTGGGCCACCCGGGGCAGCCCGACCGGCCGCATCGGCGGTGCTCTGGGCTGGCTTCCCCTGGCGGGGTCATTGTGCATTGCCCTGGGCTATGCAGTCATTATTGCCTACGTGCTCAATGCTCTGTTTCACTCCCTCACCGGGACGCTGATGCACGTGGACACCGCCCGGTGGTTTGAAGGCTTTTCCGGCAGGGCCTATTCCGTGGTGCCCTTCCATGTGATCGTGGTGGTGGGTACGCTGCTGACCCTGCTGCTGGGAGCCGTCAGCATCGAAAAAACCAACCGGATTATGATGCCCCTGTTCTTCCTGATCTTTTTGATTCTGGCAATCCGGGTGGCCCTCCTCCCCGGGGCCAGCCAGGGCTACCGGTTTCTGTTCTCCCCGGACTGGTCGGCCCTGAAAAGCCCCATGGTCTGGGTCTGGGCCATGGGACAAGCCTTCTTCTCCCTGTCCGTCACCGGCAGTGGCATGATCGTCTACGGTGCCTATCTGGATGATCGGGAGCCGGTGGTTCCTCTGGCACTGCGCACCGCCCTGTTTGACTCCATTGCCGCCCTGGTTTCCGCCCTGGTCATCATCCCCGCCTGCTTCGCCTATGGTCTGGATGTAGGTGCCGGCCCTTCCCTGCTGTTTGTGACCCTGCCCAGGATTTTGCAGGACATTCCCTTGGGTCGTCTCTTTGCCGTGATTTTGTACACCGCTCTGGTTTTCGCCGGGGTCAGCTCCCTGCAGAATATGTTTGAAGCCGTGGGGGAATCCCTGCAGCACCGCTTTCCCTGCCTCAGCCGCAGGGTTGTGCTGGTTCTGCTGTGCGTGGTTTGCCTCGGCATCGGCGTGAACATGGAGCCCATTGCCGCGTGGGGCCCCTGGATGGACATTGTCTCCATTTACATCATCCCCCTGGGTGCTACCCTGGGTGCCGTCTCCTGGTTCTGGGTGATGAAGAAGGAGGATCTGATGGCAGAAATCAACAAAGGAATGCCAAAGCCAGTGGGAACCCTGTGGCATACCATTGGCCGCTTCCTCTATGTCCCCTGCGCCCTGATCCTGTGCCTCATCTCTCTGGTTCTGAAAATTGCATTCTAATACTGTTATCTAAATCAAATCTGACAAACACCCGATCCTGGCGGATCGGGTGTTCCTTATATCAGTGCTGCAATCTTCTTTCCTTCAGCTCTGCGCGGATCTGGGGCATCTTCTTCTCAAACCGGAAGTTGATGTACAGCATCACCGCGATCAGTCCGCAGTAGGCGATCAGAGGAATCACCGTTCCCAGGGCGTGGATACCGGAGACACAGGAGGCAGACTGCACACTCTTAGCCTCGTCAAAGCCAACGGCAGCCAGCATGAACGCGATGGAGGAGGTGCCCAGGCCCTGGCCCATCTTGGTGCCGAAGCTGTAGGCGGACATGACCAGTGCCTCATTGCGGATGCCGGTCTTCCACTCACCATACTCGATGCAGTCCATGGTGTTGGGAACCATCAGAGATGCGTACAGGGTCATGCCGAAGCCGCTGACCAGCAGGCAGGCCAGATACAGGGGGATCACATGGTCGCCGGTTACAATGCGGATAATAATACACACCAGAGAAATGCACAGTCCCGTGACACAGGTGCGGTTCTTGCCCAGCTTCTTGGTGAACAGGCTCAGCAGGATCACCGCCAGGAAGCCGGAAACCATGGAGCACAGACCAGCCAGGCCCATAAGGCCGCGGTTGCCGATGTAGTAGCTGACGTAGTAAATCAACAGGCCGGAGGTGACGGAAGATGTTGCCGAATACAGCACACCGGCGACGATGTACCATCTCCACAGGTTGTTCTTGAGCAGAGCCGCAACGGCCTCCCGGATAGGCACCTGCTCTGTTTTGACGCTGTCCGCCAGCTCTTCCTCCGTGGCCACATCCTGCTTGTCGTAGCCCTTTGTCAGGAAGTAAACGAAAATGTAGCTCAGCGTCAGGATCGCAGCGTAGATTCCGATAACAATCCGAAATCCCTTGCCTTCATCGCCGTGGCCCATAGCGCCCACCAGGCCCATGGTGGCAGAGGAGACGAAGATGGCCGAGAACATGGAGATAAATGCCCGGCTCTGGTTCAGAATCACCCGATCCTGAGGCTCGGAGGCGATCCGGGCCTGGAGCGTGGTGTAGGCAAGACCGGTGGCCGTGTAGCACAGATCCTGTCCGAAATAGGTCACGTAGGCGTAGACCAGCTTCAGAGTGGGGTTCAGGTTGGGCGCGTAGAACAGCAGCCACAGGAATACGCCTGCGGGCAGCGCCCAGCGCAGCAGGAAGGGACGGCACTTTCCGTCCTTGCCGGGCTTGGAGCGGTCAATGAACAGGCCTACAATGGGGTCATTGATTCCGTCCCAGAACTTGGCTACCAGCATCAGCACACCGGCGGCAATGGGATCGATCTTCAGTACGTTGGTGTAGAAGTACAGCAGGAAATAGTTCAGTGTTCCCAGAGAAAACTGCTGTCCAAATTCTCCGATGCCGTAGAACATATGCAGTCTTCTGGGCAGTCCGGGGCGGGATACCGCCTTCACGGTGGGGTTGTTGTTTGCTTTCATACAGATCCTCCTCTTCTTTGCTCAGTCCTTGCGCCGATAAATAACCCGGCAGGCATGGTCGCCATTGGCCAGCCGCTGGGGGTTTTCCAGCGTGTAACCCATCTCCCGGGCCATGGCGAAGTCTCCCTCCATGGCCATATCGCACAGCTTCGCGCACATTTCGTCGGAGCAGCCCAGCTCCTGCCACCCCTTAAGATGCGGGCAGAAATGCATATCCATGGCGAAGCAATCCTCTGTGCACTCCAGCACCTCCATGCCGAAGGCCTCCTTGCCGATCTCGACAGTCATCTGCTTCCCCCACTCCCGCAGGTCATTGGGGTCCGTCATCCGGGCACGGAAGCTCCGTGCGTTTTGGGCGGCCAGCTGGCAGGAGGTTTCTCTGTACACCTCCTCGTAGGGGATACCGCGCTTTTCAAATTCCATGGCATTCAGGGCGCTTTTCTTGGCAGCAGACGCCATGGCGTTGCGGTAGATCAGGGCCTCCCGCATCTGGGTGGGCCATTCATTTTTGATCTTGGACATTTCCTTCTCTCCTTTTTCCGGAACGCTCCGAACAAGGGCTTTCCGTATGTATTTGCTGACGGTATCATTGCGGTTTCCCGTTCAACACAATTCCCGGCAGACGCTGTCGGTCTGCATCATAATTCGCAGGATCTCCTGGTCGGTCTCATCCATGCCGTTCCGGCCAATATGACCCACGCTGCGGATTGTCTGTTCCACATCTTCGCCCACAACTCCCTCTCCGGGATGGAAAGCGCTGTGCCGCTTCGCCATTCCCAGGGACAGGAACGCCGCATCCAGCGACGAGGAAATTTTCGCCGCACAGGAGGGCTTGGCCCCATCACAGAAAATACCGCTGACAGAAGCGAGGGTGTTGGTAATGGTATCGGCCACGCCTCGGTAGCCGATGCCATCCAGATAGGCCAGCGCCGCACCTGCACCGCAGGCAGCGGTGACGGCCCCGCAGAATGCGGACAGATCCCCGATGAAATATTTCAGATGAATGGATATCAGATTGCTGACCGCCAGTGCACGGTACAGCTGTTCCTGAGACAGGCCGCGCTTGCGGACGTACTCCACCACCGGGACAGACACCGTGATCCCCTGATTCCCGCTGCCTGAGTTGATCACCACCGGAAGGGCGCAGCCCGCCATCCGGGCCTCGGATGCCGCAGCAGCCTTTGCCCGGGCCGCTGTGAATACAGACCCATCATCAGATGCCAGAAGCGCAGCCGCCACTCCTGCGCCAAAGCCCTCGGACAGGCCCTCCTGGCAGATGCGCATATTGCAGTGAACCTGACGGGACAGGATCGGCTCCAGCTCTGCGATGTCCACTTCATCCGCAAATTCCAGAATGGCCCGAACGCTCAGTTGGCTCCGATCCCCCCGGCGGACGGCAGAGGAATCCTGGGAATAGTCGGAATGAAACAGGCAATTGCCGTTCTTCTCAATATCCGTGATGTTGGTATGATGGCCCTGGATGGTCACACTGGCGGATTCCTGCCCGGCCAGGGCCTGAATCTTCAGATACAGCTTGTCTACGCTTTCCACCAGCCGGGTGCTGCAGAAATGGGCCTCCAGAAGGGCTTTTGTGCGCTCAATGTCCTCAGGCCTTATTGCGCTCAAAACCTCCAGCTCTTTGTCTGCCCTTCCGCCTACGGTGCCAAGGGTCGCCGCCGCATCAATGCCCCGCAGGCCGTTGGAGTTTGGAACGGTGACGGATTTCACATTTTTCACAATGTTACCGCTGCAGAAAACCGTGATATGCTCCGGGAACACCCCCAAAACATCCCTGGCCTTTGCGGCAGCGTAGGCAACGGCAATGGGCTCCGTGCACCCCAGAGCCGGGATCAGCTCCTCTGTGAGAATGGTGACAAAATTCCGGATGGTTTGCCTTTGCATGCTCCAGTCCTCCTCTCTGCTGTATGAATTAAGTTAATCATACCACTAGTCATACCAGATTTCAAGAATTAATTTGACAGAATTTGAATTCTTTTGTAGAATATACCCGGATAGATCATTCATTTGTTTTCATCCGGATTGCGTTCCCACCCATGGATGGCATTCTGCCTGAGACGATGCTCTCCCACTGGATATGCAGGACTTTTTACCGCAGAATAGAGGTTTATTATGAAGCAAAGCATTTCCTCCCAGGTATACAACTCGGTATTGGATGATATTTTCGGCAACCGCTGTAAGCCCGGTCAGATTCTGACAGAACGGGAGCTCATCGAAAAGTACGGCTGCAGCAAAACCACCGTCCGGGAGGCGCTGGTTGCGCTGTGCCGGGAGCATATCGTCCGCAGCATTCCCCGCTGCGGTTACGAAGTCCTCCTGGTGGAGCGCAGTGAGATTACCGATATTCTGGAATTTCGGTATGTTCTGGAAACCGGCTGCCTGTCCCGATGCATTGAGCAGATTACCCCCCGCCACATTCTGCGCCTTCAGGATCTGAACAAGCGCTGCTGCGATCCCGCCTTCAGGAAGGATGTGTGGACGCACTGGGATTACAACACCGCTTTCCATGTGGAGCTCATCGGGCTGGCCGGAAACCGGTATGCCGCACAGCAGCTGTCATCCGCCATGGACACATTGAAGCGCGCCTACGCCCAGTATTACTGGGAACGCCGTGATCACGCGGAAGCAGTCATGGATACGAAACATCATGCCGTCCTTCTGGAAGCACTGCGGAGTCGGGATCTTCCCGCCGCCTGCTCCGCTCTGGGAAAAGACCTGGAGGATTTTGCATACTGAGTCCTGCAAAAAGGGTCAGCCTCTGCCTCAACAATTGAAACGGAATCACGCAAAAATCCCCCAGCCGAGTCGGCTGGGGGATTCATTGCAATCAGGAAGGAGAATTACTCGTTGACTTCGGTGACAACACCGGAACCGACGGTACGGCCGCCCTCGCGGATAGCGAAACGCAGGCCCTTCTCGATGGCGATGGGGGTGATCAGCTCAACGTTCATAACAACGTTGTCGCCGGGCATGCACATCTCAACACCCTCGGGCAGAGTGATGATACCGGTAACGTCGGTGGTACGGAAGTAGAACTGGGGACGATAGTTGTTGAAGAAGGGAGTATGACGGCCGCCCTCTTCCTTGGACAGGACGTAAACCTGGCCGGCAAACTTGGTGTGGGGATGGATGGAGTTGGGCTTGCACAGAACCTGGCCGCGCTCGATGTTCTTCTTGTCGATACCACGCAGCAGAGCGCCGATGTTGTCGCCGGCTTCAGCGTAGTCCAGCAGCTTGTGGAACATCTCGATGTCGGTAACGACGGTGGACAGCTTGTCCTCGCGCAGACCAACGATCTCCACGGGCTCGTTCTTCTTGACAACGCCGCGCTCCACACGACCGGTAGCAACGGTACCACGGCCGGAGATGGTGAAGACGTCCTCGACGGGCATCAGGAAGGGCTGGTCAGCCTTACGGTCGGGAGTGGGGATATAGTCGTCAACAGCGTCCATCAGCTCCTTGATGCAGGCGAACTCGGGAGCGTTGACATCGTTGGACTCGCAGATCAGAGCGTTCAGAGCGGAGCCCTTGATGATGGGCACATCGTCGCCGGGGAACTCGTACTCGGACAGGGTCTCGC
>CALYRG010000054.1 GCA_945482615.1 uncultured Clostridia bacterium | reverse complement strand
ATTTCCAACACGCAGGGTGTAGCTTTCGCCGGGCTGAATGGCAGGACAACTGAGAATCACAATCTCAAAGTCCAGTTCCGGTGTATGAGAAAGAACGACGCTGCCGCTGCCGTCTGTTAAGGTAATCTGGGTTCCGGCGCTCTGACTGCCTACATTGACGGAGATGACGCCCTGTGTGCTGCCGGAGAAGGTCTGCGCCATGGAAGAAGCGCCGGTGCCGATAAAGGTGCCGCCGGAAATGGTGCCGCTTCGGTCAAAGTCCAGAACGGCAGTGTCGCCAAAGGTGGGGCCGCTGACGATGACCGTGCCGCCGGTGATTTCCAGCGTGCCGTTGGCATCAATCCCGTCGGCAGAAGCGGTGATGCTGACGCTGCCGCCGGAAATCACAATACTGGAGGTGTCGCCGGAGGTGGTAAAGCTGTCGTTTCTTCTTCCAAAGCCGCTGCCGTCCATACCGCCTGCGGCGTTCAGGCCGTCATCGGTGGCGTTCAGCGAGATGTTGCCGCCCTGAATATAGACATGCTGACCCTCGATGCCCTCATAGCTGTCGGTAATCCGAATGCTTCCGGAAAGGATGGTTACGGTTTCGTCGGCATGGATGCCATCATCGCCGGAGACAAGTTCCAGTGTACCGCCCTGAATCGTCAGATTGCCGTTACTGTGGAGCGCATCGTCCGCACAGTCCGCAGTCAGACTGCCGCCGGCAATGGTGAGGCTGCCTGCCTTGATACCCTTGGTGCTGGCTGTGTCACGATCTGTTTCTACTGTCTGTTGCCCTGCAAACGGTGTCGGCATATTTCCGCGATCCCCGCCCATGCCGCCTTTCCCACCAGCGCCTCGCTCCGGTATGCTCTGCGCATCAGACTGCGGTCTGTCCGTGGGGATGCCTCCGCCAGACTGTCCTCTGCCAAATCTGCTCTGGGTGGGGACGGTTCTCTGGACGGTTTCGCTGCCACCGCCAGTGGTGATGGTATAATCCCCATCCAAAACGGTGCAGCTCCCGGATGCACTGATGCCGTCACCACCGGCAGTGATTCGGTAGGTGCCGTTTTCCAGATAGACGAACCCCAACTGCGCATCCCCGGTGTTTTCGGCATGGATACCGTCCTTCCCGGCAACGATATCGAAGGTGCCGTCGGCAATGCTCACTTCATCCTGTCCGCTTAGACCGTGACCGGAAACCTCCATGGTATAGCTGCCCCCGGTGAGGCGTAGGGAATCCTTGGACACGATGCCGTGACCGCCGGGGCTGGTGATGGAAAGCAGCCCGCTGCCGTTCAGGGTCAGGTCATCCTTGGAAAAGATAACGCCGTCAATGTTGGTATCCCCATCCGTCGTGAAGGTGCCCCCACTGCCCAGGCTGTTCTGGGTTCCCGCTGCCAGCGTTACAAACACCTTGTCTGCCTGCCGGACATAGATGGGAGCGGATGTTTCGCTATGGATAGACACGCCGTTCAGCACCAGCTGAATTTTGTCAGCTTTATCCGCATCCACGATAACAGAGCCGTCTTCCAGTGTGCCGCTGAGAAGATAGATGCCTTCCTTTTGGATGGTCGCCGTCGTACCGGAAATAGCCACATTGCTGCTGACACAGGAAATGCTGCTTCCGTTCAGTGTAATGGCAATGCTGTCACTTTCCGAATAGGAAGCATCCAAATCCCGATTGGTGAAAGTGCCGCTTTTCTCTGCCTGTGCGGTTTCCTTCACAGCCGCTGCCGCGGCAGACGGCTCCACGACGCTGACGGTTGCCACAGTCCCGGTTCCGGAAGCGCAGCCTGTCAATAGCAGGGCGGCCCAGAGCAGCAGACCGACTACCTTGTGTTTCTGCATCCCATTTCCTCCTTACAGCTCTGCAGGAGCGCTTTCCTGCATGGCCAATATGATTTCCAGATTCCCGTTCCGGCAGCGCAGCTGGTCGATCAGTTCCTTTTCGTTTGCGCCCTCCCGCAGGGTCAGATCGTAGTTCAGCCGGAACATACTTCCCATGTTGGTGGTTTTTACCCGGGTCAGGGTGTAGTCTGTGGTGTAATGGTGAAGCACCTCGTCAAAGACGCCGCAGTAATCCAGACTCTCCGGGATCACAATGGACAGGGTGCGGTACCGCTGCCCATGTTTCTGTTCCCCAAGGTCCAGACGATTGTAGAGCACATTTAAAGCGGACATGATAATCGCAAACAGAAGCGCAAAGGCAAGGTAGCCCATGCCCGCGATGAGTCCCGCGCCCATAGCCAGAAACAGCATGGTGATTTCCCGGCCCGTGCCCGGCGCGGAGCGGAACCGTACCAGACTGAAGGCTCCTGCAACCGCCACACCGGCACCCACGCTGCCGCTTACCATCATGATGATGGTACACACAACGGAAGGCAGCAGCATCAGGGTCACCAGAAAGCTCTTGGTGCAGCGCCCCTGACAGCGGCAGCTCAATGCCAGAATCAGACCGATCAGCAGCGAGGTGCCCATGCACAGCAGAAACCTGCCAACTGTAATCACTTCGGATATATCTGTATTAAAAACGCCCCGAAAGAAAAAGTCAAGCATATTTGCGCCCTCCCTGTAAGTATGGATAGATCATGCTTTGATAGGCGGTGCCGTATTTGGAAAAAGAGGATTTATAGATCCTTTCCGTGGATAGAACCTCTGTCATCCACAGCGGAATACCACCGGAGCACTTAATCTCCATCAAGGTCTGTCCCGCTCCCAACAGCGGCGCTCCCCACACCCCATCGCAGAGGGAAAGATTTCTCTGGCGGCAGAGAATGGATTCGTCAAAGGTCACCCGGAAGTCAGTGCCATCCAGTGCGCAGTAGGCTTCCCGTTCGTAGGAAAGAAAGACCTTCGGTTCCAACCGGCCGTAGAAGTCTATGAAATAGTCGATCTCCTTTACAATCTGTTCGTCACGCAGACATGGGAAGCTGCCGGAAATCCAAGCCATTGCCTCCTTTTCGGGAAGGCCGATCCGGCGCTTGTAAACCACACCGTCATATTTCTTCTTCAGCTCCACATACACGGGGCTGAAGGAGTCTGCCTGGCAGTAGCTTCGGATGCGCAGCTTTTCCTTGTAGAACGGCCGTTCCAGAGATTGCCGCACGAGACGGTAGCTGGGGGTATCATAATAAAGATTGCGGATGGTGGTGCGTCCATAGTTATCCGGCTTCATATACGGCGCAAAAGCCGTAAGAACCTGCTTTTTCTGCGCTTGTGTCAGCAGGTATTTCAGCTCGTATCGCTGAAACACAGATTGATATGCCATATTGCGTTCCTCCTTTGATGGGCGTATCATAACACGCCAACCATAAGCGAACCTAAAGGATATAAAATGTTCATAATTTTTTCGGTTTCCTTATTGCCCGACTTAAGCTATAGTTAATGTATGTGCTGTACAATAGGGGAAAAAGGAGGACTGGACGATGAAATTACTGTTCGCGGAGGACGAGCGCTCCCTGTCCCGGGCCATCACCCATATTTTAGAGAAGAACTGCTACAGCGTGGATGCGGTCTACGATGGGCAGACGGCTCTTGCGTATCTGGAAAACGGAGACTATGACGGGGTCATTTTAGATATTATGATGCCGAAGGCGGACGGCATTTTCGTATTGCGCACCATCCGCGCCAAGGGAAACCCGGTTCCCGTGCTGATACTCACCGCCAAATCGGAAATTGACGACCGGGTTCTGGGACTGGACGCCGGGGCCAACGACTATCTGACCAAGCCCTTTGACACCAAGGAGCTGCTGGCCCGGATTCGTGCCATGACCAGAGGGAACAGGGCAGTGGATGCCACCCTGCATTTTGGCAATCTCACACTAAACCGCACCAATTTTGAATTAAGCGCTCCCACCGGCAGCTTCCGCCTTGCCAACAAGGAGTATCAAATGATGGAGCTGCTGATGGCAAATGCCAGGCAGCTTATTTCCTCCGATCAGTTTCTGGAAAAGATTTGGGGACTGGATTCGGATATGGAATCCAGTGTGGTCTGGGTCTACATCTCCTATCTGCGCAAAAAGCTCACCGCATTGAATGCCGATGTATCCATTCGGGCGGTGCGCAATGCCGGATATGTGTTGGAGGAAAGCAAATGATTCAAAAATTGCGGGTTCGGTTTGTGATCCTCGCCATGTCTACGCTGCTGACGGTGCTGCTGGTGCTGGTGGGCGGGATCAATATCGCAAACTACACAGGCATTGTTTCGGAAGCAGACAGGCTGTTGTCCCCCGACAATCTGGGACGCATGGAGAAAACCATCGGCGGGAAAGCGGACATCGTTTTCAATGGCCCTCTGGCGCAGGAGCGCCACAACTATGCCCGATTCTTCTCCGTTACGCTGGCAGCTGACGGGACGATTCTCGATGTGCAGATACCTGTTTTCTCTTTTGTGGAAAGGGAGGAAGCCACTGCCCTTGCAGAAAAGGTCTGCGCCCAGCCCTCTGATAATGGCTTTCAGAGCGTCTACCGGTATTCCCGGCAGAGCAGTGGGGATGATACGATTACCATTCGATTTCTGGACTGTGGGAGAGAGCTGGGCTCCTTTCAGCGGTTTCTGCTGGTCAGCCTGATTCTGTCCGCTCTGGGCGTCCTGGTTCTCTTTGGCATTGTGGTTTACTTCTCCGGCAGAATTGTCCGTCCCTTTGCCGAAAGCTATGAAAAGCAGAAGCAGTTCATCACCGATGCCGGGCACGAGATCAAGACACCCCTGACCATCATTCAGGCGGACGCGGATGTGCTGGAAATGGACCTGGGAGAAAATGAGTGGCTGGCAGATATTCAAAACAATGTCCGCAGGCTCACCGATCTGACCAATGACCTTGTGAGCCTTGCCCGGATGGAGGAGGGCGGCACACCGCTGGAGCTGGTGGAAATCCCCATCTCCGATGTGGTGGTGGAAACCGCCCAGTCCTTCCGTACGCTTGCTCAGGCACAGAACAAGGAACTCATCATCCGCGCAGAGCCGATGCTGTCCATGGACGCGGATGAAAAGGCAATTGCAAAGCTGGTGGGAATCCTCATGGACAACGCTCTGAAATATGCCCCGGAGGGAACCGCAATTATCCTGTGTCTGGAAAAGCAGGGAAAGCAGCTAAGGCTGTGGGTAGAAAATGTATCCGCCGTTCCCCTGCCGGAGGGGAACTTAAACCGGCTTTTTGAGCGCTTCTACCGCACAGACCCCTCCCGGAACTCCCAGACCGGCGGGCACGGCATCGGCCTGTCCATTGCCAGCGCCATAGCAAGTGCCCATAATGGGCAGATCCATGCTTCCCAGCCCCGCCCTGACAGCCTGCGTATCACAGTGACGTTTCCCAGACAGCAGAAGGTATCCTGCAAACGAACATAAGGATACAGCAAAGCACCTGCTGCGTGTGCAGATGCGGAACCGTCATGGCATTTGATCCGTCGTAATTCATCAAAAAACATGGCATCTTTCCATTGACCAATGTGTCCATACAGCGGTATAATCCATTTGTATTTTGAAATTCCCTTTCGAAAGGCGTTACTCTATGTCACATACCCGGCCCGGCGGCTCCGGCAAAGGGCTGTTGGACTGGATTCAGTAAGGAGTGCAGTATGAAATACCGTATTGAACATGATTCCATGGGAGAAATCCAGGTTCCCGAGGACAAATACTGGGGCGCCCAGACACAGCGCTCCCATCAGAACTTTCCCATCGGCGTGGGTATCGAGACCATGCCCCCTGAGATAATCCATGCCTTCGGAATTTTGAAAAAGGCAGCCGCCGAGGCAAACCACACGCTGCGCCCGGAGAAAATGACCGGCGAAAAACGCGATGCCATCTGCCGGGCCTGTGACGAGGTGATCCGGGGCACGCTGAACGCCCATTTCCCGCTGGTTGTCTGGCAGACCGGCTCCGGAACCCAGTCCAACATGAATGCCAACGAGGTCATCGCGGCCCGGGGAAATGCTCTGGCCGGGAAACAGCTCCTGCATCCCAACGACGATGTCAACATGTCCCAGTCCTCCAATGACACCTTTCCCACTGCGATGCACATAGCCGCCGTGCTGGCCCTGGAGGATCGGGTGATCCCGGCGGTTGACCGGCTGACAGCCGCTTTTCTGAAATTGGAGGAGGAAAACCGGGGAATTGTGAAATCCGGAAGAACCCATCTGCAGGATGCGACCCCCATCGCTTTTTCTCAGGAAATTTCCGGATGGCGCACCAGTCTGGAGCGGGACCGCCAAATGCTTTCCCTTTCCCTGGCACCCCTGCGGGAGCTGGCGCTGGGGGGCACGGCTGTGGGAACCGGTCTCAACGCCCCGGAGGGCTTTGCAAAGCTCGCCGCCGGGAACATCGCGCAGATCACAGGCAAGACCTTCCAAAGCGCCCCCAACAAATTCCACGCGCTGACCTCAAAGGATGAGCTGGTTTTTGCCCATGGCGCGCTCAAAGCATTGGCTGCGGATCTGATGAAAATTGCCAACGATATTCGCTGGCTTGCTTCCGGCCCCCGGGTCGGGCTGGGGGAAATTTTCATTCCGGAAAACGAACCCGGCTCCTCCATTATGCCGGGAAAGGTCAACCCTACCCAGTGTGAAGCGGTTACCATGGTCGCAGTTCAGGTGATGGGAAATGACACCACCATTGGCATTGCTGCCAGCCAGGGCAATTTTGAACTGAATGTGTTCATGCCGGTGCTTGCCTACAACTTCCTGCAGTCCGCCCGTCTTCTGGCAGAAAGCATGGATTCCTTCCGGGAACGCTGTGTTGCGGGTATTCGCGCGAACCGGGAAAAAATGAACCACAACCTGTACAATTCCCTGATGCTCGTTACGGCGCTGAACCCTTATATCGGATATGAAAACGCGGCAAGAACAGCCAAAAAAGCATATCTGGAAAACATTTCCCTGAAGGAGGCCTGCGTCGGGCTGGGTCTGATGACCGCGGAGCAGTTTGACGATGTTTTTCACCCGGAACAAATGGCAGGAAACCTCTGATGCGTCTGCCTGCTGCATGAGCCAATGCGATTGAAAGTCTCGGGCGGTTCATAACCGCCCCTACCATGGCGTTTGCAATCCTTCCGGCACCAATTTATCAGGAAGCTGCGTTAACCCGATAAGCATAAAACGGACTCTGAATTCGGTTTTTTCAGGAGCCCTTCATGGAAATATCCTCCGTTACAGTTCCACCGGTGTCGGCTCCGGGAGGAAGCCATTTTGTGCCCTGATGTTTGCTGAAAGCTGTAAAACCATCTGCTACAATAATCCATATTTGTCTGAGGTGATGGGTATGGAATTAAGGGTATTGCATTATTTTCTGATGGTCGCCAGAGAAGAAAACATCACAAAGGCTGCACAGCTCCTGCATGTGACCCAGCCCACTCTCTCCCGGCAGCTCATGCAGCTGGAGAAGGAATTGGGCGTGCAGCTGTTTCATCGGGGAAAGCACAGTGTCCGTCTGACCGAGGAGGGTATGCTCCTTCGGCGGCGGGCACAGGAGCTTGTCTCCCTGTCCGAGAAAACGAAGCAGGAGCTGCAGTGCAGGGAGGAAGTGCCCGCAGGTGAAATTGCCATCGGCTGCGGAGAAACGAAAAGTATGTCTCTGCTTTCTTCCAGCATGGTTTCCTTCCGGGAACGGTATCCGCTGGTTCAGTTCAGCATCTACAGTGCGATTGCCGATGATATCAAGGAACGCATCGAGAAGGGGCTTCTGGATATGGGGCTGCTGGTGGAACCGGTAGACATCTCCAAATACGAGTATATCCGTCTGCCGGTGGAAGAGCGGTGGGGTGTTCTGGTTCGGGAGGACTCCCCCCTGGCCCGGAAAGCGTCTGTCTCGCCGGAGGATCTGCTGGATATCCCGCTGATCATGTCCCGCCGGGAACCGGTAAAAAACCAATTGGCAAGCTGGTTTGGCACTGTGTTTGATCAGATGGAAATCGCCGCAACCTATAACCTGATTGTAAATGCGGCGTTTATGGTGGAGCAGGGGTTGGGGGTCGCCCTGTGCTTTGATCTGGGTGCGGTTTTTGAGAATCTCCGCTTTGTCCCCCTTTGGCCCCGGATGGAGACAGGCTCCGTGCTGGTCTGGAAAAAGAATCAGGCCCTTTCCTCCGCCCAGGCCCAGTTTATCCGGCATATAAGAAATGCGTTATAGGCTTTTCTTCAGACTGTCGAAAATCCCCTCTGGGGCTTTTCGACAGGATTTTGCAGTCTGCTGCGCGCAGAATTTGTCCGCCTACAGCGGACAAATTCTACACTTGCAGCCTGAGAAGTATTTTCTGCCAGGTACACGCCCCGGCAGAAAATGGATTGAAATGGGTTTGCCGCAGAAGCGGCAAATTCTGTGAAGCTTTTTCGGCACACCGGAGAAATGCGCTATGGGCATTTCTTGTAATTGAACATAAGCATTGGACATTTCTAACAGTTTACGATAGGATATAGGTGTTCCAAACGGACACCTATATTTTTTAATGGGAGAGTGGTCAGCGCATGGCAATCACCATCAACATTTATTATACCGGAGAGCCTGGGAATGCGAGAAAATTTGCGGAGGAAATGACCGCAAAGGGAATTGTACAAGCGATTCGTGCCGAGCCGGGAAATGTGCGGTATGAATACTTCTTCCCCATGGAGGACATGCAGACCGTTCTGTTAATCGATGCCTGGGAAAATCAGTCTGCACTGGATCTTCATCATGCCTCCCCTATGATGGCGCAGATTGCCCAGCTCAGAGAGAAGTACGACCTTCACATGCGTGTGGAACGGTACCTTCTGGATGAAAAGGGCGTTCCTGCCTCCGATCAGGCATTTATTCGGTAAGGAGCGAATGGTATGGGACAGAAAGCGGTTCTCTTTTCACCAAGAGATTTAAGAGCGATGATCGTTCCCCTGTTTTTGGAGCAGCTGCTGGTGATGCTGGTAGGACTGGCGGATACCCTGATTGTCAGCTATGCCGGAGAAGCGGCGGTTTCAGGGGTCTCTTTGGTAAACCAGTTCAACACCATTTTCATCTATCTGTTCACCGCACTGGCTTCCGGCGGCGCGGTGGTCATCAGCCAGTACATCGGGCGGCGGGCAGCAGAGGATGCCGGAGAAGCTGCCAGCCAGCTTCTGTCCTTTTCCTCGGTATTTTCTGTGCTCATTGGGGTGCTTGTGCTCCTTGGAAATGGGAGAATACTTTCTGGGTTGTTTGGAAAGGTTGAAACGGATGTGATGGATGCCTGCATCCTTTATCTGCGAATTTCCGCCTATTCCTATCCGGCCCTGGCCATCTATAATGCCGGTGCGGCACTGTTTCGCAGCATTGGCAGGACCAGCGTCACCATGTATTTGTCCATAGCGTCCAATATTATCAACGTGATTGGAAATGTGATCGGCGTATTCGTCCTGAAGGCAGGCGTGGCAGGTGTTGCCTATCCCTCCCTGATCGCCCGGGCCTTCTCCGCTGTAGTGATTACCTGGCTGTGCTTCCGAAAGCAGAATCCGGTTGTATACCGCTGCAAATGGATTTTCCGGTGGAATGGCAGCCTGATGAAAAGCATCCTGAACATCGCCGTTCCCAACGGATTGGAAAACGGTATTTTCCAGCTGGTGAAGGTTGCTCTGAGCAGCATTGTAGCGCTGTTTGGTACCTATCAGATTGCCGCAAACGGTGTGGCGCAAAGCATCTGGTCACTGGCGGCGCTGGCCGGTGTTTCCATGGGGCCGGTGTTTATCACAGTAATCGGACAATGCATGGGAAATGGGGATACCCAGGCGGCAGATGATTATTTCAGGAAACTGACGCGAATCACCCTTCTGATATCCTCCGCATGGAATCTTATGATCTTTCTGCTGACCCCGGCTTTCCTGCGCCTGTATGCCCTGGAGCCGGAAACAAAGCAGCTGGTCATCTGGCTGGTGCTGATTCACAACCTGTTCAACGCCGTGGCGTATCCATTCTCCGGCGCCCTCAGCAACGGACTGCGGGCAGCGGGAGATGTGAAATTCACCATGTATGTATCTGTTATCTCCACCCTTGCCGTGCGCCTGCTGCTGTCCTGGCTGTTGGGCATCGGGCTTCAAATGGGCGTCATCGGCATTGCAATCGCCATGGTCTGCGATTGGGTCATTCGTGCCACAATTTTCTTCTGGAGACAACGATCCGGCAAGTGGAAAACCTTCCGGGTGATATGAGCATACTTTATTCGGGGAATTGCGATGTTATGCGCAGCAAATTCAGAATTAGTCAGAGCGTAAGGAGCGCCTCTCCAGCGAATCGGCCAGCAGTTCCCGCTTGCTCACGCCTCCATCATCGTTTTACTTCCCTTCCGTCCGCACCCGCAAGGGGTGCATTCGGAAGGAAAGGGGACTCTTCCACGGCCTAAAAACAGTCCACCGGACTGTTTTTACGGCAGCGCTGCTGCCGCCGACCTTTCGAGTTCCAATTCATCCCATAAAAAAGGGGCTGTCTCAAAATGATTTGCAAAAATCATGAGAGGCAGCCCTCTTTTTTG
>CALYRG010000053.1 GCA_945482615.1 uncultured Clostridia bacterium | reverse complement strand
ATCTCCACAAAATCCTTATATTATTTCATTGTCCTCTTGACGGGGAGCAGTTCATTTTGCAGAATCGGGGGCTTGGTTTTGGCTTTTACAGGTCTCTTGCAAAGGAATAGGTGATGCTGTCGGCGTAGCGATAGTAGAAGGTATCTCCCGCTTCCAGTCCGGAGAGGATCTGCACAATCTCATCATCGGACACGCCGGTCAGCACCTCCACAGGATTCAAAAGGGTATCTTCCTTCTGGGAATAGCCGGTGTAGAGGTAGGTCTTGCCGCCGATCTCCTGCAGAGCCGCCGCCGGGACGGTGATGGCCGCGTCATGGCTTGCCGTCACCACGGACACCGAGGCGTTCATACCCACCAGCATCCGAGGCTGCCCATCCAGGGCCACCGTCACGGTGAACTTTGTATTGCCGCCGCTGTTTTCTCCTCTGCGGCTGATTCGCTCCACAGTCCCCCGGAAGGTCTCGCCCTTGAAGGCATCCAGGGTCACCGTTGCCTCCATCCCAGGTTTCAGGGCCAGAATATCCAGCTCGTCCACCGGGACCTCCACGCACAGACGCTCCTGAGCGGAAAGCTTCATAAGGGTGGTTTCCTCCAGAGAGTAGGTTTCATAGGCAGGGGTGGGGGCCACATAGGTTCCGCCCATGCCGCCGAAGCCGCCCATCATACCGGAGAAGTCAAAGCCCATGCCGCCCATATCCGGCATACCGGGCATTGCGCCGCCTGTGGAGAGATAGGCCGTGGTATCCGAGGCCACGAAGACAGTATCGCCTACATTGGGGGTTACAGGCTGGCCCGCAGAGTCGTAGACCGTTCCTGTGAACGCGAAGGGTTCCCCCTCCCCGATCTGAATGATCAGCGGGTCGACGCTCACCACAATGCCTGTGCCGTAGTGGGCCGCCCCGCTGCCCGGATCGCCGCCGGGAGGGGTAACCGGATCGCCGCTTGGGTCACCGCCGGGAGGAGTAACCGGATCACCACCTTCTCCTTCCAGCAGCACCAGCTGGGGCCGGTCAACATCCCACGCACCCAGGAGCTTCAGGGTGAAGGTCTCCTGCCCTGCCGAGAGCATACCGTATTCTGCCTTTTCCGCCTCGGTCAGTTCCACAAACTCCGCGTCCTCCGGAATGCCGGAGACAACGCCGTCGGCCTCCGCCCGGAGGAGGCCCTGGGGATAGAGGGCATAGAGACTGTCCATCCGGTCTTCCAACTCCCCGCGCAGGTTCAGAAGCCGGTCATACTCTGCCGTGTTTCCGGTGTCCTTCAGCTGGATGAGGGTGCCTCTCGCGCCCACCATCTGGTTCAGCACCACCGGGATGTAGGACACTGTCCCATAATAGCCAACAATCCGGGCCTCGCTGTTGATTTGCAAATTGCCCTGCCCCAGGACGGTTCCGGTTTCATCCTCCACCGTCACGGCAGCGTCCAGCTCCGCCCGGTCATCCGGGACGGTGACCACGGCCACGCCCTGCCGGACGGAGAGCACCCGGCCCTCCAGAGTCTTGCCGTCCTCCAGCCGGACGGTGAGGGTCTGGCCCACTGCCAGATTTTCCCCGGGAATCTCCACCTTCATCCGGCCGTCCAGAGAAAGCTTCATCAGCGCCCCTTCCCGGAGCATCACATCCGCCACGTCCTCACCGGGCTGGATATAGATGGCCTTGATCCGGCCTCCCGCCGGGGCGTAGATGGTCTTCTGTGCCTCGGAGGTACGCTTGCTTTCCAGGGCGCTGTCCAGCTCCGACAGCACGTCCTGGAGCTCCGCGATGGCGCAGGCCACCGTGGTGGGCTTGATGGTGGCGAGCACGTCTCCCTTCCGGACGGCATCGCCGTTACGGACGTGGTAGCTGTCCACCTCCACTGCATCCGGGACACGGATATCCTCCGTATTCTCCGGGGTCAGGGTTCCCGCCCCGGTAAGGACGGTGACGATTCTCCCCGGCTGCGCCGTACCGTTCAGCACCCGCTGGGTGACGGTGATGCTGCCGGAAAAGTCCTCCGCTGTAGGAAGGGATGCAATCACCAGGGTCACAAGCAATAGGATACAAACCGGGAGAATCCACCATTTTTTCTTTTTTCTGCGGGGCAGCTCGTCTTCCTCCCAATCCTCTTCCGGGATTGGGGCTTCCTTTTTCAGTTTCATTCGCCGCACCTCCTAGCCGCCATAGTGCAGTGCCTCAATGGGCGGCAGCTTTGCCGCCTTGTTGGCAGGGTAAAGTCCAAAAATCACACCGATCAGGAAGCAGAACGCCACGGACAGGGCCACAACCTTCCATTCCAGCTGGAAGGTGAGGGACAGGGACGCCACCACCATGGAGATGATCCGCAGGATCACCCAGGACAGGAACACCCCGATGGCACAGCCCATCAGGCACAGCACCACGGATTCCAGCAGAAACTGCTGCAAAATGACGCCCCGGCCCGCGCCGATGGCCTTGCGGATGCCGATCTCCCGGGTGCGCTCCGTCACCGTCACCAGCATGATATTCATAATGCCGATGCCGCCCACGATCAGGGAGATGGCCGCAATGCCACCCAGCAGAATGGTGAGCACACCGGTAATCTGGTCCATGGTGTCGGTGAGAATCTCCTGGGTGTTGATGGAGAAGGCGTCCTCGTCATTGTCGAAGCGTTTGAGGAGCAAGCTCTCCATGGTTCGCTCGGCAGCGGACATGTCCGCGCCCTCCGCCGGAATCACGGAGAAGCTGGTAATATGGGAAGAAACCGTGGAGCTCAGCCGCAGAAGACTGGTGTAGGGGATGTAGGCCACCTTCATGCCGCTGGTAAACACGGCGGTGAGGGAGTCCTCGTCGTCCTCCAGCACGCCCACCACCGTGTACTTCACGCCGTCAAGAGCGATCTGCTCTCCCAGGCAGTCGGTATAGCCCACCAGCTCCGTAGCGGCGGTCTCGTTGATGATGCACACCGTGGTGTGGTTGCGCACGTCGGAGGTCTTGAGGAACCGGCCCAGCATCAGCTTCAGGCCGTTGATGTCCGCATAGGCCGGGGTGGTGCCGTAGACGATAACGGAGTCGCTTTCCGTACCGTATTTTCCGGTGACGGAGGCATTGCCGGAGGGGGCGATGACCCCGATGGTGTCCTCCTCCATCCACTGCTTCAGGGTTTCCAGGGTCACAGGCATCCCCTTGTCGTCGGAGATGGTGACGCTGATGGAGTCCGTGCCCAGATTTTCAATGGCATCGGTGACGCTGCCGGTAGCGCCGTTTACCAGGCTCACCAGCACCACCAGGGCCATGACGCCGATGATGATGCCGAGCATTGTCAAAAACGCCCGGAATTTGTTGCCCGCAATGGATTTGAGGGCCATGGAAAAAGATTGCATCATACCGTTTCCTCCGTCAGCCTTCCATCCCGGATGTGGACGATCCGGGAAGCCTGGTGAGCAACGTCATTGTCGTGGGTGATGAGGACGATGGTGTTGCCCTGCTGGTGCAGCTCGTGGAAAATGTCCATAATCTCCTTGCTGGTTTTGGAGTCCAGATTGCCCGTGGGCTCGTCCGCCAGGATCAGGGAGGGCCGGGTCACGATGGCCCGGGCAATGGCGACCCGCTGCTGCTGTCCGCCGGACAGCTCCGTGGGCAGGTGTTTGGCCCGCTTCTGGAGCTCCACCCGGGCCAGAGCCTGGGCCACCCGCTCCTTCCGCTCCGCCTTGGGCACATGCTGGTAGATAAGGGGCAGCTCCACATTCTCCTCTGCGGTGAGCTTGCTGATCAGGTTGAAGCTCTGGAACACGAAGCCGATCTTCCGGTTGCGAACCTTAGCAAGCTCCGTCTCCGTATAATCCTCAATGGGCACACCGTCCAGCAGGTAGGTGCCGCCGTCGGCAATGTCCAGGCAGCCCACAATGTTCATAAGGGTGGACTTGCCGCTGCCGGAAGGGCCGATGATGCTGACAAATTCCCCATCATCGATATGCAGGTTGGCTCCGTTCAGGGCGTACACCCGCTCGGAGCCCACCTGGTAGACCCGGGTTACATCCTGTAAGTCGATCATACGCCCCTCCTTAGCCGGGGTTCCGGCCGGGGCCCATAGCACCGGGGTGCATTCCGCCGCCGCCCATGCCGGCATCCATGCCCTGGCCTCCGAACATAAAGCTGAAGAAGTCGAAGGTCTTCTCGTAGTACACGGTATCTCCCGGGTTCAGGCCCTGGATAATCTCAATCTCGCTGCCGTTGGAGATGCCGGTCTGCACCTGAACCATGCCCCCCAGCTTGCCGGTCTGGGCATCGAAGGAGGTGTAGACGTAGGCGCTGGAACTGGTCCTGCGCACCGCCTCCTCCGGCAGGAGCATGGCGTTCTCAATGCCCTGGATGGTCACGGAGGCCTCCGCCGTCATACCGGCCATCATACCGTCCTGGGCATCCAGGGAGATGGTAGCCGTGTAGTTGGTGACGCCGCCGGCACTTGCCGGGGTGGTGTCGATCTGGCAGACGGTGCCGCTGTAGGTCTTGTCCCCCACGGACTCCACCTCCACCGTAACCTCCTGGCCCACGGCAAGAGACCGGATGTTGGTCTCGTCCACGGAGATGGCAAAGCGCATTTCCTTGTAGGGGTCGATGGTCAGAAGCAGGATTTTCTCATCCTCCTGGGTATCGGCGGAGGCGGTCTGGGTGGAGGCCGACGTACTCTGGGCCATGGCCGCCAGGCTGGCGGAAGACGCGGCAGTGGATGCAGCGGCGCTCTGATCGTCCTCCTCCTCGGGGATGGAATCGATGATGCCGTCCACAGGGGCATACACCGCGCCGTCCTGATACATACCGATGAGGGTCTGGAGGGTTTCCTCCAGCTCTGCCCGCTCCTCCAGGGCGCTGTCATAGTTGGCAGTGTACTCCGTGTCCTTCAGGGTGAACAGAATGGAATAGCCGGAGACCTTGTCATTTTCCTTGACATTGACATTGGCAATGGTTCCGGCGTAGCCTGTGATCTTCATGCTCTGGTGGATGTAGAGGTTCGCCGTGTAGGTTCCGTCCACGCGGACTTCCTCCCCATCCCGGGGGCCGTCGTCGGTAATCAGAATGGTGGCCTTCCCCGCCCGGACAGAATCCACCGTACCTTCATACTCGGTGCCGTCCTGTGTTGTCACGGTGACGGTGTCCCCCAGGGCATAGGGGGCATCCGCCAGCTCCAGAGCCATGTACCCATCCAGGGACAGCAGGGCAAGGCAGCCATGGTCATACATCACCGTGGCCACATCCTCGTCCTTTTCGGCAAACACACCCTTGATCCGTCCGGCCACCCGGGCACTGATCTGGGTACTCACCTTGTCGGAGCCGGCGTTTTTCAGCCTGGTGTCCACCTCGTCCAGCTTGTCCTGGGTGTCGGCCAGGGCGGCCCGTACCGAGGGAATCTTCACGGTGGCGAGAATATCGCCCTTATGTACCATATCCCCTTCCTCCACCAGGGTCTCGTCGATCTCCACCCCGGCGGGAAGCTTCACATCCTCCAGCCCCTCGCTGACCAGGGTGCCGGAGCCGGACACGGTGGTGCGGATGCTGCCGGTGGTGACCTGGGCGGTACGGATATTCTCCTGGTTGCCTGCGGCAGCCCTTTCATCGACCCGCTGGCGAAGAACCATGACCACCACAAAAAGCACGGCAAGAATCATTGCCGTGATGATGACCGTCTTGCGGACGGTGCGCCTGGTGCGCTCCGCCTTGGTGTTTCTGGGTTGAACGCTCATTGGTAAGTCCCCTTTATCCGGAATTTGCAAGATGGCATCTAGTTTACTCCATACCGCCCAGAAAATGGTTGCCATTTCGTGAACAATTCCCCAAAATGTCCCCGGTCAGGAAGGTACCGGGAGACGGATTCGCCCGGGCCTCGTCATAACCGAAACGCCTGCCGCCTCTCGTAGGGAATGCATTTATGCATTCCGCATGACGCACCGGTGCCACGGAACGGATAAATCCGTTCCCTACGAGCTGGACGCCATGCATTCTTCTATCCGGGGCCTGGCCAAGGGCCTGGCGAAAGCACCATATAAATATCCCTGCCGGTTTTTCCGGCAGGGACTGTGCAATTATGCAAGCTTGTTTCCGTCTATCGTCACCTTCTGGCTGTTGTACACGTCCACGGTGTTCGAGCCGTTGTCGTGGATGTTGCAGTCTGTGAAGCTCACATTGGTGCAGCCCCACAGGGATGCCGCTGCGTACTCGCAGTGGTGAATTTCCGTATGCTCCACCGCCATCTGGGAGCAGTACTCGGCGTGGATGCCGATGACGCCGCAGCCAAACAAGGAGCAGTTTTCCACCCGGATGCCCTGGGTAGTCACGAAGCCCAGCACATCTCCGGCGCAGCTGCCCGGCTCCACGGTGTGTCCGGCGGTGAAGCCCTGGAGGGTGATGTCGTGGCAGTTTTCAAACCGCAGCACGTCCGCGTACCGGGGAACCGTCTCCAGGGTCACCTTGTCGGGAGATTCCGCCAGGATGGTGAGATTTCCCACATACTGGATGACCAGGCTGTAGCCGTCAAATTCCTCACCCCAGGTGTAGTATTCCCCGCCCATGCTGCCGTAGTCCGCGGCTGTGGTCAGGTCGTAATTGCCCGGCTCCAGGTAGATGGTGGTGTCCGGGCCGATGGCGGCGAGGAACGCATCCACGTTATCCACATGGATAAACCCATCGTCAGAGGGCTGGGGCTTCTCCGGCAGAACCCGCTGCTCCGCCTCCCAGGTTCCGGCGCGCTTCAGCTCCATCACCCGGATGTCATCGTCCGTGAGTACCTTGCCCTGGCTGTCCACAGCGGGGACGGAGCCCATGTCGTTGCTGGCGAAGGTTCCCACAATCCGGTTTTCGGGGTTGAGGAGGCACCCATCGAACACAATGGAATTTTTCATAGAGGCGTACAGGCCGTCAAAGAAGGCGTTGCCGGAAAGCTGCACCCCCAGGAAGGACACGCCCTGGGTGGCCCCATCGCAGGAAACCATCCGGTTTGCCATGTTGCGCTGGACGTGGGAGTTGGTCACCGCCACCTGGCTGCACTGGCTGAAGCTGAACAGGGAGTCATAGGCGTTGATCTGGTAGAAGTCGCAGTCGGTAAGCAGGGCATCGTAGCACTTGCTGAGATTCACCGCGCCCTGGCTGCAATCGTAGATGGCGGTATTGGTCACCCGCAGGCTCCGGCAGTCGTCTGCCTGTACGCCCCAGGTGCCGCAGCCGTACAGGCGGCATCTGTCCACCGCCACCGCGTCCGTCCGCTCAAAGTCCAGCACCGCGCCTACACAGCCACCGGCCCCCTTGCTGTGGCCCACGGTCAGGCCCTCCACACGGATGCCGCTGCACCCGGAGAAGCGCACCACATGGGAATACCGGGGCTCCGTCACCAGGTTGACCTCCCTGCCCTCCTGGGCAAGGATGGCCAGGTTGTCCACCCCGGAGATCACCAGCTCGTAGCCGTCACAGTAGTTTAAGTTCCAGCTGCAATAGGCTCCCGCGCTGACCGTCTCCGGATAGCCGTCCATCCGATACTCCGCCGCATCCTCCGGGTCAACCTCGGGATAGGTGGAGGCTGTGGTAAGGTCAAAGGCATCCGCCGTCAGCACGATGGTGGCGTTGGGAGCGATGGCGGCAAGCAGCTCGTCCACGGTGGAAACTTCAATTGCCCCATCCTCCCGGGGAACCTCCACGGCCTCCGGAGCCTGGGTTGGGGAGGTAACGGGCATTAGCTCCCCGGAGCTTACCGGCTCTTTGGCGTCCCCGGCAGGGCCCACGGCGGCAGCACAGCCGCACAGCAGCAGAGCCGCGCACAGAAGCAGGGCAAGGGTGCGCCTGCCTGATTTTTTGTATGTCATAATCTGTTCCAGCCTTTCTTTTAGATTACGTTTCTGGGTGGCAAAGGAGGTGGCGATCACCTGCCGGGGTACCGCCCGGTCGGAGGCCAGCTCCAAAAGAGTCTGTCCGTAGCTGCGCTTCTGGTTGGGTGTCATGCCCTGCAGCAGCTGCTCGTCGCAGCTCAGCTCGCACAGCCTGGCAAGCTCCCGGCGGGCGATCCACACCACAGGGTTAAACCAGTGGATGGCGCACACCGCCTCCATGAACCACTTGTAGGCAATGTCCCGGCGGCTGTAGTGGGTCAGCTCGTGGCGCAGAATGTTAGAAAGCATCTCGTCGGTATACGCCCGCTCCGGCAGCACCAGCCGGGCATCCGCGAGGCCCAGCTGCATAGGCGTTCCCACCCCGGGACTTCTGCACAGCCGCAGCCGCGCCGGGCCGCCCAGGGCTTCAAAAATAGTCTGCTCCTGCTCCCGGGCGGGCCGCAGCGTCCGGTTCAGGGCCTGAGAAAAACGCAGATACCCAACCGTATCGTAGAGCATCCAGCCCATGGCCCCCGCGCACCAGACAAGACCAAGCAGCTGCGCCAGGGGAAGCGTAACGCCGGGTTTGGCACGCTGGGCGGGGGCTTCGTAGGATTGGGGCTGCACCCGCTCGGAAGCCGTGTGGGTAGGCTCCTGCCGGGTTTCCTGTTCCCCCCTGGGGGAGGGAACCGTCTGCACCGGGACGAAGGTCACCGCCGGGCGGGGGGTATTTTCCCGGAGGGGCTGCTGAACCTGGGCCGCCGGGGTACTCTGCGCCGCAGGGCGCTCCAGCCGCAGCAGTCCTGGCACCGGCAGCACAAACCGCAGCAGCACCAGAAGCCAGGCGTAGTAATAAAAGGTGCTGGGAATCCGCCGCCCCAAGGCCCGCCGGAGCAGCAGAAGCAGCAGGGCCAGCACACTGCCGGAGGCGGAAAGAGCAATCAGCATCTCAAGCATCGGATGTCCCCTCCCCTTCTACCCGGAAGAAGCCGCTCAGCTCCTCCACGTCCTCCCGGGTCAGGCTTTCGGAGTGTACCAGCGCGGCCACCAGGTTCTTGGCGCTGCCCCGGTAGAGCCTGCGAATCAGATTGTCGGTGGCCCAATGGTTGTAGGCCCGCTCCGTCAGGGCCGGCGCATACAGGAAGCACTTCTGCCGGGTCTGAAGCACCGCCCCCTTGCTGCACAGACGCTGCACCAGGGTTTTAATGGTGGTGGCCTCCCACCCCATCCGCTCCTGGAGGGCCATGCGGATCTGGGTAATGGGCAGGGGCGCATCTGCCTCCCACAGAACCTTCATAACCTCCAGCTCGGAGTCCGTGATTTTCCCGGCCAATGGATCGTTCATATTCCTCTCCCTTCCAGGCTACGGTTGTAGTCTGAAAGTAGAGTAGCACGACAGACTACATTTGTCAACCCATATTTTTCCAGTTAATACAAATTTAAGAAACGGCAAAAGAAAATTCCGCCTGCTCCCGTGGGGGGAAACAGGCGGAAAAAGAGGGGTAAATTACTTGGCAAAGACACGCTTCAGCTGGACGAACCGGGGCAGGCCGTCCTCCTTGACCATGCCGGTCTCGCCCTGGATCAGGGGCAGGCAGTAGTCGATGAAGCCCTGGTTGATGCCGTTGCCGGCCTCGTTGATCCACTCCAGAGGAACCTTCTTCTCGGTGTTGGCAACCAGGCTCAGGTCGAACAGCTCCGGCTCGCAGTGGTAGCCGTTTTCGTCCCGGGTGCACTTGAAGCCGACCATCTTGTCGGTGATACCGGCGACGGCAGACTCCACAGCCACCTTGCCGGACATAAAGGACTCGGCGATGTCGGTGCCGGAGGCGCAGTGGGCAGCGCAGCGCTGCAGCAGGCTCAGCTCGATGGGACGAACCTTCACGCCCAGCTCTGCCTTGATGATGTCGGTGAGGCGGGCAGCCAGGCCGCCCAGCTGGGCATGGCCGAAGCCGTCGGTGCCGGAGGTCTTGGCTTCGCTGACGAAGGTGCCGTCGGCGTAGTGGATGCCCTCGGACACGGCCACCAGGCAGTTTTGCTTCTCGGCATAGACACGCTTCACATCGGCGATGAACTGATCCATGTCAAAGTCCACCTCGGGCAGGTACACAAGATCGGGGCCGTCGCCCTTGACGTTGGCCAGAGCCGCGGCGGCAGTCAGCCAGCCGGCGTGACGGCCCATGCACTCCACCACGGTGACCATGCCGGTGTCGTACACCTGGCTGTCCCGGGAAACCTCCATGAAGGAGGTGGCGATATACTTGGCAGCGGAGGCAAAGCCCGGGCAGTGGTCGGTACCGGCCAGGTCGTTGTCGATGGTCTTGGGCACGCCCATGACCCGGCACTCATAGCCCACCCGGTTCATGTACTTGGAAATCTTGTTGCAGGTGTCCATGGAGTCGTTGCCGCCGTTGTAGAAGAAGTAGCGGACATTGTACTTCTTGAAGATCTCCAGGATGCGCTTGTAGTCGGTGTCGTCCACGTCGGGGTCAGCGATCTTGTAGCGGCAGGAGCCCAGAGCGGAAGAGGGGGTGTGGAGCATATTGGACAGCTCAGCCGGATCCTCCTGGTCCATGATCATCAGCTGATCGTTCAGCACGCCCTTGATGCCGTGGAAAGCGCCGTAAACGGTGGTGATGTTAGGGTTCTCCAGACCGGTCTTGATGACGCCGTAGGCGGAGCAGTTAATCACAGAAGAAGGGCCGCCGGACTGACCGACGATCAGGGAACCAACCAGTGCTTTTTCACTCATTGTATATTACCTCCAAAAAATGTTCTCTTTGAAATTCACATCTTGCGGGTTTTCACAAAGCGTTCTGCTCGAAAGCCCATCAGATTGGATTATACCACGAATCCCCGAAAATGGCAAATATTTTTATTGAAATTCCCAACATTTGTGGTATAATGAACCCCGGACAACGGTGGACAAACTCGTCCGCTGAATAAGAAAGGATTGATTCTTATGGCACTGGTAACCACTACCGAGATGTTTAAGAAGGCCTACGACGGCGGCTACGCCATCGGCGCTTTCAACGTCAACAATATGGAAATCGTCCAGGGCATCACCGAGGCCGCTGGCGAGCTGAAGAGCCCTGTCATTCTGCAGGTCTCCAAGGGCGCCCGGGCCTATGCCAACCATACTTACCTGGTGAAGCTGGTTGAGGCCGCTGTTCAGGAGAACCCTGAAATCCCCATCGCCCTGCACCTGGATCACGGCGACAGCTTCGAGCTGTGCAAGAGCTGCATCGACGGCGGCTTCACCTCCGTCATGATCGACGCCTCCTCCAAGCCCTTTGAGGAGAACATTGCCCTGACCCGTCAGGTGGTTGAGTACGCCCACGACCACGGTGTTGTGGTAGAGGCCGAGCTGGGCACCCTGTCCGGCGTGGAGGACGAGGTCTGTGTCGAGTCCGGCCACGAGTCCTACACCCGCCCCGAGGAAGTGGAGGAGTTCGTCTCCCGCACCGGCTGCGACTCCCTGGCCATCGCCATCGGCACCAGCCACGGCGCCTACAAGT